>JAYTVL010000526.1:0-12815 GCA_043744075.1 Pirellula sp. | reverse complement strand
GCATATTCGAAAGGAAAATCATCGGCGTAGCTCTCAAGAAAAAAATCAAATGGATTGATCGCTGTTAGGTCAGCAACCAAGTCAACAATGATTGACATTCGCTTGGCTGGTTTTGGGAAAACCAGTCTCGCTTGATAGTTTCCTTGGGGATCTTGTTGCCAATTGCAAAAATGATCTGCAGGGATCACTCGCATCGAATAGCTTACGATCTTAGTTCGGCAGTGCGGAGCAGGTCGAAGTCGCACAACTTGGGGACCAAAGTTGACTATTCGATCGTAGGTGTAATTGGTTTCGTGATGGATCGCGACGCGGATGGACATAAGGAGAATTGAAGTAGAGTATGAGTGTAGTGTACATGTTCTGGAAACGACAAAGCATCAGACTAGTGGTACGTCAAACTCTAGTTTTTGGGTTGCTATGCTCGGCACCATCACGCGGAGCGTGATGAGTACGTACTCATCACGCTCCGCGTGATGTAGGGAACCCTTTAATAGTGATCGACTGAATTAAGAAAATGCGGATGCGGTGGAGAGAAGCAACACATGATGAATCTGTTGCAGGTCCAGAATCATAATCGAAATCCAGAACGTTTGTTAGTCGAACAGACCAAAGCTGCCCTTCAAAACAATAATCGCCAGCGAATTTCGCTGGCGATTATTGCAATTATTGACAATAGCTTGCAACCTAGCTCTTTGGTAGCCAAAAAGCCAGAAGGTTTCGCATTGCAGACTCGTTTTGCTAAGCCTTAACGACCTGGCATGCCTCCCGACATTCCACCTGGCATACCCATACCGCCATCCCCGCCGGATCCATAGCCGCCACCCATCATGCCGTTTGCATCGCCTCCAGACAGTCCACCTCCCAATGGGCCCACAGCGGGCAAATATGGATGAGCGAACATGTTAAAACTGGTGAAATTATCGAACTCTCTACTGATAATCAGTTGGCCCGTTAACGGATCAAACGACACGATCTCTGCGCCCGTCTTAATGGGGTCCTTGGCGCTGCCAGCGATTAGTGGTGTGAGTCCTTTCGTGTCCACAACGGTAACGACGTTGGTTGGCCTAAAATCCTTAATTGCTTTGATCACTTTCGTTACTGGGTGAATGACATCGACCGCTTCTTTGCCCTTGACCTTGTTGGGTGTTCCGAAAACAAACCCTCGCTCCGCGAGACCTTTTTGGGGAATGCTAATCCCCCTTTGTTGCTCGAAGTCAACGAACAGGAATTCGGGTTTAGGATCTTTCGGATCTTTTGCCTCAGCTGTATACACCATTGCCGGCTTCTTTGTCATTATCGCTTTGCTCGGTTCAGACCATTCGGTTGCCCGATACGCTGTTCGCTTGGTCGGCTGAATGATCGTAGGAGGATTCGTTTGCTTCGCAGGAGGCTGGGGCTCCTTTGCTTTGTATTCGCTTTCCAGCGTCTGGACACGCCTTAGCGCGTCAGTTTTGAGCATGGCCGAGTTCGGCTTATACGGTGCCCATTCTGGGAAATTCGGATCGTACATCAGCAACCGAACTCGGTACTTGTAGATCTTTCCGGGCTTGACGCTAAAGTCATAGAAGCGAACCAATTTATATTTGGTGCTCGGCAATCGTCTCGGCATTTCCATCACAACGCCCGGGTTAGTGCCGTCTCCCATGCCCATCCCCATTCCCATGCCTCCATATCCACCGCCTCCCATGCCTCCCATGCCTCCCTCCGAGCCACCGGACATTCCTCCAGCCCCATAGCCGCCACCCGGCATGCTACTAGACATTCCGCCGCCGTCCATACCGCCTGCGCCATAACCGCCGCCCGGCATACCACCACTGTCCATGCCACCCATGCCCATGCCACCCATGCTACCTTCTGCATAGCCTCCGGCCATTCCTCCGGCCCCATAACCTCCGGCTATTCCAATCGGTGGTAATGGGAAATCGAATTCGTCGGGTGCGCCGTGTTTGATCTTGGAATGGGTTGCGTATTTTCTGTAGTCATGCAAGAGAATAGGTGGAATCGGCATTGAGATGCTGGGATCCGTCCACTCCACAAAATTGACTTCTGAACACGTACCGGGCAGGATCTTAATCTTCTCTTTGTATTTTTCCAGACTGGTATCGGGAAGCGTTTCCCAGTCTTTATCGGCAATTTCCTTGTTGGGATCGGTCAATTCGGCTCTTTGCCATTCGAACCCACGGTAGATTGGCGAGTCTCGACCGTCCAGATAACCAGACACTTCGTATAACTCTTTTCGATAGTTCTTTTCCATTTCACGATGCGGTGCCAGGGCGGTTACGCATACGAATTGGGCTCCCTTTGCAATTGGGATTCTATTATCTTTTTTGGGGATTGTCGGGGTGCCTCCGCCTCCCGGAACACCTCCGCCCTCCGTAAAGCCACCTGGCATTCCTCCGGCCCCATAGCCGCCGGGCATTCCACTAGACATGCCACCATCACCCATACCGCCTCCATAGCCACCACCCATGGTTCCCATTGGATTGGGAAAAGTACTCATCCCTAAACGATATCCTCGATCGTAAGCTGGAGCTAGGAAAAGTCGCCCGGCCAAGGCGGGGTCCCCGCCCATTGCTCCAGCCATTCCTCCCTCGGTGTACCCGCCAGCACCAGCACCACCGCCCACGCCTGAGCCACCGTCACCACTGCTCCCAGGGAAGCCTTGCTGATTATTCTTGACCTTTGGCACTTCTTTTTTAGCATCGTCAAGCTTGTCAAGCGGGTCTGTTTTTGGGGCAGACAAATAGGCTATTGGTCCCAAATAGTATTTAACCTCGAGCTGCTCCGGGGCCAATATGGCTGGATCGCCGCGTTTGGTGCCTCGTTTAACCATCCCTGAACCTGTGGGATCCGCCATGTAAGGAATTGGGTCGATGCGCTTTCGTGATTCTTCTGACGCTTTTACGTAGATTGGGTCCACTTTTCGGCCTTCTTCATCCTTCATTGCCGACCAATGGTCTTCCTTAATACTACGTGATACCTGCGTAGCTTCTTCCGCCAGCTTCTCCGGAGACTTCGCGGCGGGATATGGCTTTGCTCCGAAGCCCATGAACATCACGATCGAAGAAAGCAATGCAACGAAAGCAAAGACCAACTTTTCTGCGTGCATCACGAGAAAGTTTTTGAAGCTAAAACCGGATTGCGAGCTTGAACTCTTTTTCTTTTTGGACATACCCAGACTCCTTAACATCCCTTTGGAATTTGCTGAAAGCTATTGAACAAGGACCTAGTTTTCGACTTTTGCCGGTGCAGGTGCTGCCGGATCTGCGGTCGCTGCATCACTTGAATTACCTGCAGCCAACACGGAACCGAGTGCGGTTGGATCATCGGGATTGTATAGATAGAACAGCCCGAAGATTTCAACGGAAATCTCCGACATGGCATCAGGAGAACCGAAACCGCTTTGAGTACCGTACCCACCACTACCACCGTACCCACCACTACCACCGTAACCACCTTCCGAGCCACCCATGCCCATACCGCCACCCATGCCCATACCGCCCATGCCGGACATTCCTCCGTCTCCACCTGGCATGCCACCCATCCCTGACATACCGGCCATATCTCCTCCACCGGGCATGCCACCATCCATGCCACCACCATAACCGCCGCCGCCACCGCCACCCATTCCACTTGCTGGAGCTGGATCAGTATTCAATCGGACTTGGTATACTTCCAATAGCAAGTCAGCATTTGCGCACTCAGCGAGAAGCCGATAGAGTCGCGACGGATCAACCTTGAGTCTCAATCGAACGGGGACCCGTTTTGCCACTGCATCAACCGCATTCGTTGAATTGATACTTCTTATCGCGGTTCGCAATTCCTCTCCGAGTCTTGGTTGAAACTCCGACTCAGCGGCAAAGCTAATATACCGACCATCGGCTGGATCTCGAGCGCTCATTGTCCCCATTCCACCGTCGCCGCCCATTCCGCCTTCGGAGGACATGCCTCCCATTCCCATTCCCATGCCACCATCACCGCCGGACATGCCCATACCGCCGTCACCCGGCATTCCCATTTGCCCCATCCCCATATCGCCGCCACCTTCACCACCCATTCCACTGGCACCGTAGCCGCCAGCACCGTAGCCGCCAGCTGACATGCCGGACTGCATTCTGGTCAAAACACCTGCGTTGCGACTTGCTTGTCTCCCCATTCGGATATACTCAATTTCGCGCACGACCGTTTCGAAGTTTTCACGAGCATCGCCATTCGTCTTTCGGATGATCTCCATGATCCCCGTCAACAGCCACATGTCCTCCTGTGTGTAGTAGATTTCTAGAATGGACGGTACGGACGGGCGGCTATACCACGGTGCAACTTGTGCAAGCAGGGATTGTTGGGACGCTACCGACCAACGAACCAAATCGGGGACGTTTGAGGTCATACCGACAGTTGCTCCTTGATAACCTCCTCCATCACCACCCGGAAAACCTCCTCCACTCCCCATCCCTGGCATGCCTGCCATGTCTCCTCCGCCCGGCATGCC
The DNA here is from genome assembly GCA_043744075.1 of Pirellula sp. GTDB lineage: Bacteria > Planctomycetota > Planctomycetia > Pirellulales > Pirellulaceae > JBKCUI01. The sequence continues at coordinate 8,326 of JAYTVL010000526.1, read as the reverse complement.
GCCTCCATAACCAGAAGTACCTCCTGCCCCCAATTGTGCTTTCCATTGGGTTCCGATTCTCTTTGAAACGTCTTTAAATTCGGGGCCGATATATTGCTTGTAGACCTGTTTATCATTCGGTGTGATCTTGCTATACGGCAACGGCATAGGAGTCTGCAATGGAAAATCGATATACTTTTCGACTGGCCTTAGTTTGTTAAAAATCTCACGCGTTGATTCTGAACTGAACGCTTTTTTTGGCCAAACCATTAACGGTATTTGACGTTGGTATTGTCTATGCCATGCCTCAAGAATATCTTTCTCCAATACGCGAATGCCTTTGTCCATTTGCGCATGAGAGTGCGAGTTTGGGTGCGTTGGAACAGCAGCACTGACAGTCTTAATTTTGTCATAGGTCTCATCCAGATTTTTTGTCCGAGCTGCAATATCTGCCGCAAGCTTAGAGTTGCAAATGAAAAAGACGACACTGGCCAAAATGAACGTGAGTGTTGAGAGTATCCAAAATCGGTACTGAAAAACCGTGTTCCATTGTTTCTTGATGACGTCCATTTTTTACAGCTCCAATTCAGAATTCTTGAGTTGATCCGATGTTCTAGCAATTCACCGCAAATAGCTCTGTTATCCAGCCGCGACAGCCCCGTCAGCCACCGTTCCATCGGCAGGCGCTTCGGGAGCGGGCTCACCTTCGGTCGGCTCAGCAACAGGTGGCAAACCACCCGCTTTTTCACCGCCTCCCTCATCAAATCTTGGCTTCCAAGCAAATTGCACGACAAAATCGCATTTGGGAGCAGGGAAGTCTTTCGGAATTGGATTGCCATCCGCGTCCTCGACTTTAGGCCTAGTTCCCGTGGTTCCAAAGCCTCCTTCGCCAGACATCCCACCCGGCATTCCACCAGACATCCCACCGGGCATTCCGCCAGACATCCCACCGGGCATTCCACTCATCCCCATGTCACCACTCGATCCGCCGGGATATCCGCCGCCCATTGCTCCTCCTACGGTGGCTGGCGTTGCCAACCCCATATCGATCAGTTTCTGTTGGTATGCAGGGTTTGCTATTCTATAATTTGTATTAGCGGGTGGTGCAGATATTACAATTGGCAATCGAATGCCCAATTCCTTAACTGTAAAAACTTGCGGTGGTTTTGTAGGGTCTTCATGTGAAATTTCTATACGACCATTATCAAGAAACTCGATCAAATACTTCATGACGTGGGCTTCGCCCTCCTCCCCTTTATGTTCCTCGCCATTGAAATAGTGATATCCTCGGAGTTCGACAATCCATCCGGGACCTTCCAGCGGATTTGGATCAGGAATCGCTTCTTCTTTGTCAGATTCTGCACTCCCCATTATTTGACGTCGAGAAGCGATAGCGTCTTTGTACTTTTCTAAGTATTGAGCGGAAAACCATCGCGTCAGGTCCGCTTCATACTTTTGCTCAATTCGAGTAATGTGAAAGTCCTTCCGGTCAGAATAGGGAAGTTCGACGGGCGTTTTATTTGCCAGCGCCGGGTCTCGATTCAGCGATGCTTCAATCGCTTTGTACAACTCGAGGATCATGACTCGTTTTCTTGCACCGACACCTACCTCTTTCCCAACTTGCTCGAACAGTGTGATGAAGGCTTTTCGGTCGGTGTCCTCTTTGATCTCAGTCCCCGATTCGGTCGCAACAGTGGCTACTTCATCTTGCGATTTTTTCCAACGGGCCTCATCGACAACACTCATCACACGCCCCATGGTTGCGTGGTTTGTAACCATCCCGGCTAATAACAAAGATAGCGCACCGACCACCCACGGCTTCTTCATTCTGATCACTCGCTCCATGATGATCTCGCGTGGCAACAAGCTTGTCTTCATCGGCCCTTGCTTGAGCAGTTGCAAGCAAATACCGTACACCACACCGAATGCAGCCGCATTTTCTTTGAACGCTTGAGATCCCGTAACTTCAGATCCCTCAAGCTTCGGGAACTTGTCGAGGATATCAACGTCCATTCCCAAATTCTTGTTCAAGAACTGTTGAAGGCCTGGAAGCTTGGCGGTATTGCCCAAAAGCAATATCGACTCCAATTCACTTTTCTTGTTCAGCGTCCTAAAGAAATTGAGCGACCGTTGGACTTCAGTAACCATATCGTTGAACACAGGTCGCATGGCTTGGAAAACCAACTTAGGGTCATCCGCTTGCATCGCATTCTTTTTTAGGTGCTCAGCTTTTGCAAATGTCAATTTCAAGTCTTTGGTCAATTGACGGGTGAAGTGATTACCGCCTATCGGTATGCTTCGCTGCCACACACGGAACCCATTCGTCACGATCAAATCGCTTGCATCTGTCCCTATCGAAAGAACCACTAGCGATTTCTGAGGACTATCGGCGTCAAACGGTTCGTTAGCCATCCGTTCGGAATATTTATCATAAGCGATCATGTTGTAGATGCTCATCGGTGCCAATTGCACCAAATCGACGTCCATCAAATTCTCTTTGTATGGTTTCATCGATCGAAAAACAGCCTCGCGTTTCATTGCAAACAAACCGACTTCGCAATCCAACGCATACCCATCCTCGACAAGAGCCCCCTCCATCTGCTGGAAGTCCCAAATCACGTCGTCCAGATCAAACGGTATCTGCTGTTTGGCCTCATACCTGACGATGTCGCCGATTTTCTTAACTTCAACTGGTGGCGGCTTAAAGAATTTTGCGAGGCCGCTTTGCCCGGGAACGCTTACGCCTACCCTTGCTCCTTTCAAATCATTTCGCGACATGAATTGCTGTAAAGCATCCTTCACCAGCAGGTCTGGCTCGGCCTCAGGCTGGCTCAGAATCTTCGGATATTCAACGAAGTCGAACACATCCGCAACGACTTGTTCTCCTTCCAAATGACATCGAATTGCCTTGAGGGAGCTTTGACCAATTTCGACGCCCCAAACATGCTGAATTTTCTTCGCCATCGTGCGAACCCCAGTCCCAAGTCCCCGTCCCATGGTTTCTCGAACCAACGCATCGAGCTAAAACCGACGAGCAATAAGCAGTAGTGTAATTGTGATGAGTATTGCAAACTCCACCGACCGAAATCTTTTTCCTCCGGAATTTGCTCATCCGCTATGGTATCGCCACACACTACCCTCTGTCAAATTTTCATTTCAAACAGGACGAAAAAAACCGAAATTGTCGTCGACTTCCCCCAAATTCAATGTTTCCGATGGACACAATCCATTTTGCCGGGCTTTTTTGGGACTTTGATCCGTTTCTCCACTTGGCATGGATGGCTAAATAACGCAAAGATACTTACTGGGAAAATGGGTTTTCACCATCCCAAATTTTTTAACAAAAAACTGCCCAGACAAATTTCTGCTTGGACAAGAACCTAGCAAAGAACGTTGCGAACAATGATTACCTACCTTCTAAACGGATTCTACCGGGGCATCGATCACAACATGGGCCGCAAACCGTGGGCTAGCGCCCTTCGGCGCGTGAGCCGCAACGAGCTAGCGTCCGGTTCAGCCCGACTTATGATCGACGCCTTCTACCGGCCTTCGCCGGTCTATTCCGAGTCCCTGGCGTTGGGCGAGCGGCAATTAATACGCAGACCTTTCTATTCTTTTATCTCCATTTTGCTTCTTTGCCTATTTTGCGCATCGAGTCCCTCCCAGTCGGAGTCAAAGACCGAGTTTGAACCTGACAATTTGAAAAGCCAGATTTCTTTGCTGATCGAACAGCTGAGCAATCCCAACTACCCCACTCGACTACGTGCACAGGCAGAATTGGAAAGAATCGGAGTTCTTGCACTCGATCAGTTGCATGCCGCTAGTTTTCATCCCGACCCACAAATTGCCTCCACGGCACGTTTCATTGTTCAGAGCAATCAATTCTCTTGGTCTTGGGATACAGATCCAGTCAGCGTCCGCCAAATTCTGACCAACTATGGGGCTGCGGACTCCGAGAAGTCAATGTATATCGATCAACTGCAACGACTCGAGCACGACGAGGGTTTCGCTGCGCTCTGCCGATTGGTTCGTTACGAGACGCGTAGCGGATTGGCCAAGCGAGCTGCACTTCTTCTCATGAGGAGCAAACCCACTGTCGGCCAAACCTGGGAGATTCGAAAAGAAGCTCTCTACAACTATATCAACGGTGGTCAAAGCCAAGCAAGTCGGTGGTTGGTAAAGTACGCAGCCAATGAAACAGAGTTTGATCTCAAGTGGTGGGAACAAACCCTCAAGGATGAACTGCAACTTCTTAAATCTGGTTCGGTCGATACCAACTTGGAACTCGTTATCGATTTGCATAAATGGGTCGTTGAACAGACTTTCGATAAACCGGCGTACCGGTCCTTTGCCATCGCCATTGCTAGATCCATTTTGTCTCTTGGCAAAACCGTTGCCACCCTAGATTCTCCGATCGGCAACCGATCCACTCGTACGAACGAATTCGCCCAATGGGCGTTGAAATTCAAATTGCCAGTGATCGTTCAAGAGCAGCATGCAAAGTTGCCGCTCGATATCGTTTCGCGTGAGTTTTTGTTCGGATACATACTGGCAGAAAGCTATTTGCTTCAAGACAACAAAGAACTTGCAAATGTGATTGCTCAACATAGCTTGAATCAAGTAGCTTGCAATGAACTTGGCGTTCCGAGAAATTCCAATGTGGAAGCCGAGCCACCTGTAAAAGGCGCAATCGAGTTTCCCAAAAAGACCAACACCTTCGAACAAGATCGTCGGTCAAACCTAGGAAGAAAACTAGAGGAACGAGGCCAATTCGACTGGGCTGAAGCAGAGTTCCGCTTGGTAATAAATGACGACCTAACCAACAGACTGACCCAAGACGGAATGACGCTACTGGCGCAAATGCTTCAAATCCAAGGCAAGCATTCCGAGGCCGCAGATGTGCTCGATCCCTTTGTAACGCGTTTCAATAACGAGCCGATGTTCAAGAAGCAATTGACGGAATCGTACGTAAATCCCAACGTGATTATCTCCAATTACCATCTCTACGTGGCCGATGCTGCCAGGCAAGCAGGTGATTTCGACAAGGCCGCACGGAACTACTGGCTTTCCATCGAACTTGAACAAGAAAATGTCGATGCAGTGATCGGACTCTACCGGCTGCCCCTTTCCGAAAACGAATCCACTAGACGCCGAAACGAATTGGTTAAGATTATTGCCAGTTTGAGGACTCGTATTCGGGAAGGCGAAGAACTAAGAAAGAAATCAAATTCGGGAGATCACGCCTCGTATTCACTCTGGCTCGCCAATTGCTGTAACACGCTTGCGTGGGTGATTGCAAACACAGAAGGGAATAAAGAAGAAGCGCTCTCGCTAAGCAGAAAAGCCTGCATGCTTTCCCCGGAACACGCTGAGTATTTGGATACTCTAGCCTATTGTTACGCCGCGATGGATCGCTATCAAGACGCCGTGCAACAACAACGCCGGGCCGTAGACCTCAAGCCTCACCACCCTGAACTTGTCAAAGCGTTGCATCGTTTCGAAGCGAAACTGCGTTCCTCACCTCAATCTGCTCCTAAGTAGCTTAGGCTTCCAGCCTGAGTATTTAAGAAAATTCCCACAGGCAGGATGCCTATGCTACGTTTAGAAACAGAGCCTAACTTAACTAAACTAATTACCTAATTACCATCGCCCTACAATGGCATGCAATCCATCCTGGTCCTTAACACCTGACAGGCATCGCTCAAGGTAGGGTGCATCACTTACAAAGAGCACATACGTACCAGGCAGCAAAACAGTCTGGTCGCTCGTAGCCATTCCGAGATGGTCAGTCCATTTTTTTTCTTCATGTATTTGTCCGATCGTGTTTGCACGAGATCTGTTGTAAGAAAAGATGTCAGTAAAAGCCTGCCCCAATGAAGTCTGATCAGAAGATGGGGAATCCGGCGGCGGGACAAGAGCTTGAGATCTATATTTCTTTTGCAACTCGAGTACAGCATCGGATCTCGTTGACGCAATGCATTCAGCCTTCTGTCCCGGTCCTACACTCGACGCAACGTAGTATCGGTCGTTCGAGCCCACAAAAACGGCTTTGTCCCAGGTGAAATTCGAAGCATTGACGATGGCCGGTCCAGCGAGAATGGGATCTTGCTCCGGTCCTGTTTTGAGGATTGGAAGTTTTCTTAATGGATGTGTAAGAGCAAATTGGGTTTGTAGGCGAGGTGGCAGCAAACCTCGATATTGTTGCATCCCACCTTCTTCATACTGTTCACTGCTAGGCAACTCAGCAAAGGAATTGACGGTCATCGGTGAAAAGTGTGTTTCACCCCCAACGACAATTCCTTGCTTCGGAACGGTTGCCGCGAAATAGGTCTGTCGCGACCAAACTAACCCATCCCCATTTTTATCGACAAACGCAAGTGAACGAGTACGAGAGACAGCACCAAGACCATCTTTGAGCAAACCGTAACCGAACAAAAAAATCGTACAAATGGCTGCTGCAAGCGGCATCAAGACAACAAGCCAGACTCGACGCTTGTGCCGATTGGCCCAGACCATTAACCCCGGAGCGGCTCCACCCACAAATAAAACGACAAATACCAAAAAGGGTATCACTGGAGTGCGACCGACAGATGGAATGAGCCAATCCCAAAAATCGTCGCCAACGCCGTGCGACATCCTTGCTGTGCGATTTCCCATATCCTGAACGAATTGGTTCTGAATAATCAGAGCTGCCGATTTGCTTTTCTCTTCATATGCGTTGAAATGATCATCGCGTCGCGAGTTGTCTAGAAATACTCGTCCAAAACCATGAGCTACGAAAAATGGCGGCGCCGTCTCGTCAATTTCTTGCTTCCCGCCGACCGTCTGTGAACTTGGAGCGGAAAAAGTGTCATATAAATGGCTAACGAATTCAATTGGCGAGGCAAGTTGCGCATCCAAATAGGACCGCCCTGTTTCGAGCAAATTAACATACAGCCAATCCGCCTCGTCGTAAATATTTGTCCAAGTCTGAAAATGGTCGGTCTGACCGATATTAATTCCGTATGCACTAGATCTAGAACTACTACCCGTTACTTTTACGAATTCATCCCACACGGTGTTTTCAAATGGGTCCAAGCTCGGAGGATCGAAATCTGATGGAACGAGCTGGTCGTATGCACTCTGCCTTAATTCTTGATGAATCTTTCGGACAGCATTCTTTTTTGTTTCGCTATACTGCCGCGATAAATCGATCGGCAAATACTTTGCTACTTCGGAACCGGAGCTTACCTTGTAGATCGTCAAGAATCCGCCGGATAGAACATAATTGTTGATCGTGTCGAGTCCCTTTGCGTCCAGTCGGACGAGGTCGTCAAAACCAATCGTAACTTGTTCAAGACTGCTCAGGCAAAGCCAATTGGGTGGCATATTCCCCACATTGCAATAGGCGGCTGTATGAAGAGTAGCCTGCAAGTGTTTTTCTTGAGAGTACCAATTCCCAGTTTCAGCCATTTCTGCGAGAGCTTCAAGCCGACGGACATCTGCCTTGGAGGACTCCTTGGAAATGAGTATGAGGTTCTTGCATTCGTTTTTTACGTTAGCTGCTCCCATATTGTTGTATACGCGAACTTCCTGCCCAATTAACTTTCGGCCATTTAGCGTCGCTTTGATGCCGAAATAGTTCTCTGCAAAGAGGTTAGCAAGGATCTCGCCAGTTGCTTCGCTTGTTCCACTTTCAATCGGGATTTCAACAACAGCTTTCCTACTTTCTCTGTTACCATAGTAGTACGATTCACCTACGTTGACCTTGAGCATTCCGTCCCCCTTAAAATTCAGACCCTTCGACGGGACAACTCGAACGCGAATCGGATAGTATCCCGGCCTTCTGCCAAACCAATTTGGGAACGATAAATAGATGGATACGTCGCCTGTTTCGCCCATTCGACTGTTTGTGATAAGATGCTCTCGCTTGAATTTGCTCACATCCAATTGTTGTGCCTGGCCGATGGAACCGACCATCCAAACAACAAGAAACGTGAACAAGCGGATGGGCGTAACGCGATGAGTGATGGTTGGCACGATATTTGTCTGTGTTGAACGTTCAATGCCGTCGCAAATCAAAGTTGAGTTGCGAACTCCGGTCTGCATTATAAGATGTCCTCCCGGCGTGGTGTTGTCGTTCTAGTACCCATTCGGGCTTGTCTCGAATGGTGTTGAATTAAGCTCTCCATCGAGCTTGCAGCTTGTTGATTTAATTAGCCGTACCGCGTTAGATGTAACGTTAAATTGCAATAGGGTTCTGGCGTATTACGCCAAGATTTTTTCCACTTTCGGATTGGTTGGTTGGGTGTAAGATCTAGGCGTGCGGCCCTAGCCCTTGGTCGCCCAAAGTTCTTTTACTGGTTCC
>JAYTVL010000525.1:0-3656 GCA_043744075.1 Pirellula sp. | reverse complement strand
GTGGATAATGATGCGCTCAAGCTGAAGCTTCAGGAGGCATTAAATAAACTTGTGCCCCAGTTGAAGCAAGCGGTAGTGACCTATCCCGAGAAGAAAGTTGAATTGCTTACGCCAGTAGCCCAGATCAAGAAGCAGATGGACTCCGGTGAACTACAGGAAGCAAAGCAAGGCATTTTGGCAGTCGGCCAGCTTCTTAAGTCAGTAATGGCTCAAAACGGCGGTGAATCTCAACCGCAAGATCAGAATGCACTTCGAGCTGAATACGAACTCAAGCTTGCAGTCCTACAACCGAGTTACGCGCAAGCCCTAAAGGACATACTTGGGGACACCAGCAAGTTTCGCACAGTCATGACCTATGCCATGGAACAAGCGGAAGCAGGTGTTTATGAAACTGCCATCAAAGCGATCGATCGATTGGCCCAAGCTGTCGCACAAGCCATTGCGGCTGGTCCAAAAAAGTCCGATGTTGTGGACAAACAGTCTAGCGGTTCTACTAAGGTTACGGACGGGAAAGATGTAGATTCGTCGGCAACCATCGCTGGCACAGAACCCTGGGCGCTTTCACCTCAGTTCGATGCCATATGGGAACGGGCTAAAATTTCCTGGAGGGCAGCGGTTGAGACCATCAATGTTCAACTTGAAGAGTTGAGGGGCAGTCTGCTGGAGTCCAATGATTCCGATCTTATGTCGATTGCAGATTTCGGTCTCAATGCGATTACCGCCGATCATATGGTGCCGCTGCAAGCGTCGATTTTTGACGTCGATCGAGCTTCAGGTGACAAAAAAATAAAGGCGGTAGAGTTGGCTCAAGATGCGGTGATTGCATTTAGTGAGCATGTCGACCGCGATGAGCGGATAGACGCCTGCGATAACAATCCTTTTAACGTAACGGTGACGTTGCGATCAGAATTGAGTCGAGGATTGACGCAGTTGGCGAATGCTTTGGACGAAGCATTGATATAGTCAGGCAGAGCCAATCCAAGAACACGAAAACAAAATCATGGGCAAGAAGTTTACGATCGATGAATTCAGAGTCACTTTCAATAAGCCGAGTCTGCCGAAGGGACTGTCTGGAAAGTCAAAAGACGAATTGGAAGGGTTCGTAAAAAAAATTGCCAAAAACGACAGTCGTGATATCGATACATTCAAAGCGAATTCAGCCGAGATGTACAAGGATCATGCAACCTACTTTGTCGATTTGCTTAGTTACAAAGTTGCAAAACACTGGGATGCCGAGGAAAGGAAGATTTGGCTGGACAATTCGCCTGTAGAAGCTGTGGGAAAGGTGCTAGGCAAGCTTTATCCAAATAAGGCGATGGATGAAGACGAGATCAATGCAGAATTGGAGTCTTGCACCAGTTCCAAGGTTGCGGACTACCTTTACAAGGCCTACCCGGAAAAGTTGAAGTCAGCGGCAAAAAAGAAGTTCAAAGAACTCAAGGGAAAGGAACTCGAAAAATACGGTTCGATGCTACCGATTGAAGCTAGATCTGATTTGCTTGTGGATGGTCTCAAAAATAATGATGCAGCCGCGGTACAAGCGTGTAACGGTTGTTTTCCATTTTTACCGCTAAAAGACCAGATGGAATTAGCCCAGCTTGATCCGGCTTTTTTTATCACCAATATCTTTCTTCCCTCGCACAATGCCGGGGACAATGCGCTCACAATGCTAAAAAACGAAAAGTGGCGTGACATACTTTCAAGTGATCCATTGGCATGGAAGGTATTGACGGAATCCATGCCCATTTTGTCAGTAGGTGAAGCTGCGAAAACGCGAGTTGGAAAGGATGACGCTACGGCCAAGGAGATGACGGAGGCAATCTTTGATTGCGTATGTGAGAACGATGGAATTGAATTGACCTATTTCACGAATCCTGTAGATACCGACCACGCTGTACTTGGTGGACCTGGAGAAAAAGATTCCATTGCCAGAAAAGAGCAAGTTGAGAAGCTGGCGAGTGAGGGGTACGAAGAACCAGACAAGCCTGCCACACAATGCCATAACCTCAAAGGAATCGTAAAGCAGATCATTGCGCTTAGCCTTGGAAACAAAGTACTAATCGAGGAAGACCACATTCAAAATATGTTGTTAACCAAGCCACTTTCCAGCGTGCCAGGCGGCCTCTTGCCCAAGACGTTTGGAGGCAATGTTTGTAATGACAATGGTGATCTTACAGGTCAAGTCATGTTTACGGGCGTGGGTGGGAAACAATCTCACACATGGCTTCGAATCGATGGTGTTGACTATGATCCTGTTTTGGGAACCAAGGGTGCTCAGGTTGCGAATTCAAAGGAAGATGAATTTCAATGGGTTGTCCCCGAAGTGGTAGGCAAAGGAACTAAGGGTGACTACATCATCAAGGATCCAAAACTCAAGGCAGCGCCGAACAAACATGGCTTTGGATCCTGTTATCGACTTACGAAAAAACCCTTGGATTATATTCGGGGAATATACGGTATTTCCTTCGAGACTGCTGGGCTGGAAGTAAAGGTGAAAGAGCTGTTCGACGGCGGACCGTCCAAAGGAGTTTTAGAAGCTGGCGACGTGGTTCTCAAAGTTGACGGAGTAGAACCGGATGCTTCTCAACTCCATGATTATGCAATTGGCGAGGATGGTCAAAAGCGAGTATTTCACATACGTCGAGGCAAGAAGAAGTTGAAGCTTTCTGTAAAAGCCGTCAGCCCCATTTAAATTTAATTGTAAACGGATTCAATGGTAACAATTAGTGCCGGATTGCAAGTTGATTGGAAATCGGGCACAATCGGCGTCGAAGTTTGAATTCTAGTTTGCACTCCCCAACATTTCGTATAGCTCGATCGCAAAGGATGACTGATGGCACGCGACGATGATGATGACGATTCCTTGCCACCTTTGGGCGAGAGCACCGACAAATTCTTAGACCAAGCCAAGAAGGGACAAGCGCGGAACTTTTTGCTGGTTTGCAAGGGGAACAAGGTCAAGTACCTCGCCGTCCGGAAAAAGCCGATCAAAAAGAATGAGCTGAACGAAGCCAAAAAATCTGGCTATAAAGGCGAAGGTTACTTAGGCGTCATCACTGGCAAAGGGATGGAGTTAGTCTTCAATCTATCTACCGCCGACGGGTATACGGCGGAGCCTGTAAAGGACAAAATCCTCAAGGATTTCTTGGAGGAGAAGGCGGACTTTAAATGCAAGCCAACAATCGTAATCGTTGCGACGCTTCCGGACATTCCGTTCGATGATGAGGATTTGAAGAATCCGCTGGTTGCACGTTTCCTTGCCCTGGATGTACAGATTTCGCAAGTTCTGGATTTGAATCCGAACGCGGAGTCTGAGCTGAAGCAGACCACATCTGAAATTCGCGGCTTGCTTCAAGATGCCGACTTCAACTCGGCGGAACCTCGCGTTTCTGCTCTGGAAACGCGACTTCAAGAATTGCTCAATGGTGCAACAGCAAGTAAGCCAGCACCACCTGCATCGGCCATTCCGGCGGCGCCTCCAGCGCCAAATACGCCAGCGCCAACAGCAACCACGCAACCGAACCCGCCAGCCTCACCCACGGCAACATCCCCGACGCCACCAGTGGATAATGATGCGCTCAAGCTGAAGCTTCAGGAGGCATTAAATAAACTTGTGCCCCAGTTGAAGCAAGCGGTAGTGACCTATCCCGAGAAGA
>JAYTVL010000524.1:0-48111 GCA_043744075.1 Pirellula sp. | reverse complement strand
TCCGCATGAGCAGACACGGCGAAGCGACTTAGCCCAACGCACGATCTATCCCTCCGTTCCGCTTCGCTCCAGTTGGGATAGATCGTTATTCGTTCGGCCCTCTTTTTTGGATAAGAGTTATCATACCTAATGTTGACTTACCATGTCGACAAGCGATTTTTGTCGGATCGTGGACAGCTTTTTTTCGGAGCGTGGCTACCGTCGGTTTTCAACCGAATGTCGCAAGGTTAAGGTAGCGGAACGGCGCGAGCCGTCCGGTGGCGAGGTGGATATCCGGCAAAATACCGGGCGGCTCGCGCCGCACCGCTTCAATTTCAGTTGGCAATTCGCTTATCCTTGCGGCATTCGGACGAGTCCGACGGAGAGCGATTGATCGACGCACTTTTCGTGTAGCTAGCTTACAGATGATGCCCTGCCGGTTGGAAACCGACGGAAGCAAAATAAATCGGTTTGCCTTTCTGTTCAATCAGGCGAAGCGGAAGAAAAGATGCGCAATCCAAAAGCTCCCACAATACAAAATTTTTAACACTCTAGCCTTAGGCCTTGAGACGAGGGAGTAGTTCGCGTTCAACCCACTTTGTGTCGACAACTCCGTCTTGAAATTCCTTTTGTCTGAGAACGGTCGCATGAAAGCTTGCCGTCGTCTTGATGCCTGTAATTCTGAGTTCACTCAGACTACGCAGCATGCACTCGATCGCTTGATCACGCGTTGGGCGATGTACAATGAGCTTGGCAATCATCGAATCGTAATACGGCGGGACCGTATAGCCTGGATGCGCATGCGAATCAACGCGAACACCGAAGCCACCTGGGAAATACATTTTTTCAATTCGGCCTGGGCAAGGTTGGAAATTTTTGTCCGGGTCCTCAGCGTTAATTCGACACTCAATCGCTGCGCCAAAAGGCTTGATGTCTGCTTGAGTAAACGGAAGGGGTTGTCCCGATGCAACCAGGATTTGCGACTTGATGAGATCGATTCCGGAGACCATTTCGCTTACAGGATGCTCGACTTGAATCCGAGCGTTTACCTCAATAAAGTAAAACTTGTCGCTCGGATCGACAATAAATTCGACAGTTGCTGCATTGTAATAGTTTGCTTGTTTGATCAATCTAACAGCAGCGTCGCACATCGCGTTCCGTGTCGCTATTGGCAAACGCGGCGACGGGCTTTCCTCGATCAATTTCTGATGTCGACGTTGAACCGAGCAATCGCGCTCGTGCAAATGGACGATGTTGCCATGCTGGTCGGCGATGATCTGCACTTCAACGTGCCTTGGTCGATCAATGTACTTTTCCAAATAAACGCCGCCATTTCCAAAGGCTGCTTTGGCTTCCGTTTGTGCTTGAGAGATCGCCGATTGCAAAGAGGCTTCATCGAGAGCAACTCTCATCCCTTTGCCGCCGCCGCCGGCAGTTGCTTTGATCAAAACTGGAAAACCGATTTTGCGGGCCGCAGTTAAGGCATCCTCCTCAGTTTCAAGAAGACCGTCACTGCCAGGAACGACCGGCACACCGGCAGCAACAGCCATCTCGCGAGCAGTATTCTTATCACCAAGTTTTTCCATCGCTTCGGGTGATGGGCCAATAAAAGTGAATTTGCAACTTCTGCAGACTTCGTTGAAATCCGAGTTTTCAGCAAGGAAACCGTAGCCAGGATGAATCGCATCCACATTACCTACTTCGGCTGCGGCGATGACCCGATCAACTCGCAGGTAGCTGTCCATGGATTTTGCTGGACCAACGCAGATCGCTTGGTCGGCCAATTCTAAATACTGCGCACCCCGATCAGCTTCACTAAAAATGGCAACCGTTTCAATGCCAAGTTCTTTACAAGCTCGAATGATACGTAAAGCGATCTCGCCTCGGTTCGCGACAAGCACCCGCTTAATCATCTTTAGCCTCGCGTATCGATTTTGAAGAGCGGCTTACCGAAATCGACTGCTTCCTCGTTCTTGACGAGTACTTGAACTACTTTGCCACGCATTTCAGCAGGAATCTCATTGAATACCTTCATCGCTTCAATGATGCAAATAATCGTATCATTTTGAACCGAGGAACCCGTTTCTACAAAGTTCTTCGCGTTAGGGTTGGAGCGAGAATAGAAAGTTCCGACCATTGGCGACTTAATGTATGCGATGTGGGGGCCATCGGCCTCCGGACTAGAGACACTCGCGATGGCTTGGGTTGGAACTGCTTGCGGAGCCATTATTGCTGGCGACAGGACCGGTTGTCCATGACCTGCCCCGCACAATCGAATGCGTTGATTGTCTTGGCGGAGATCGATTTCACCGAGTTCATGCTCCTTCATCAATTCGATCAACTTTCGAATACGATCGATGTCGAATACGTCGTCGGTTCGTTCGGTTGATTCCGCCATCTTTCAAAGGGCCTTTCGGATGAAATCAGTAAAAGGAAACTGTTATGCAGCAACGATTTATACATTCCCGTCGCTGCCCCTGGAAGCCCTGAAAGCATACTATCTACTTTCCCTGGCTCCTGTCTTTTTCCTCTTCGCCCGGCGGAATCTTGAATGTTCCATGCTCGGCGGCAAGTGAGCGGTCAAGTAAAAGAAGCTTGGCTGCAGATCCAATCTTGTGAAAGTTGATCTTGGCAAGTATCAATTCAACTAGGCGATACCGTCTCGATACTCTTGGACTTGCCTGCCAGTTGACTGCGGGCCAGCGAGTCGACGATCTCCAAACAAGGCTTCGTCATCGAGAATTCAAACCGCCTCGTAGCGTCCTTGCCAAAAACGGCCTAGTGCTTTGTCCAACTTTAGTATAGTCTTCGGGTAGCGATACTCGCCAAGAGTTTCGGTTGGGCCACAAAATCACTGCAGTTTACGACGCGAAGACACCGAAAGCCTCGCGGCTTCCGCTAAAAAAACAATCCAACATGGATTCTGCGACACGCGATTCGGTTTGCTCTCATCCAAAATCGACTCATACAGCTCGATGCGTCTTAGCTTACTGCGACCGGGCAAAGTGATTACGAAGTGTATTCTGAGCGTATCTCGTCGCAAAGATCAATAAAAGTACCAAAAGTTGGCAAGTGTCCCGTCGCTTTGCGTCTTGCAATGAGCTCGTCTATGAATGCCGAATCCAACACGTGGCCGGGACGATGTTTGGTGTATTGGAAGCGTTTCTCCTGAGCAACAAGATGAAAAAATCTTGAATGAAAATCCGACCGGCTGTTGAATCCATTAAAAGTGCCCATTGACTCTGGGTCATCTCTTCGGACGTTATAGAATTGCACGTAAGCACTCAGTTCAGCAGATTGAGGATTAGACGCAACAGCCTTGCGATTTCCCAAGAACCAACTTTCGATGCAGCTCTCCTGAGTGATGACTCGCAATTGCTCTATGGAAACTCCAGAGAACGCGCGACTTCAAAGACTTCTTCCGTCCGCATTTTCGGTGTTGACTGATCCACGTCCAAACAAACAACGAGACGATCTAACTTTCCAGATTGACGATAGTCTTGAATAGCGTTCTGAAAATGGACGCCGATAAGTGATGGATATCCTTCGCCACTGAAGATGAAATACGTGTTGACATCGATCTCATCAAGGAAAGCGACTCTTCGTAGGCTCGGTACTAAATGCGATAGCCAAGCTGGATAGACCTTTTTTTCGGTCCGCTTTCCTTCTACTAAAAAATACAAGTTCATTCACTCGAAATCCCATCGACGTATTCAGGGATGTTGAGCAATTGTAGAAATGCCTCGTGGCTAGAGTTCTGACCGAGAAGTGACGAGTCTTCGACTTTAACTTCTCGCCCCTTTCGACTGACTATCATCCAGTTCTTCATGCTTATGTTGTTGATAATGTACGGGTGGTGGCTCGTAAGAACAAACTGCATTCGCCGACTATGAACGACGAGGTCCTGCGTTACGAAATTGATACAGTTCACACCGAAGCTATTCTCGAACTCATCAATTAGAACGACAGTGCCGTCTGGCCATAAAGCCATTCGACTCAAATGCATCAATGTCCTATGCATCCCGGAAGAGATCGCTTCTTCTGGAATCGGCTTATACACCTTGTTCGAAAAGAAACAGTCGAGGAATTGTGCCAAAATGAGGCGCATCAACATTTTTGAACTCAACGCGATCTACGGCTGGAAATGCATCCTGAAACTGTCGAACTATGTCATTGAAAACCGCTGGGCAATTTTCAAATGCTAGCGCAAGCTTCACGTGAGCTGGCAAATCAGTGGCGCGAATAGCCTCCATCGTAACAAGCTTTTTTCTAAGCGGCTCCATGTTTCGAAAGGAGAAGAAATTCCTTGCGTGGCTGTCCTCCGAATGGTCCACGGACAAGATCATTTGCATTCCCGAATAGGCTGGCTTTAGTAAATCTTCGTTCTTGAAAAGGCTGATTACACTTTCTCGGCGTGACAATTTCGGAGTCTTATTACCATTGAGAATAATGGCCTCGTGGTCTCGGTCTACAATTGGAAAGTCGTTCCGTATTAGAGATTCTGCGAGAAATTCCGGCCTGTTGTTTTCCTCGTCATCGTCGCCCAAGAAAGGCAAATGGATACTTCTTTCGTCTCCCAAGGGATCCTCCGACATCTTTCCTTTCCACTCATAGATCGACTTGTCATGCTCGAATACCAAGCTCCATTGAACCCCGAAGAGTTTTTGAGACGTTTTTCCTTGTGCAATTGCCTTCAATCTCTCAAGTGTATCCAGAATTCGAGTCTTCCCGACGCCAGAAAGCCCGACTAGCAGAGTAATGTCGTGGAAGAATTCGAACTTGCAAAGACTCCAACCAGCAGCTGGGTCGTCGAATTCTAATGAAATAAGTCGCATTAAAAGTCCCTCGACAAAGGTGATCGCTTCGACTTCTTCGAAATAATGTTCGTGAACGGCGTGAAATGCAAATGGCCTAGCGAGTCGGACATTCCGATCGTCAATTGTAATCGCCAATGTTTTCAATGGGGAGGTGATGGCGATTTACCACGATTATTTGTTTGGCGGCCCTTGAATCTTTGCGGCTTCGCAGGTGTGTTTTTTCCGGCCCGCTAGGACGCTAGCGTCGAAGTGCTTCTTGACTCGCTTGTACTCTGGCTACGTGCGGAGAATTATCTTGGCTGATCGCCATTCCCAACCAGCCATCGCGTAATTCTAACTGCGACACGGCCAAACCTGCAGCTCTGGGGTCTCGCAGTAGTTCTTCAGAGACCATCGGTATCGAAGAGCGGCTTGAAAATATTTTCATAAAGATCGCGCGTAACGCCACTCGGTTACGAGTCGTCATCTTAGGGCCGTCAGTTCGAATGTCCCCTTCGTGCATCAGTTCTGCGTGCAGGCCATCCACAGATGGTTGATAGGACGTTCGGATAATAAAGTTTTTGAGGTGAAACCTGCCTGGTTGTTCCAAGGACGCAATGCGCAAAGTTAACCACAACTTTCCGTCCTCGAATTCAACCGTGATCGGGCGAGTCTCAACAAACCGAGCGGTTACGTCAGTTGGCGCATCGTCAGGCAACGCTTTGGAAGGTTGTTGGAGCAAGTCCGAGATTTTGTCGGACAACTCTTGCATCGTCCAATCCCTCTCTCCTTCGACGACTCGACTGACCATATTATTGAATGCTGACTGATGGACTTGTAACGACAAATGGCTGTCGCCTGGCGCGATCGGTCGGGACGTGTATGCCGAAAGCTGATCTGAACTGGCCAATCGATATCGAACAATCAGTCTCGTATCGGTGGTTTGCATGTCCATAACCATAGGGCTCAAATCCAATGATTGAAGCGGACCAATCAATCGCTTGTTAAATTCGCCTTCAAACGAGTGAACTTTCGCTTGAAGTTGCTGATCGAACTCTTCATCGGTCTGCTGAGCGATTGTCCGTTGCATGATGCGCTTTGCAAGCGGACGAGCTTGAACAAACTCACGATGCGCAAACTGGCGTACTAGATCGCCAAGGATTGGCAGCCGATCCCAGTCTGTCGAAAATTTTCTAAGCGAATCATTCGATTCTACCGTTGCTGGCCGCCCATTAATGTTCATACCTTGCGTTGAAATGGTCAACTCCCTAACCGCGTTAACATTTGCAATCGAGGAATTGTAAAAAGTTGCACCTTGGCGGCTTGATTGCGTTTTGCTGTTGATGTCACCCTCCAAATTGAGAGCTACTTTTAATGAGTTTGCGTCTTGCAAGAAATCCACTTTGAGCTTCGTTATCACTTGGCTTGACCCACGTGTATCAGCGCCTAGGATGCTTTGCCTAACTGGTTTCTGGATCACCGTTTGTTTGGGCATTATCCTGTTGATGAATTCCTCCGAGACCGCTAGGCGAAGGTTCGCATTTCGATAATGTACACCTATCGCGTTAGCGATTGCCGCTTGTTCTGGATGCTCTGAAAAACGTAGCGATTGCATTGCGTCCGCCATTGTCTTGCTACATCGATGCACAGGATCTGACTCTAGTGTTTCCAAATCTTCGATTAGTTTACGATAATCGACCGGACCAATCGAAAGAGGATGAACTTGGTCAGCCAACTTGTGGACTTCAGTGGACGCCAGCACGGAACGTTGGGCTTCGCTCAAGCGGTTGTTGGTTATACGACCCAGGAATTGTCGTACCAAGTCCACTTGATCCTGGCGGCCCGTAATTTCACCAGCCGCAAGCTGCTTCAACAAGTCGAGCATTAGGTACTGGCTCCAATTGGAGGCATCACCCGTTTTCTGGATGGCCACTTGAGCATTCGCAATGCATTCCTTCAATTGCCGTGAATCGACATGATGATTTCGAGCAGCCACAAGATGCGTCTTGCCCTTTAGGACACAACTGCTGACAGCGGTCCAAACTGCAATTCGTCGTTCGATGGAATAAGATAAACGCGCGACGTCGCTTGATAACGCAGCATCCGTTTCGAGGATCTGTTTTGCAATCTTGTAGCCTAGGGTTACAAGAGCTCGTAATGATTCGAGCGTCTTAGCTGACGTCTCGTCAACCAACAGCTGCTGCGTCAGTTTCTCGTAATTTAAAGAGACTTCACCGACCCAGTTTTGGACTTCGGATGCTGCCTTGTTTGTTGTTACCGTTTGAACTTGTTTTATCTCGTTTAGAAAACGCGTTGAAATAGGCCAAGCGTTGTTGTTCACGGTCACGATGTGATCCGATGTTAGCCATGCTCTATCGAATGGCTCGTCCGTGTTGTTTTGCCGAATCGATGAAACGCTCGTTGCGACTGTCTGCGTCGAACCTGCGGCAGATTCAGCCAACACGGACGGACTTCGTTGACTTCGGTTTGAATCATGAAATGGATCGGACCCTATGGATAACGAAATTGGAGCCGTAAGCCGAGCTCCCGCGGGCGGTTCCAGCAAAGCGATGGACGTACTCGAAGCGATACGGTAGTCAATCCAAGAATCCCGCTCGGTTGGCGAACTCATGGACTCGATCGCAAGTGGAATCGATTCCGTTGCGATTTTTGGAAAAACTTTAGGTTTGGTCGATATGCTCAGCGTCGCGGTTCGTGGCGCGTGATAAAAACCAGGCTGCTTTACGCGAGACAGGTTTTCGCTTACCACGAAGATCAGCAACAGGCAAACCGCGACCAAAATCGCATAGACCCAGCCTCGAAAGCCACGTACGGACTCGTTTGCCATCCCCTGCACCTTTTCAAGACGAACTAGCGTCAGATGAGACCCCGAAAAGTATTCGTAACCACAAGAGTCGCTGCCATGCCACCCTCTGGAAAGATATTCTTCGGTCATTTCGAGCTCCAAGGTAGATACGGCTATACCCCAATTCTCGATTTCTTCTTTAGTTGCTATACCTATCGCGCTACGTAGGCAAAATGTAACGACCAAGCTGGACGTATGCCGTAGCAAGCCTTTTTGTCAACGGCTATGATAGCAATCTCCAATTCGACCTTTCTTGATGAGATCGATTCCAATTTATCGGAAATCTACCCACTCCAATGAATATATTGCTTCGGTTATCTTTCCTCGCCTTAACGTTGGCTTCCATTTTTTCAATAGCGGCGGTTCCTACAGCTATGGCAAAAGACTCGCATCCAATGCAAATCGATGACCTTTTCCGATTGGCTCGAGTCTCCGACCCACAATTGAATCCCAGCGGTAACCAGATTGTCTATCAGGTAACCAAAATCACGGATGCTTCAAAGAACGCAAAAAGCACTCAGCTTTGGTTAGTTGAAGCGAGTAAATCGCCACGGCAGATCACACATTCTGGCAAAGCGGATTCTCACGCACGATGGTCGCCGGACGGCTCGAAAATTCTATTCGAGTCCAACCGAAGCGGCGTTTCCCAGCTTTACATTATGGATCTTTCCACTGGTGGAGAAGCCGCAAAGCTTACGGATATTTCGACAGGAGCAAATGGAGGCATCTGGTCGCTCGACGGAAAGAGAATCGCCTTTTACTCTGCGGTCAATCCAAATTGGAGCAGTTTGCCTTTTACAGAGTCAAACACTAAGAACAAAGAAGAAGTAGAGGCTGCTGCCGCAAACCCCATAAAGGCCAAAACGTTTACTCGATTGTTTTACCGGCACTGGGATTCCTATGTAGAAGATAAACGGAACCATATCTTTGTCATAAATGTCGATGGGAGCGATTGCAAGGATGTTACGCCGGGTGATCGAGATGCGTATCCAACAAGCACGACCTTTAGTGTCGGCGATGACTTTACATTTTCGCCCGATAGCAAGTCGATTCTGTTCACTGCAGTTCCTAAAATGGGTGAATCATGGACGACTAATCATGACATTTGTCGCGTGGCAATCGACAATACGAGTCCAGATTGGCCTAGTCTTACATCTACAAACATGGCCGCCGATAGCTGTCCCAAATTTAGTCCAGACGGAAAACATGTTGCCTATCGGACGCAAATGAAACCGGGCTACGAAGCGGACAAGTGGAATTTGGTCATGCAGCCATGCAACTCAGATGGAACGTTTTCGGGTAAGTCAACTGTCTTAACCGCCGACTTGGACCGATCCGTCAACGACTTCTACTGGGTGAGTACCTCCGACCTAATTTTCATCACCGATGAACTTGCAACGAGTGCCCTATACAATGTTTCAGCAGCCTCCAAGCCAACATTGATTAGACTCGGAATGCCGGACAACCGAATAGGTCAAATTACTAGCATGTCCACCCAAAACGGCCAGTTGGCATTGGCGAGAGCAACCATGAATGAGCCAGCCGAACTCTATCTGGCCTCGACCAAAGCTTTCAATAAAGTAGAAGCACAAACGCAGCACAATCGATCAGTACTGGATGAATTGCAACGATCTAGACCCGAAAGTGTTTCGGTTGAGGTTGAGGGGAAAGTCAAAATGCAGATGTGGCTTTTGAAGCCGCCCGGATTTGATCCCAAGAAAAAATGGCCGGTTGTCTACCTTATTCACGGCGGACCGCAAGGTGCTTGGGAGGATGGTTGGAGTTTCCGATGGAACCCTCAACTATGGGCAGCGCAGGGATACGTTGTCGTCTTGCCAAACCCACGCGGGTCCACTAGCTTCGGCCAGCAGTTCTGCGATGAAATCAGCGGCGACTGGGGCGGAAAATGCTATCGCGACCTGATTGCAGGGCTCAAGGTAGTCCAGTCGCTTGAATACGTTGATACAAAACGGATCGCTTCGGCTGGGGCCAGCTTTGGTGGCTATATGCAAGATTGGTTCGCAGTCAACGAAATCGCAAAAGAGTTTCGTTGTTTGATCAGCCATTGCAGTGTTTACAACTTCGAGAGCATGTGGGGAACGACGGACGAACTTTGGTTTGACGAGTACGAGCACGGCGGTTTGCCGTGGGAGATACCTGGCAAGTATAGAGAGTTTAGTCCGCATACTTTGGCGGGAAACCTTGGCAAGTACAAGACGCCCATGCTAGTCATCCACAACGATCTCGATTTCCGATGCCCGATCGGCCAAGGGCACGAGCTATTCCAAGGCCTGCAGCGTCAGGGTGTTCCAAGTCGATTTGTAAATTTTCCCGACGAAGGACACTGGGTCAGCAAACCAGCCAACAGCATTCACTGGCACAAAGAGGTTTTCGCTTGGCTGACTACGTATTGTAAAAGCGGTGGAGAATAAACCATGAGTAATGAAGGTCATCGAGGGGTTTCTTTGCACACCAAGATTATGATCGCCTTAGTGGCTGGAGCAGCGATAGGTTCGCTTGCCAATGTAATTGCCGAAGGGAAAGTATCGCCATGGCTTGAGGCTTTGATTACCTACGTCTTCAATCCAGTCGGACAAGTATTTTTAGCAATGCTTTTTATGACTGTGATTCCTTTGGTCTTCTCGTCACTTGCATTGGGAGTAGCGCAACTGGGTGGAGGTAAGGACCTGGGTAGGATCGGTTTGAAAACGTTTGGCTTCTTTTTGATCACGATGACTTTGGCCGTCCTAATCGGGCTCACGCTTGTAAATACGATCAAGCCAGGGGAAGCGATCTCGGAGGAGACACGTTCCTCGCTCATGGAAAAGTTTGGCGGCGAAGCTTCCAAAAAAACGGGGCAACCAACGACGTTTGGCATTCAGACATTTATTAACATCGTCCCCCGCAATCCATTGAAGGCGTTCGTCGAGATGGACATGTTAGCCGTGATCTGCGTGTCACTATTGGTTGGAATCGCAATTACAAAAATCTCGGCTGAGAAATCGACTTTGATCAAAACGTTTCTGGAGGGCGTAAACGACCTGATGATCGTGATGATAGGTTGGGCGATGAAGCTCGCGCCCTTCGGTGTCTTTGCATTGATCTTTTCGATCACAGCACGTTTTGGATACGGATTATTGCAAACTCTCGGATGGTATGTCGCGGTTGTTCTTGTAGGATTATTCATTCAGATGTTTGTTGTCATGCCGCTACTACTAATAACACTAGCTAGGTACAGTCCGCTTAAGTTCTTCACGAAAGTTCGTCCGGTGATGATCACCGCTTTCTCGACCAGTTCGAGTAGCGCAACCCTGCCAACTTCGATAAAAACTACAGAGGAAGAATTAGGTGTTCCTACTTCGATCGCTGGATTCGTCCTGCCCCTTGGCGCCACCATGAACATGAACGGGACTGCGTTGTTTGAGGGCGTAACGGTCGTTTTCTTGGCTCAAGTCTTCGGACAAAACCTCACGATGGGCGATCAAGCGATCGTGGTCATACTTTCCGTATTGACAGCAGTCGGTGCAGCTGGGGTACCCGGTGGGTCACTTCCCCTGCTGGCTCTGGTACTCAACACAGTAAACGTCCCCAGCGAAGGGATAGCTCTTATTCTAGGAGTTGACCGAATCCTCGATATGTGCAGAACTACGTTGAATACAACGGCCGACGTCGTTGCAGCATTGTATATTGCGAGGTCCGAAGGTCTACTAGGTGAACCGGAATAGACGCAAACAAGAACTCTTAAGCATGAAGGCCCAATGGCACTCACTTTGTAAATTTTGAGCCTCAATGCGCTAGCATGAGGGCGGGATTTGCCGGTGATTACTAGCCCTTCAGCCCGCACACTAGCGCGTTGCGGCTCAAAGTGAGTGCCATTCGGCCAAAGGCCATGGGGGTCGAATTTAGTGCAGTCGAATTAGTACTTCAAGAAATGAGGTAGCTAGTCGCCTACTTCAATTTGCCTTGCATTTGAAATAACCACGTCAACGCTGTGTTCATCAACTGTTCGCCGGCACCCACTGCGGCAGGTGCGACTTGGTTGTCTGCACCATATCCCCCCTCGGCCGCAGCTTCGATGGTTGGGAAGTACTGGTGATAGCCGTTGCAATAGCCGAAGAAAAACAGTTGCCCCGTTCTTGCTCGTTCTCGCAAGCGAATCGCGTGTTGGCAAAAAAACTCTCCGGATGCGCCAACGAACGCGATGTCACCATTGAGCAGTGCCACAGTGAGTCTCGGGCGAACACCATCTGCGTATTCGTCAATAAAATTGGCGATGAGCTCAGGAAAAAATGCGGCTGAATACGCAAGTCGAACCATCGGATTGCTTAAATCAGTTCTAGAATCGAACCGAAATCGCTCTTCCTTCACCTCTAGCGATGGTTTCTCTACCACAACCGGCTGAAGCGAAGAGGCGAATTTGACCGTCTCACGACCGAGGGCTTGGCCGAAACCGACGTGATCGCCATGCGATCCCTTGTTGATGGAGAGATCTCCAGAAGCGCCTTGCATGAAAATGGCTGTGCCGCCCAGTTCTTTCTCGATCGTTGCTTTCATGGAGCCAACGAAATCGGCTGAGAACTCGAGTGTCTTTGCAGAAATGCTCGTCGGATGACCGGTGAAATTGACGAGTAGAGCAACCTGCTTTCCGGAAGTAGCGTCATCAAAACGCATAAGAGTGAGGGACCGGTCCACGGGAGCAGGTTGCAGTTTTGTATGTCGGTTGCGGTTGAATCCGTCGATATCTTTTGAGCCCGTCGCGAGCTTTACCGGCACGAGTGACTTGTCGGCTTCCACGATGGCTGCCACGATTGCATCTTCGAGCTGCTGGTAATAGCGAATTGCAGCGTCGTACCGTCCCTTTCCTTTGCCGGGTGCGTCGCTGAGTTCAAGAACTGGCCCATGATGAGTGTGCGAACCGGCGATAAACGAATGCATAATGCCGGTCTCGGCTTTAATCCGATTGCGGATGTTTTGGAATGATTGTTCTGACGGCGAACGCCCCAGATCAAGTCCCACAATGGCAAGTTTACGATCGCCCGCTTGAATAACGATTACCGACGCATAAAGTGGATCAAGCGTACCGTTGCTGAGCTGAGCATGCCGCTCGCCGTACCCCCACATCGGTACAGGTTCTTGCGGGGTAATGTCGCGTTTTGCAGCACCGGCCATAAGGATCGGATCAGCCGCGAATGCTCCGCCCCAGAATCCATTGCTATTGAGGAAAAGGGCGAACGAGGCTAGATGCAGTAAGGTTCTAGTGCTTAGGTTGTGCATTATTCAAGTTTGTAACGAGCTGAGAGGTATAGATTTTGTTGGAGCTGGTTCAAGTTATTAATTCGGATGTCATCCATCTGGATGGCTGGTTCCCATTCCTGTAGAGAAATTGTTTGAGGATACGGGGAATAAGTGCTATATACTGGAGGCGCACCCAAATTACTACTCGCCAACGGTTGTGCGTTCAATTGGATGCTCACGCTGTCTATTTTCCCAAGCTTCAAATTGCCGGCAATTGCTGTTTGTTTAGCTAATTTGTCGGCAGCCTGAAATGCAGATTTCAAAGCAACATTGTAGTCCTGCTCTGGCACGAATCCAATAAAATGTGTTCTTGGAGGCGGCACTGGGCTAGCAAATTGGTTTCTCATGTCACCGTTGCGAATATCGATCTTTGTTAGTTCGAAGATCTCGTCTTCTTGTTCCACCGTAAACTTGTGGAATAACTCTTTTCCATCTAAGTTGCTTTTGGCAATCGCCGCAAGCAATTTGGACTTCGTGGTGGCAATTTCAGCAGGCGGCATTCCATCGAGTTTCCAATCTGCCGCAACATTGGACGTAGCGACCACGATCGCAGGAATAGTCCTAGATGGATCACGAGGCAGTGCATTCGGTATGTTGCGAGCCGCAGGAGCAGCAATAGGGACGGCGAACTGCTGAGGGGCTGGGAATGGCTGAACTTGAACTGCAAAGCCAACATTTGGTCCATTCCAAGCTGGTTGTGCCTGGCCAATCATACCTGTCATATTGTTTATTGCACTGGATGAATTTGTCTCGATGCTTGAAAATACGATTGAGCCTGTGATCGCGCCAAGCTCCATCAACGCAGTTCGAACCGTCTTCATATGTTCGGCAAGTTTCTCGATTGCTCTTTCACCGCTTCCTTCTTCGGCCTTGAAAGTGATTAAGATTCGCAATGATCTGGGTTTGGCGTTGACCGGTTGAAAAACCCTGACCGCAAGTCCGTCGTTTCGCGCCCCATCAGTGACCTGTCCAGGAAAGGACGTAATAACTTGTGCATGAGTTGTCGTGGAACTTAACAACAACAAATAGAAGACGAAAAAGATCGATGCAGGTAACTTTTCAAAAGTCATAATTCAATCCTTGAATGGTTTCTTAGTTAGTAACGACTCTTGCAGTCTATTGGATCGCGTAATATAACATAAGGACAGGTTACGCGATTACTACAGTGTTACGAGCGAATTTCATTCGCTAGCACTTATCACGTCCCTCGCCTTATGAGGTGATGTAGAGTTGGTTCGAGAGAATCCACAACATACGTTCGCCGTCGATGTCAAGCCATGCTTCCAAACGGTAGTTTCCTGGTTTGGTAACTGGGAAACGAATTGTTCGCCCAGAGGTTTCCTCGACTATTTTGCCGTTGTGCAACAGACGCCAATGAACAGGAAGCGGAGCCTGCCCCTGAAGGTTCAAGTCTTTTGACAATGCGAGTTGGCTGCCCATTTCGTAACGCTGCGAGCCGGTCATTGCAACGAAATCGAAGCCGGTAGAATCCGCCAGCCAATCAAAGGCCACGAACGCTCGCCCCGCTTCGAGAGCTTCGAATACAGCCTTGTCGTTTAAGTTGGTTAATAGTAAATGCGTGCCAACATGCCTCAGGCTGTTTTCGTATGGGTCTAAAAGCAACCGCAATAGCTCATCGCCTACCTGCTTACCTTTGCAAAGCTCATCGCGTCCCGGAATGGTGGCCAGAGGCAATTCAATCAACAACTTTCCTAATGGGTCCTCGATTCTGGCTTTGTCTCCTTCTACCCAACGAGCAATCATTCCGACATTCTGGTGCGCGTCATTCGCTGAAACGCCGGTATGCGGCGCAATTTCGCAAAGTTCGTCCCAACGTTTCAAGTAGTCTGCAGGATAGTCTTGAAGCGCAGAAAACGATTCTTGAGGAAACGTGCGTATCATCGCGGAAGCCTTCAACAACCACAATGGGCTTCGCATCGCTGCAATCATCTTCGTTTCGTCCTTGAAGTCCGCATGGGTATTATAGATTTCTACCCCCGTGACACCTTGGACATTCCAGTCCATGCGTTCCTCCAGGTGCGAAACAAATGTGAGTCCTCCGCGACTACGAACCAAATCGGAAAAATCCTTCGGCGTCGACGGCTTCAAATCACGAAGACTCATCGTCGGAAATGCAAGAAATCCCTGTGACTCCGCGCCCGGAATAAGCAACACGCCGTCTCTTAATCCTTGATGTCCTTCCTTGAAAAAATCGTAGTGCTCGGCGGGATGTTCGTTGAACATCAGTACGCTCGTTCCTGTGGCTTTAGCCGCTGCCACGATCTGATCAATGGTGCCGCGACTATCATGCGACCAATGGGAATGGACATGCAAATTTGCCCGATGCTCCTGGTAGGGACCAACCCGAGGTAACGCTTTCCATTCGGACCTTAATGCTTCTACTGCACGATGTACTGCTTCAAGTTTCTTCAATTCCATTTTGGCAAAAGAATCGGAACGACCAGAAGCAGAGAAATTGACCGTCGAAAGAATGGTAGCCAGCAGATACAAGCACAATGATCTTCGCATATTTCCGGTCCAAAGAAGTTGCCGCAACTCAAATACCTAACACGACGCGCAACCTAGTGGTGACTCGACTTGCAACGCATCATCATACCCGAAGCGGGATGGACTTCCAGCCTGCCGTTGCGAAGAATGGACAAACTGGTAGCCTAAACGCATGGTCCAATCAGCCGCCTTGCATCCCCTCCCTGTAGCTGGAAAACCTGAACGATCCGCAGCTCAATAAATCGCCAAAACGAATCCTCCGCTGAAATCCGTCCGGCGCGGCGTCGCCTTGACGGACGGATTTCAGCGGCATCGTTCCACGTCAAAAGTTAACTTTTACTTTGACGTTGCAATTTCGAACGTCTTGTCCTCCGCGCCTCGCCGGACGCGAACCTTAACGGCCCGACCGACCTCAACTTTGTTTATGGCATAAGCCAAAATATCAGAATCGCGAAGCAAATCCTTTCGCCCATCGTATTCAACGATGACATCTCCCTTTTGCACGCCGGCTTTTTTTGCCCGATCATGGGGGGCAAACGCTCCAACGTGTTGGACTGTTAATGCCATTTGACTGTCCTGCAAGCCGAGAAGTTTTCGTTCTTCTGCGGTCGCCGGCTGAAGGGCCATTCCGCCGAGTCCCATTTGCCGAAATTGCCAAGAGGACGCTCGCCAGGATATGTCTTCTTTTGCCTTCCAATTCTCGGCTAACTTGAGCGTTAGCTCGGACTGTTTCCCCGCTCGTTCGATCGCGGCTTTGACAACACTTCCTTCGGCAGGAACATGGTGCAGTACCCACTGTACATCGGCTATCGAAAGGATTGCTTGGCCAGCTAACGAAATGATGCGATCGCCTGTCTTAAAACCAGCGTCGCCTGCAGCGCTCCCCTTCATAACATCCTTGACCGTTGCACATTGAGTTGGGTCCAAAATAAGTCCGACTGTTTTCGGATGTGGATAGGAATAGAGCAATGATTCCGGTATCTTTCCGTCCTCGCTTCGGAAATTTGCTTTAAGGCCTTCGCCAATCATGTGACAGTGAATACAGCTCTTGACGGTGTCTCCAGCGTAGTCGAGCTTATCGGTGTAACGCGTTAACGAAGGGATTTTTTCAGGTGTTGCAAACTTGGGTTTATCTGCTTGTTTGCCCACCAGACTAGCTTTGTTCGACGGGTAGTTACGATGTAATTCTAAGGCGGCTTCTAATGCTTTCCCCAGCCCCTCAACTGAAACGTCATCTTTCCATTCCTTGCGATCTGAACGTGTACCGTATCGACAGTAAAGCGTTCCATCAGCATTGAAAATAAATGCAGCAAACGACTGGTCGGTGTCGAACTGGAACATGGAGAGATCCAGTCCATTCGTTCCAACTACCCTTACGCGAACAAATGACTTCAATAACTGTTGTAGCTGTGGGTTGACTTCAATGAGGTCATCGTCCAACTTGACGCATTCTTCACATGGTATGCAGCGCAACACAACCAACATCGGCTGTTTAAGCCGTTCCGCCGTTTCGAAGCCCTTTTCCAAATCATTGTAGAACCACGAACCTGTCGCTTCAAACTTAAGCTTATCGCCTAAGACCTTTTGCTGTCGCGTTTGGGCCAACAATTCAGTCTGAAGCAACGACAAAAGGAGGAGCAATGAAAGACAAGGAAATACCGTCGATGAGAGTCTTTTAGAATTCATGGCAAAAACCTTTTTTGAAACGGAAGTATCCACGTTGCTTCGTGCGAGAACACAAGTATACCAAAACGATCAAGACGTAGCAGCGGATCTCCGAGACGCTGAGTCATCCGCCTCGGAGATGCGGACCTACGTGTATTAGCCACGTAGCAGCATCGTGGCGGGAATAGTCCTCAATTCCCGTGTCAAAGCAGCTACCGAAGGAATTGAGGACAATTCCTTCCACTTTATCGAACCGACTACACTGGCCGTCCGCCTCGAAGATGCGGAAATTACACATCTCGACCGACAATGACTAAACACATATCGTCCTCTTGTTCGCAGCCGACGATGTGTTTGGTGACGCGGTCAATAATCTCGTTGCCAGCAAGTTGGATGTCCCCAGCGCAGGCGGCTACATGATGTCGAACTCGGTCGATCGAAAACTGAACTCCCTGGGCATTCGGAGCTTCAAAAATTCCGTCGGTGTATAGCGTCATGGATTCGCCGGCTTGAATGTCTATTTCAAAGGCATCGAACGGGATATCCGACATGATACCCAGCGGAGGACCGCCCACATCAGCTCCCGGCTCTTGGATCGATTTGTCCCTCATGAGCATAACTGGCGGCATGTGCCCCGCGATGACGATCGTTGCTTTGTGTGTTACGTAATCCAAGACGATGACGGCCATCGTAATAAATTTTTCGACACCTAAGGCAGTGATTCGATCGTTGAGTGTTGCTAAGGCCAAGCGGGGATCGCTTATCGTTGCAAACGCAAACCGCCACTCAGCGGACAATTTAGCCATGAACATTGCTGCGGCGACTCCGTGCCCGACCACGTCCGCAATCACGATGGCGATGCGATTGCGGTCTAGCTCGATATAGTCAAAATAGTCGCCACCGATCTGTTGTGCTGGGTTGTAGTACTGGAAGAATGAGTAGCCTGAAATCTTGGGGGGGGCCTTTGGAAGAAATGCCAGTTGGACTTGGCTTGCAAGCTCTAGGTCCTGCTCAATCAATCTTTGCACGATCTTTTTCTCGTTTAGCTGGGCGTTTTCAATGGCGATTCCGGCTTGATTTGCTACGCCAACCAAAATCTCCAAGTCTTTGCTTTCGAAACCGCCCTTTTGCTGGACAGTATCGATCTGAATCGCGCCAATAGCGTCCCCATCGCCATTAAGAAGCGGGGCCACGATCATCGACCGAATGCGAAAATCTGCAATGCTCTGGCTCAGTTCAAAGCGAGAATCGCTGCCTGCATCAAGTGAAATGATGGCTTCTTTGGTTTGCATCACCTCGCGCAAAACGGTTTTAGAAACTCGAAGCATCTCTTCTTGGTCTGGCCGCCGCGTTTTTGAAAACTTAACTTTGAGTTGCCCTTCGGCATCATTGAGGACAATGAATCCTCGGTCGGCTTGAATGAATATGGTGAACAAAGTGTCTAAAACTTTTGGAAGAACTTCGTCCAAAGTAACAGCTTTTGCGAGGTTTTTCATGATCTCAAGGAGCGCAGCCAACCTTGCCTCTGCGGACGCACTCAGTTGCATACCGTATTGACTGCCTCGCACATCCAGCTTCGCCGTAACAGATCTGGTGGAACCGCTGTCGACGCCATCATCGACGATCATGATGCCAAACGCCGAACCCTCGTGCATCGTATTTGCGGTCAATGCAGAGGATTCCGATTCCTCATGAAAATTCAATTCGATATCGCAAATCCGGATGGTGTCCCCCTCCAGAAGTTTGGTTGACTCATTAATCAATCGGCCATTCACGAACGTGCCATTGCGGCTTTTTAGATCTTCCAAAACGAAGTTCAATCCATTCTTCGAGATTTTGGCGTGCTGTCGCGAAACAGAGCCGCTCTCAAGCACTATGTCGCAGTCGGGATGCCGGCCCATGACGTAATGGGGGTTTTCCAAGGGGTATCGGCGTCCCATGGCGGGACCAGTAATTGCATCCAAATAAGGCATAGTAAAGAAATAGCAAGACTTCGGAGGTAATTGTTCGTTTCAGTTATGATAACGGGTTGGCCGGTTCTCTGGTATTTGGCAGTAAGATTTTGTAACACGTAGGTGGGGCTGTCCTCAGCCGGACATTCGCGGCCCCTTCAGCCGCGAATGTAGCTGAAGTGGGCTAGCATTTGAGTCTGCTCACGATTCAAAATGGCCTGTACGTGGCGCTGTGATGGACATACCATCCGAAATCGCTAGTTATTTTGCTAGAATTTGCGATCCTAAACTCCCCCTTACTCTTGCCATTTTGCTTCGCCACCGTGACTACCAACACGATTCGAATTTACAACACGCTCTCCAAAAACAAAGAGCCTTTCCATACTTTGCTGCCCGGAAAGGTGGGAATGTACCTTTGTGGACCAACGGTCTACGCGGAAGCACACATCGGACACATGGTTGGCCCAGTCATCTTCGACACGATCAAGAGATTTCTTGCTTATTGCGGCTTTGATGTCACGTGGGTGGTCAACATCACGGACGTCGACGACAAGCTTATTAATGGAGCCCGCGAGAAGGGAATATCTATGTTCCAGCTTGCGACGGCTATGACGGCCGATTATTTGGCCAATCTTCAGTCGCTTGGCGTTGATCAAATCGATCATATGCCGCGCGCCACCGATAACATGGATGAGATTATCAAGTTCGTCCAAGAATTGATTGAATTAGAGTTTGCTTACGCCAGTGGCGGCGACGTCTATTTTGATGTCTTGAAGGACAACGAATACGGTCGATTGAGCAATCGTTCTGTCGATTCCCAACAAGGGGACGGTGGCGATGCCGTGTCTCGCAAGCGTTCTACGGGGGACTTTGCTCTGTGGAAATCAGCCAAACCAGACGAACCGAGTTGGGAAAGCCCGTGGGGACTCGGCCGGCCCGGTTGGCATATCGAGTGCTCAGCCATGAGTCGACGCATCTTGGGAAAAACGTTTGATATTCACGGCGGCGGACTCGACCTAGTATTCCCCCACCACGAAAATGAATTGGCCCAAAGCCGCTGTTGCCACGGGCAACCGATGGTTACCTATTGGCTTCACAATGGTCTCATGCAAGCGTCTGATGCCAAAGGCAAAGTCGGTGGCAAAAACGATCGGGACGAATCGCCATCCTCCACGCCGGCAGCAGTTGAACCAACCGATACGGCAAGCACAAAAATCTCTCGCAGCAAAGGTGCGGGCGGGTTAGCTCAATTGATCGAGCGTCACACGGGCGAACGAATTCGGTTCTTTCTTTTGCGATCGCACTACCGATCGACGACTCTGTTCGGCGAAGAACCGCTGGCAGAGGCTGGCGCATCCCTCGAAGCGTTTTATCGGCTCATTCAACGATTCGAACGCATCTCGGGCCTTTCGTTTTACGATTCCAACCAACTGCCTTACAACAAGCAACGCGACTCATTTGATCCACCGAGCACCAAGAACGAAGCGATCCTAGAAGTCGTTCGATTGCGGGAATCGTTTTTGGCCAAGATGGACGACGATTTTAACACTGGCGGAGCTACCGGCGATTTGTTTGAGATCGCTCGATCATTAAACCGTTTCATCGACGCAGTGCAACTTGAGGAAACCGCTAAGCGTTCGCCAGAAAGCGTAGCATCGCTTACCAACGGAATGAACATCCTCAAGGAGCTTGGGGCGATTCTCGGAATCTTTGTCAAGCCACCAAAGCAGTCGAACAGCAACGACGGGACCGCGGATATTCTAAACGGGTTAATGCATCTGTTAATTCAAGTGCGAGCGGAAGCCAGAGTGAAACGAGATTTTGCTATGTCGGATTCGGTTCGAAATGGACTGACTCAGATTGGTATAGCGTTGCAGGACGGCAAAGAAGGAACTACCTGGACAATGAACCGTTGACACTAAGCATCGAGCGGAAAATAACTGTCGGAACCCGTAGTGGACGTGGCTACGAGTCCCTGGCGACTGGACTCGTAGCCTCGTCCACTACGACACTAATTAATCGCAAGATGCTAAGGAAGAGTGACGTCCCAAACCTTAGATCGCCTTGCCGTTCCGTCTGGCCCTTCGACAACGAGGATCACAACGAATTCACCCGGTTTTTCATAACGATGTATGGGGTTCTTTTCCGTCGATTTCGTTCCGTCTCCAAAGTCCCAGCTCCAGGTCTTGATACGACCGTAGGATTGATCCCGAAAAGCCACTAAGCGTTCTTCCCGACTGATAACCTGAAACGTCCAATCCGCCTCAATCGGTTTTCGCAAATGTTTTTCGATCGGCATCAGTCGGAAAGCCACCAGGTCCGATGCGTTTCCGTACATCGTCGTCTTATGCGAAAGATTCCAAAAGGCTCCAGACCTCTCCGCTTTTTCATCGTCGTAATCCAGAATGGACCATGACATTCCGATAACCTTGTTTTCCGTAAGTTTTGACTGTACCGCCCGAGCTGGTTCGGGCGGTGCATAATCGAATGGAGTCACAAAAAACTCAAGTGTCAATTTCCCCGATTCTCCATGCTTGAAATTGTATTTGGTAGCCGCATTTGCGTAGGGTAGATCCTTGATCCAAGGCTGGGAGCCCCAAACCATGGCCCAGTCTTTTCCTTCGGCTGGTGTAAAAACATGATAGTTTTGAGCGTGGACTCCATGAAAGAGGAAGTGCGTATCTAACTTGCCCTTGAGCGATTCGTTTGGATGCATTTGGCGGATGAGTGGACCACCGGACAAGTCTCCGTCGATGACGACTTCGAAAATGTCGTTGTGCAGATCGGGGCGAGCGAAGTCCCAAAAATTGTCGGTCGCTTCGTATAGGAAATAAAGCTGATTTTGTCCTTGAACCCAACCCACTTTGACTTTGACGTCCAGGTTGTCTGGATCTCGTTTGTCATCCAAGCCTCCGACGGTCTCTCGAAGTTGATCCATGCCGATCGAGTACGACTCAGATACGATCGACCAGTCGTCTGAATTGCCATCGATTCTTGGAATTTGATTGGCCGGGAATTGAAACACTTTGTATTCAACGTCGGGCCTCTGCAGCCCCGTCCCGTCACCAAGGAACATAGTGGTCAACACGACGAACAACGATAACATATTGGACTCTGTTTCTAAACGTAGCATAGGCATCTTGCCTGTGAGATTCAGGTAAGGATTCTCAGGCTGGAAGCCTAAGCTACGTTTTGCTACGTTTTGCGTAAAGGAATCGTTAAAGCAGTTCAAGGACAACCCGGAAACCGATTTCCGGTTTTGAATCATCGTAGGGTAGGACCGGAGGAATCTGATCATTCAGCTCGTATGTCCAAGGTTCTGGGTCATGGTAGCTGTTCCCTCTAAGGGTCACGACTTCATTTCCGAGTCGCTTCGTTTTCTCAAGCAATGGAATATCTAACTTGGTTGTTTTATGCCTGGTGATGTCCCGCGTAAATTCAGTTACGCTACCAGATAAATCGAGAACGCCAAAAGGGCTAATGTCATCCGGCGAAGTACCGGCTCGAAGCGGACCTTGACTTATCCGATCGACACAAATTTCTAAACCCTGGCCCTTGAAGGGTCCTATTCCTCGCGTCTTCTCATCCTCATTGGCACCGCTCGCTTTGTCCCATTGCTGTTCGCTGGGCAGTAATCCACCGAGCCATTCCGCGAATGCATGACATTCTTCGACCCTGACGAAAACAACCGGATAGTCGATGAAATCACCCTCCACTCCGAGATACCCGGATTCCGCCAGAGCACCTTCCCGCCAACGCGAGTCGGCACTGATTTTGTCGGGGTAGCTTGACGCAAACTCGGCAAACCAACGATTGGTAACCTCTTGTTTCATGATATAAAATGTCGGAGGATCACTCGTTGATTGACGCGGGATCAGGAGAAACTCGACGCGTTCGCCGCTGGGTAGCAAGTATTCGATGTTTTCATAGAGGATCCTTTCTTCCGAGTCAGAACGATAACGGCGAGGATTTTGTTTGGATGGCTGAGTGCGATTGGGAAGTCTTAAGCTTCCAGAATCTACGACATTAACTCGCAGCTTTTTGGCGATCTTGCCGCGGTTGGTTGAGACTGTCATCTCGGAGGATGTTTCACCGATTGGGGCATTGAGGTCGGCTGCAATGGTCAGTAAGTTCTTTGATTGATCAAAATTCAATGAAATACCCAGTGGCTTTTTAGAAAAGGTGATTTGCTGGATTTTGTCAGAACCGTCCTCCGTGGAAATCTCAATCACATCTTTGCCGCCGTATTCCACTTTGACGTCTCGAAGCCTAATCGCGACAGGCGGACGAATGGGTGACGAATCAGAATGCCAAATTAGGAAACCGATCGTGGCAAGTCCTGCGGCAATAGTTAGAAGCGAAACAAAACTCCAGATCGACAGGTTCTTGGAATCGGCTGTTTGTCTCGCTCTGGGAGCAACCAACGGTGAAGCTGCCTCGACCATCGCTGCAACCATTTCCGAACATGTCGCAAACCTATCTTGTGTGTTCTTTGATAGTGCCTTCTGCAATACTGTTTGTTCGCGTTCGGAAATTCCGCTGAGTTTGGGTTGGCCGTAGAGGTGCGCCTGCATTGCTTCGACTAAGCTGCTAGCCGAAAATGGAGTGTGTCCCAATCGAAGTTCGGCATATGCAACTGCCAAGCTGTACTGATCACTGCTAGGCACAGGTTTCTGATTCCAAACCTCGGGGGCCATGTACATAGGAGATCCAGCTACCTGCGTCGCAATAACGGTAAGGCCAGTTTCATCCAGCAGGCGGGCTAGGCCGAAATCGGCAACTTTAACGTGCCCTTTGAGCAACAGCAGGTTGTCCGGCTTGATGTCGCGATGAACAACGTGTTCACGGTGCAAATAATCGAGTCCTTCCGCGGCCTCGGCCATGTATCTGAGCAACTCCGGAAGCGGTATCGATTGACCTGTACACTCACGAGCACGGTCCTGGAGACTTTGATCAGCCAATTCCATTGCGATCAATATCTGTTCGGTCGATACCCAGAATGCTTGAACTTGAATTAAGTAAGGATGTCGCATCCGTTTCATCAGGTCCAAAGAACGTAACTCCACATGCTTGTTCCTTTGACCAGCCGGTAATCGCACAATTTTTAGGGCAACTTCAATTCCTCCAGGTGCCTCGCTCAGCCAAACTTCACCGAAATTTCCACGTCCAATTCTGCGAATCAAGAGATAGCCATTATCAAGGCGTATCATTGGATCGGACGATGATCGCACCGTGCCCCAGCGATTATCTTTCGCATTTTCGCCACCATCTGAATCGTTATTATTAACGGAGGGTGTTTCTAATTGCGATCGATTCGATTCATTTAGTGCGATCGGCTGGATATCCAAATCATCATCGATGGGACTACAAATCATCGTACCAAACTGCGGCTGGGCGCTCATCGATTGAATTCGTTGCATTAACTCAGCGGATTGTGCAGGATACGAAGCAGCATAATCAATCGCATCGATTGGATTTGCAGAACGTAGTCGATGCGTGAACTCGACTAGCAACAATTCAACTGGAAGCTGCTCGGGAGGCCCTAGCTCTATGTCGAGCGCGAGGTAGTCTAATAATGAGACGGGCTCCTTGCGATCAATTCGGGTTACGAGATCGATCGCGACGATCTCAATTAGCGCAACTCGAAATAGAGGATCGTTCGCTGACGGCAAACAGCTTTGAAACGAACCGACCGTCAACTCTCCTGCGAATTCGTCCTGCCAACGGTCGCGGAAACGGTCGACGATTTGTTTGAAACGCTCGCGTTCATGAGGCGGAATCTGCGAAATCAAACTTGCACCTTGTTGTGCCATGGGGAATAAAAACAGCAATCGAATTCTCGACTCGACCGATGTGTTATGCTAACATGATTCTTCGGAGGAGTTCATGATAAAACGTACCACAATATTGGTTATTCGAGAATTACTGGTGTTGTCGTTTTCATTCGCCTTAGTTTTTGCGGCGTTGAAAAGCTTCGCATCGGATGACGCTCCTGAACCCATACTGCGAATCGAAACCGGGGGACATTCGAGCTTTATCACGTCGCTGGCGTGGCATCCAAACGGGCGTGAATTGTGGAGCGCGGGCAGGGATAAAATTGTCCGAGTTTGGAGACGTACGGACCAAGGGACTTTCGTTGGAATACCTGAAGAGTCTGTCAGAGTACCAATCGGTCCGGGAAAACAAGGCCAGATCGATTCAATCGCATTTTCATCCGACGGACGATGGCTGGCGATCGGCGGTTTTCCCCATCTATCCCAACGCGCAGTTTCGTTTGGAGTGCACGGAATCCTAACGCCTACAAGTTCCATCGAACGGCTTGAAATGGGTGTAATCTATCTTCTAGATCGAACAGACAATTCTATTCGACGCTTAGAGGGACATCGCGGAATCGTACGACGCTTGGAATTTGCTCGTTCGACCGACGGCTCCGATCAATTGATTTCAGCAGGTGACGACATGGATGTGAACCAAAAAGAGGTTGGCAGCATTCGAACCTGGGACGTCGCAACAGCTCGTCAAGTCGACGGTATCTTACTACCTGAGGCACCGAAAAATCGGCCCTCATTAGCAATTTTTGGCCGATCGTCCCCCAAGGCTGGCGTACAAGTTCTAGCGGCATGGGGCAACCAGAAATTTTATCATTGGGAGTCGTTAATGCCTCCATCTTTCCGTCCGTACACGGACGGAAAATTCAACAATATGATCGTAGCTGATCCCAGTGCAAAGTGGTTCGCGACGGCCAGTTCTAACAACGAAACAAATGAAGGCAATCTCACCTTTTGGAATATCAACGCTCTTGGACTAGCCGAACGTGACTTGAATCGGATCGTTAAGTTTCCTAGGGAGGGCAATGAGATATTTGCGCCGATGGGATTGGCGCTTATGTCCAGTCGCCCGAATGGAGATTTCGATCATATTGCTGTCGCCTTATGTGTAATCAAGCTAGATGCAGGCGGAAAAGCAATTCCAGACCGCTTTCAATTAAGGGTTTTGAAGGTGCCCACGAAAGGCGCAACATCAGTTGAAATTGTACGAAAAGAGCTTTGGAACGTAGATTCAGCCGGCGTTCAAGTACCAGACCTAGCGGCCACGTCTAAGGGCGAGCACCTAGCCATAGCCGGGAATCCTAACCACGATATTTTGGTTATTTCAATTTCAGATTTGCTGAAACGAAATACCAAAGCGCAGACATTAAGCGGACGAGCGTCGGCTACGGAGCAGGTTGCATTTGTCGAACGTCAAGGTGAGCTTGGGCTGCGAATTGTCGAAAAGACTTTCGAAACAGCTGCTCCTCAAGCAAAGTACGTTTTTGATTTCCAAAACAGTAGAGTTGACACAGATATGCGGTCGTGGAAGGAATACACCGCAAATACCAAGGGTTGGTCAGTCAGCCACAATGAACAGCAGCTAACGGTCGTGCATCAAGGTCGCGTCGTTCGAACCATAATCGCGCCTAAGCGCCACAAGATTTCCCATGCGATCCTTACTGCTCCCATCGATGAGACGTTGATGCCGTTATTGCTTGTTGCTGCTCATGAGGACGGTCAGCCATGGCTGGGATTGTTTGACGTAAAAGATGGCACTTTAAAGCGTGTCTTCAATGCTCATACCGGAATGATTGGGAGCTTGGCACTAAGCGGAGACTCGCGTTTATTGGCAACCGCAAGTTCCG
Source organism: Pirellula sp. (assembly GCA_043744075.1). Classification (GTDB taxonomy): domain Bacteria; phylum Planctomycetota; class Planctomycetia; order Pirellulales; family Pirellulaceae; genus JBKCUI01. The sequence goes on along the minus strand of JAYTVL010000524.1, from coordinate 21,375 downwards.
ATCAAACGATTGCAATTTGGGATATTTCTGATGTTGAGACCATTCTCCAACCTCGATCCACTTTGAATGGAGTGGCTTTGGTTGAAAAAGATCAGGTCGCGTTGGTTGATCAAGTACAGGAGTCTGCAAATGCAAATTTGCCTCTAAAAGCTGGCGATCAGTTACTCGGTTATTTCGACCCAGCCAATCCAAGTGAGTTGCGAAAATGGCCATCTACTCTTGGCCTGAAGGATCCGCTGTGGGAACAGAAGCCCGCAACTCAAGTCAAGGTTCGACGACAACGAGGAACCGAACGCTCGGACGTTTTGATCACGCTCGATCAAGCTGCAGACGAGCGTAAGCCTCTGTTTCAGTTAATGATAACTCGCTTGAACAATCAGGGACAAAGGCAATGGATCGGTTGGAGCCCCCTTGGTCCATTCGATGCCAGCGATCATGAAATTCGGCAACGACTAGGCTGGCACTTCAACGTGAATAAGCCAAATACCCCAGTTGCCTTTGCACCCATCGATCAATATCCCAATCTCAACCAACCGGGAATGCTTGCGAAAGCCGTCAATAACCGGGGCCGCCTGCCTGAGGTTATTCCATTATCGTTTTTAGAACCGCAGATGAACTTGAAAGTATTGGAACCCGAAACCGAGCGGTGGAACAGGTCTGGGACAGCCGTTGTTCGCACGCCCCCTCAATCGATTACCCTGAAGATCACAAATACTGAATTCACCGGTGAAATGATCAAAGAGGTTCGACTTAGAGTAGACGGCGATCTAAAAGGCTTGTTCATTCCAAACGGAAAGGGCCATTGGCAATTCGGCTCACTGCAACTTGCGGCATGGAATCGAGGCAAGCATCGCATTCAGGCGGAGCTTGAGACACGTAGCGTGCCGACTCGCACTTTTACCCTCGAAGAGCCTCTCGATTATATACCGAATGCTCCCACCATTGAGCCTCTTCAGCGACCTGCTTCGATGACCAAGGAATCGAACATCGCCGTCTTAGCCAAAGTCCGACCAGGCCAAAAAGATGTACCGCTTGATGTCACTCTCTTTCGATTGAACGATAAACAGAGCCGCGAAGTTGTCAAAACATGGGAGACCAACCAAAAAGAAAAAAATGAGATACGAATTGAACTACCTTTGGAATTGCGAGAAGGGCCAAATCAATTCCTGCTTGAAGCGCAAAACCGAGGGTCGACTGAAGACACGAAAAGCCTCGAGGCGGCATCCTGGAAATTTGATGTTACTCGTATCCCACGCGACATGAGTCCGCCCACGATCGATGTGACTGGGCTGCAATACGTTTCGGATGCCAACCCTGATCCAATCAAACTAGAGCTACGTGAACCTTTGGTTGTGGAGAGCGAAAGTGTCACGCTATTGGGTTCAATTCACGCGGAGGAAAAACTCTCCGCTGCAACTTTGGCTGGAAAGGAATTGCCGGGATTTGTCCCAAATACTTCGGTTGACTTCACGTTTCAAGTACCATTGCAACTCACGCCTGGTCTCAACACGATTCGACTAGCCTCGAAAACGCAAGTAAGCCAGGAGACAACTTACGATGTAAGCGTGTTATTTCGTCAACCTCTACCCGAGGTTGAAATCGTTCAACCCTCCCTGGAGCAATTGATTGAAACTTTGCTTGATCAATCGACTGTTCAATTGAGTGCTCGCTTTCAGCCGAATTCCAAACGTCGTCCCGTTTCAGTTGTTGCGACTATCAACGGTTTGCGAATTGAGCAACCAATAGTGTCCGATTTGTCGAGTGGTGTAATTCAGGGTAAAATCCCGCTAAAGTTGGGAACCAATACACTTCAATTGCAACTCTCCAACGACACTGGTGCCGAAAAGCAAACAGAACCGATAACGCTATATTACCAGCCAACTCCAGTCGTCGATGGTCGTCAAGTTCCAGGTGAAATCGACGAGACTGCATTTGATGTTGAGTTGGCTGGCATATCAGCAAGTCCGATTGAACGAATTTTGGTGGACAGCCGGGAGCTTCCGAAATCACAATGGCAAACTCAAATGTCTGGGACTCGGTTCAAGTTGAATGTATCTGCATTGCCATTGCAGTCCGATCGACGACAATTCGGCTTGGCTGTTTTTGCATTTGGAATTGCAAAACCTGCGTTCGTGACCTTGGATATGCCTAAGCGGAAACAACCAGCTCTTCCTCCGACGTTGGCATTTCTCAGCCCGAACGACAGTACGTCGGTGACTTCAGAACTCGTCACGATCGAATACTTGGTTCGTTCGAAAACGGACCTCAAACGCATCGAATTGCTTCACGAGAGTCAGCCAATTGTGCAGCCACCCTTTGAGCCGACGAAAGAGGGAACGGATTCAATTGTTCGCAAACAAGTAGAAGTTCGATTGCGAACTGGGACCAACTCGATTCAGTTAGTCGCGGAAAACAAGGATGGTTTGCGTTCTCAGACTTTGACACTGAATTACGTCCCAAGTCCTGTCGAGATCGTGCTGGATTCACTGACGCCGTTCGACAAACCCGAAGCCAGCCAATCGCTAACTCAGCGCTCGGATGGTACGTGGGGGATGGATCGTCCTGCTGAGACAAGTCGGAATCTGCTTAAGGGACGTGTTCGTTGGAACTACCGCGATGACGTCGCGATCAACGATGCAAACGCCCAGGTCTGGATCTCCGTCAACGGCTTTAAACAGTCGATTCGCCTGGAAGCATCCAATGCCAATTCGCGCGAGCGACAATTCACAAGCCAAGTTCAGTTGTTTCGTACGCAAGCAAATATCATCGAAGTAATGGCTACCGACCTAAGACGATTGGCGTCAGCGAAAAAGATAGTAAAGGTCGATTGTCAATCGCCACAGCTTCCGCGTCAGCGACTCCATCTAGTCATTATTGGCATCGGAGTTCCATCAGCCGATGAAGCTGGTTTAAGGAGTGAAGCTGTTGCGTCGCTTGCAGGAAAGGAATTACGCATGGAAAAAAAGGAATTCAGCTTCAAGTCGTCCGCATTCGCCGAGTGCAATGGCTACGGTCCCTTTATTGGGGCTTCCGTAAGCCGAGAAAAGATCGGATCAATTCTCGATTTGGTTCGCTTAAGAATTCAGGAATTGCAAACCAGAGAGCCGGCCAACGACGTGATGATGGTGTATTACCGGGGAGGCGAACAAGTCGATCTCGGAGGGCAGTTTTACCTTACCACGCGTGAGACCCAAACCAAGGGCGACGCTGATGTACTCCGAACCCCACTTCAATTGCAGCATTTCGCCGTGAGTAGCGTTGAGTTAGCGGACTTCGTCAATCACTGCCCAGGAAGTCACTTAGTACTGTTGGACGTATCGCGTTCAGCCTATGCTCAAAGCTTGGCGAATAATTGTTTCGTTCCAGGTGCTGCGACCTTTCGCTATGCATGGCTAAAGGGGGTAGATGTACCGGCTGATGCTCGATTGATCACGGCCTGGAAAGTCGCCCCAGAAATATCTCGACTAAACCAAATCGAGGGGCAATTGTCGGTCCGACATGCTCGCTTGGTAGAACGTTACAAAGATTCAGTGAGTTATGAAAACCAGGTTCCCGAAGTTCTGCGAGAACTGCGCATGGGACCCTCGCAGTAGAGTTCAATACTGAGGGGAGGGAGAGGCGCCTAGACCCCAACCAGCTCGTTTGGTTGGTGAATAAGATTTGAAGCTAAGAAGCGAAGTCCCACGGCACAATTCCTGAACGAAAATCAAAAAATCGTCCGCGAGCGGGGGCATGAAAACCTGTGCCCCGCGAAAACAGAGAGCGATTGAGGACAATCGCTCTACTCTCTCCGCTACGGTCGCGGGCTTACGGTAGTTTCGCGAACGACACTGAAAGCAAAATTGGGAAGCAACACTTTCAATGAGTTGTCTGGCTTGTCAGACCGTTTCGTTCTCTGCAAGCCCACGCACGGCTTGTGTGATAAATTGCTTGCGATCACCCTTGTCGTCTGTGTCGGATGCACCAAGTTTCCCAAAGCTCTGCTTAATCGCATCGTGATAAATATCCATGAGTCGTTTGTAGTTCTCTTGTGATGTGTATCGACGAAGATATTCGTGGCGTGTCGCATTTCGGAAGTTTGCAGATTCCTCAGGAGTTAGTTTCATCGCTATTTCGACTTTTTCTGCAAGGTCGCTGGCATCGCCTGGATTGAAGAGCCAACCCGTTCGTCCATCGTCGATGATTTCCGCCGTCCCGCCAATCCTTGATCCGACAACTGGAGTTCCTTTAGCAAAGGCCTCGACAGTCGTTCTTCCGAACGTTTCGTACCAAATCGAGGGCATCACAAGGCAATTTGCGCGACCAACGACATCCAGCAATTCAAGGATTGGCAATCTTCCGAGGCATTGAATCCTTTCATCCGCGGATTGTGCTAGTCGTACGAATTCCAACAATGGACCATCGCCAATAATCTTGATAGGCGGTAGTCTCGTATTCTGCTTCCAGGCCTGGATTAGAGTATTCAGGCCTTTCTCGGGAGAGAGTCTACCCACAAAAACTGCAAATCCTGCGGGACCATCACCTATTCCTGGGTCAAAGTCGAGTGCATTCATTTTGACTTGGATCTTATCCGCAGGAAGTCCCGTCTCAATCAATTTGAGCTTAGCAATTTCGGAAGGGCACACGATTATATCGACAGCATGGTGCCACGTACGCCAGAATCGATGGAGAGCAATCGTTGATGCAACGACAGTACTGCCGATCAGGCTTCCGCGGTAACACCGGTGCAAAACAGCTGGGTAGGGGAATGCGGTCCCGACGCACTTTTCGCAAATCTTCCCATCTCGCAATAGGTATGCACCAGCACAAGACAAACGATAGTTTTGCACTTCATGAATGACTGGAATTCCCAGCTTCTTGGCTCCGTAGAAAATCGAAGGTGACAAGAGAGGAAACGTATTCATTACATGCATCAGATCTGGCTGGAAGTCCCGAATAGCAATCTGGATATTACGGTATGCGGATCTGTTCCATAGCGTTTCCCTGGCGACTTTCAGCTTGCTTGTACGCTCAATCGAATCGTTATGAACTATATATTCAAGGACTTCGTGACCATTGGATCGAAGCACACGCACCTCGTCCTCGAAGCATTGATCCTCTCCGCCCCGCTGCTGGTAATAATTGTGGACGGCAAGTATTTTCATCTGGGAAAATTGAGTCCGGACATGCGATTGGGTTTTCTTTTTGATTTGACACTCGAAGGTGCTGCTTCGCTCGACTCCATCGCTCCTCGTGCAATCATGTTGAAACAACAAGTCAAAATCACGAAAAGCGGAAAGCTAGGCAGCTTGAAAAGCGATTCTGCAAAACCATTCAGAACCGCATATGCAACGAGCCCGAAAACCACTGCATATTCAATACGATTGGTCTTCGAAAAGAGCTTTGCCGAATCGCCGAATGCTGAAACAATCGCTAAGATCAATAGAACGAGACCGATTGCACCCCCGTCCAGCATTGTATCCAAATATGCATTGTGTCCATGAGGTATCACCCATCGAAACCTATCGCTCAAGGTTTCGACTCGCTTTGCGTCCCAATAGGCTAAATACCCGTAGCCGATAACGGGCGACTTGTTTATGGAAAACAACAGTTCTTCCCAAAGCGGTAGTCTTCCCGATAGCGTAGAGACATCATCTTGCCTTCCCATTGTGGCGAATCGTCCAAGAATACTGCTGCTCTTTTGGCTAATCACACTTGAGCCTACCATCAGGAGCACTGCAAGAAACAATCCACCTAAAATGAGTAGCAAACGTTTCGTACCGCGGACCACCAGTACTTGGACAAATAGAAGACTAAGCAACAAGCCGGCCAGTGTTGTTCGCGATTTTGTAAACCCCACAGCGAGAAACCCTAGAACGAAAACTGCAATTCCCCAAAAATTTGATTGACCGATTCTGGTCAAGTAGATTCTTGCAATTATACAAAGCATCGAAGCATAGATGGCTTCCGTATTTGGATGCGTCGTTCCAATAAATCGGTACGAGTTACTGAAACTCGAATACCCATGCGAGACTTCTGCAAAAACGCCCACAAATATGAAAGCCCCACATACCAATACGACGATGGATAAGATCTCTCGAAGATCAAATCGGCAGGCAACGCCGCCTGCAGCAATGGACATCGTTAAAAGTACAGCGAGCTTGTACATCGATTGGGGTGGATTTGCACTCCACATAACGCTTGCCAGAAGAAACATTGCAAGAGCGCTGATGCTCCAAAGAAGTGGGGAGGAAAATCGAACTCTTGTATTCGAACTTGACAAGAAACATACGCATCCCCAAGCAGCCAGAATGATGCGAAAGGCTGTCGATTTCGGATTTAATTGTCTCATCCTGTCTGCCGTTTGATTCTCAGCTCCCGTATGGGCTTCGCTCATCGAAAATGCGCTGCGACTTGCGTCCCAATTGTGATCCACATGCCAATAGCAGAGGGCAATGATCACTGCCGTCAAGAATGCAAAGTTGCTCAAATAGGAATTCGATTCGACGTTTTCGCTAACGACTTTTTCATTTGTCGAAATTGCAATGGACATTAATAACCTCTCGCCTCATCAGCAATACTTCTAACCGTTGAAATCGTCAAGCAAGAATGACCTCTGTACGCTCTAACTCCTCTAAACAGGGTTAGTCCAGTAACGACAGTGGCTGTCAGACCACCCAAAATTTGCGAAAACGCTGCACCATTTAGTCCGTAAATGGGTATCAAGTAGACCGCTGCAAGAATGGATACGACACAGCACGATACTTCCCCCCAAAAAAAGTCCCTTGCATTTCTCAGAGCGGTCAGACCGTTCCCAAAAATCGTAGAAACGCTCACGGCGAGTGTGGATAAACTAAGCAAAAATGCCAATACACCAAAGTCTTTGTACCGATCGTCGTAGATTGTCAACAAGGCTCCGCCAAAAAACCAAAAAACAATGGAGACGCACGTTAACACGGAGAAAATTACGGTCAATGCCTCCACGACGGTGATCAACATGGATCGCATTCCTCGATGGTGTAACTCATGTACTGTGCGTGGAAGAAACATATTGTTTGCCCCGGTTACAAACATTAGACTGACTCCAACTAAGCTTGCACAAACAGCAAACACTCCCGCATCACGTTCACCTAAAATGAATGCGATGAGCCATGGGATAATCAGAATGGGGGCTATTCCAAGTACCCTAGCAACTACTAACCAACGCGAATATCGCCAGTTGTTCTTCCAATCTGACATGACGAAAGAAAACTCAATGGAGTAGCTCTTTCGAATTAGATAAAACCAAAAAACGATGGGTGCAACACAAGCTAACCCGAGTACCAGATTTGCAAATGATAATAAAAAAATGTCCAACCAGATCAATGAAAGCAAACCAAGCAATTGGCAAGATGCGATGGCTACATCCAAAACCAACAATCGTAAATATGCGAAATCAGCACACGAAATTGCCCTCATTTGATCTCGAATCAGATGAAACGGCAAAGTAACCGCAATACTTAGACCGAATAGCAATCCTCGACTGTCTCCCTTTAAAATCCAAAAAACGAATGAGCCTAGAAAGACTAAGGCGGATGCGACAATCGCAAATCCGATTTGATGTGCGATGGAACTTCCACGAAACGTAGGACGTTGGAAATCTGGCTGATAGTTAAAAGCTAAGAAAGGTGCCGCGATAATACGTTCCTGTACTGTCCTTAAGAATGAAATGGTGGTCCAGGCCAGTGCGAAAACACCCACATCAAACACGGATGAATTTCGAGTTACGAGCAACATGGTCATAAACGTCGAGCTACTAACGACAACCTGATCCCCAAAAGCAACTACCCCCTGTATTACTTTCTTTTTCGTGTCGATCATTGAATAATTGCTCGGACAAGTATCTACTTAACTCAAACATGTCCAACTACAAGTTACTGGAATTGTGCAAGCTACTATTGCTTCGGTTGGAGACGGCCTGCAACAACTGCTTTAAGTCCAGTGCCAATTTTTCTTGCGAGTTCTCATGCGCCAATCGGTCTGCATTCGAAATATTCAAATACATTTTCGGATTTGTGGATGCCATGCGAACAATTCCGTTCGCTATTTCTTTCGGCTGCGTGGTGTCAACCGTGACTCCTAGTTCAAGAGTACGAACCAAGTGCCCCAACAAGCCATAGTCCGACGACAGTAGGGGTTTTCGCTGTGACGCGGATCTTAATAAGACAGATGAACTACCGATATGAAATTGGTATGTCGTTAACAGCACGTCCGACAAAGCGTAGAATGCTTGCACCTTAGCCGATGCTATATATTCATTCCGAAGGACGATCTGGACCTTCGATGTATCCTGCACGCTAGCCACCGCATTTTCAAGCAAGTTTTTAAAACCATCCGGAGTGCGTCCTGCCAGTAGTATACAAATCTTGCTTGCAACATTCTCGGGAATGTGCTTGATCGACTCAAGCAGTTGTATTGGTCCCTTACGATGGTCGAGAATGCCGATTAGACTGAACACAAAACGGTTCGGCTCAATCTTCAATTCCTGACGGAGATCGTGAACCTCCGTCTCCGAAGGAGATATTCGGGGAAAGGAATCTGCAAAGTGAGAAATGCGCCCGTGAGCATTGAAATGTTGCTGAATATACCGAACAGCTATTGGGTCGAGTGAAAGCAACGTTTTCAATTCCTTGTTCCGTAACACGTGGCGAAGCAGAAACTTTTTTCGTAGGGCAACCAAACGCTCGTTGATTGTTGGGCGATAACCTTTAAATGTGTGGTAGTGAAATGTGGGACGGAAGTAGATACCCGCGAAAGGAATTGGGGATTTCTGCCCAAAGCAGACAGGCAGTTGGAAGCGATCGAAATACATAACCAGCCCCAAATCTGCGTTGGACTGGGTGGCATATTTGCAAAATAATTTCCAACCATTCCAATGCTTCAAACTCGGGCGGCGTAATTGGACTTCTTCTTCATCGGTAATAAAACTAGTCGTTACTTTTTCACTGTCCATTGCGCGAATGTGTTCGACGACATTCGCATGCACGTTCTTAAACCGATTGGTCAATAGAAACTCGAGACAACCATCGATGTCTGCCGCTAGCCATATGTCTGCTATATTTTGAACGTACTCGGCGTGATGTCCAAATACTTCAAATTCAACCGCAAGGACTTTAGGGAGCCTAGTAGAATCCTGCTTTATCTCTAGCCCAAGCAGCGAATCGGCACTAAGCATGTCGAAACCATTTAGGCGTATAAATACGACGACGCGTCAAAACGGTTCCACCAATTTTTACGCCATCTTCATTCAATCGTTCCAAAGCTGTCGACACTTCTGAACGACGAGCGCCTTCGCATCGAATCGCGACAATGGTTGAGTCCGTTAGACGAGCCAACATCAATGAATGTCGCAGCCATTCAATGGAAGTAAAGTCAATGAAAACTGTGCTGTAGTGTTCCCGAACCCACTGGGCGAAGTGAGCGTAGTTTTCAGGAATGATTCTCCCATTTCGCAACGTCTCTTTCGAACCAAGAGGCAACAGATCCAAATCAGTTACCGATGTCGGTCGAATGGCCTCATCCGGTGTGCTCGAACCGGACAACAAATCCATCAATCCGACCTTTCCGTCCTGTCGAAAAATTCGGTGCAGTCGAGGTGATTTGATATTTGCGTCAATCAAAAGTACGGGCCCCATATGATTATTGGAAGCCCTAATAGCAAGATTCGTTGCAAGGGTAGACACACCACTTTTCGGACCACAACTGGTCAAGCCATAAATAGTCCCTTGTTTGTCGACGGAGGTTGTTCTGGCACTTAGTCGCCAAAGCAATGAATCGAGTTCAGAATTCGAATTGTCGACGGATGAATTGGACCGCTTTGACCCACGTTTGGTGACAGTATTCGAGATTTTATCCGCCGTTCTAGTTGTCTCAGTTGTAGCAGGCATTTCGTGATCCTTTTGATGAGCAGTGCCTAACGAAGCAGAATCTTTTTGTTTATTGGACTTTCCAGGATTGAGGTCAATACAGGAACGCCGGTGAGTTCCACCAGTTCATGCTCACTACGGACTCGATCGTCCAGTTTTTCGGCGAGCACAACTGAAGCAACTACTCCAAGACACGAGAGCAATGCGCCAGCGAGTACCACTAACAGTTTATTTGGGCTCACTGGCTTCCTTGCTAGCGTAGGATCTTGTGCGATGCTAACGCTGGATATTTTACTTTCTTCAAGCTCCTTGTTCATTCTCGCTTCTTCGAGGCTGCTGTTGTATTGAGTAAATTTATGTTTCGCAATCTCCTCATCCTTCTCAAGTCTGTTAATCTCGATTTCGGTATGATTGAAACGATTCATTGCTTGCTGGATTTGCGACTGTTGGTCTAGTAACTTAGCTTGTGCGGCAAGTAGGCCTGCCATCAGAGTTTGTTGTCTAGCTTTGTCTGTTTGGAGCTCTTGGTAGATTGGATTTACTTCATCCATGTTTTCTTGTCGATTTTCTGATTCGCGAGCGAGGATTTTCTTTGCCTCTTCAATTTGCCGAGATGTCGAAATCAACAGCGGATGTCCTGGTGAAAGTCGCGACTGAAGATCTCCCAACTTAATCTGGTTTTGAAAAAGTTCTTCTCGCATTAGGTCTGCACCAGCGTTGGGCATACTCTTTCGCGACCCTTCTTGCCGTGGTGAAATCTTTGCGAGCTGTAAACCGATGTCGATCGATTTTGCTTTGGCGTTTCCGATTTCTTGAGAGTTCTTGAGCATCTCCAATTCGATCGACTGCAACTGAGTTTCCAATGCGCTCTGTCGACCACTTACTGTTAAGACACCGATTTCCGTTTTCGCTTTTGAAAGAGCATCCTTTGATTTGAGCCATTGCTCATGTAGTTTTCTCGCCTGATCCGCTAAAAACTCGTTCGAATCCGGATTGCGATGTATCCGTAAATGTTCATTTTTATAGACTTCTATCAGTTTTGATAGAATTTTTTGAGCTGATTCCGCGGCTTTGGAATCCAAGGTGATCGCAAGGACAGTCGAGTTTCTCTCGGCTTCGACCTTGATGTTTTCTTCAATTTTGATGATTGCTTCTTCACGAGAATCTACCGGGTCAATACTCTTGATGGCTTTGATCGCACTTCGAAGAGTATCTTTCACTGGACTCATAAAAGTGGTTACTTTCTCGGTCGGATCGCCAGCTTTAAGCACATATTCAGGCGATAGTTCGTCTACAACTTTTGAAATAACTCCTCTTCCGCCAGCGATCTGGATCGCGGACTTGACTTCTTCATCCCGGTTGCTTTGAATTAATCCAACCGTAGCTCCCCCCGTGTTAGCAGCCGGGTCAACTCCCATGCTCTCGCGTCCAACCTGCAAGAAAAGCCTTGCTTCGGATCGATAAGTCCGCGGGTAATACAATAGAACGGATAGTGTAGCGATAGCACCAAGAATCGGAATAAATGCAATCTTTATTTTGTGCCGAAAAAGGATTTCGATAAAATCGGCTTTAGTGATGGCCATGAATAAGTCCTTCGATTTAATTCCCACTGATTAGATTTCCATGGTAATTTGACTGGAAGATTGTGGAAACCATGATTCGTGGAATTCCTGCATTTTAGTTGACGCTTGTGTCCGTTAAACGATTCAGCTTTTCGTGTTCTTCACAATCGTCATAACCGTTAAACTTCCGTTTAATTAAGGGACTCGCAGACTGAATATACCTGGGGACCGGGTGACACGCTCAGAGGCTGTGTTTTTATAGTACCCGTCACACTCCGTGTGACGTCCGCAGTTCAAAAACCTTTGGTTTTTGAGGCAACATCACACGGAGTGTGATGGGTACTTTCTTCGGATTCAATAAAATCACAGCCGGTAGATTTCAAGCTGCACCACACCTTATGGGACTCGTCGTTGTCGACCGCGCAGTCCTTCTTTGATTCCTTCGTAGGCTGGTTTGGGAGCAAAACTACTAGTAAAAGGGAGTGCGCGCTCCCCATTCCGCCAATGATTTGGGCGGTCCTCATCGATGATGCCCCAAGTGATAATTGTGTTGGCTCCACCCTCAATTGCGGCGAAAACCACATCTTGATAGGCTTGGCTTTGTTTTTGGAGCATATCTGGGGTTCCGCTTGGAATACCTATGTCCAATTCTGTCACGTAAACTTCAAGGCCTACGGAGCGTATCTCCGCTATGCTTTCTGAGATTGAGGAGACTTCGAAGTAGTGATTGCTCGCAAAATGGTGCAGCTCCCCTTTCTCGTTGATCGAAAGGTGTAACTGAAGGCCGATTGCATCCAGGATACTGCGGGACTTCAGGAACTTAGCCAACCGTATCAACCTATCCTGCTTTTCATTGGCGAACTTTTTGTGCCCATTACCGAAATAGTTTTTTGTATGTATGGACTTGGTTTCGACTTGGTTTTCATTGTAAACCAGCTTCAAACTCGGACACTGTCCCCTCGCAAATTCAAATGCCTTCACGACGTATGATGGGTGCAGGTTTCCCACTGGATCCTCGATCATTCCCAATCGATTCCAAAAAGAATCCCGGTACGCAGAGGAACCAGACTTTGCTTGCCCCAGCGAAAAATCTGCGAGTGATTCATTGACCACGCCAATCGAATGGAGCTTGGCACCGTATCGATCCAAAAAGTAACGAATGCGATCCTTCAGTGTCTCCTCCAATTGCGCTGGTGACAACTTCGATGCCGAATCAGCCAGCCATTTGGGCTCATAACCACATTGCATCCCAATTGGATTTGGACCCACGAGTGGCATGCAATGCCATGAAATTCCATTCCGCATCAAAAAATCGACGCACTTGTCTAGCAATGGTTCCCCATTGACGGTGAACGAATACCTTCCAGGAGCAACATGGAAATCGAATGGAAACCAAGGTACAGTCATGATTTGATACTCTCGAACCGCCAAGTTTCTGAATTGTCTTTCGAGATTCGAATCGCGGGGAGAGGAACGGTAGCCATTGATAGCCCATGCATCCGCAAAGGCGCCGATCTTCACACCCTCTGGGCAAAATGATCTTAGGCCATTCAAATTGAGAGCCTGGAAATTTGTGTCATCCGAAACACAAGTAAGACAATGCGAGAACAAAAAAACAACGATGAATAATGCATGAAAGCATATGCTTATAAATGTTCTTCTTATGGGTCTACTCGCATAGCCTCTCGACTTCATTAATCTACTCACCTAGCTTGCTTGACCGCACTTGCGCATTTGGCTATAGAACTGGCCAAAATAACAACGAAACAAAAGATCAAAAACACAATCGCGACGCAACATAGACCTCCCTGCAATTCCTGTTGCAAATTCCCATCCTTCCATCCTTGTTGAAAGGTTGGCCAGAACTTTCCCGACACCATTTGCGACGCTGCCGTAAATGTCGTCGAAATAATAAACACAAGAGGAATCGCTGTGACGTAGACATATCGACCCCGCCCACATTGAAATAACCATGTCGAAACGACACATAGTGCAATTCCCGCCAGAAGCTGATTGGCGATCCCGAACATCGGCCAAATCGTCGCGATCGAACTGCTCCAAATGAGTGATCCCCACGCTAACGTTACCAACCCAGTACTGATGATTACCCCAGGCCACCAATCCATTTTTGCAAACTTTGGAAACACGCTTCCAAGAACTTCTTGCAACAAAAACCTGGCAATACGCGTCCCAGTGTCGATAGTCGTCAGAATAAATAACGCTTCAAACATAATGGCAAAGTGAAACCAATACTTGATCACACTATCGATGTCGATCGTGCTTGAGATTCTTTGCATGGCATCCGTCATGATTTTTGCCATCCCAACCGCGAGCGTTACTGCGCCCCCCGTTCGACCACGCAGCGTTTCGCCCCCTACCTGCCGCTCCAATTCCTGCAAATGATCCACATCCGCATGCATCTTGGTCAACGTATCGGCGTGCAAATGGATGTCCTTTAAGTCGATGTTGATAGCCCAGTAGTCCCCTGATGGCATCGCGGCTGCCACAAACAATGCACAAACAGCAACGAGCCCCTCCATCAACATGGCTCCGTAACCAATCATGCGCAAGTCGCTTTCGGATTGCACCATCTTTGGTGTCGTTCCTGAAGAGACCAAAGAATGAAACCCTGAAATCGCACCGCACATAATGCAAATAAACACGAATGGAAAAATGGCGCCACTAAAGTAAGGCCCGCCTCCATTGGCATAGTACTCGTTGACCGCCGGAGCTTGCATCAATGGATTCGCAACAATCAATCCGAGCAGCAATATCAAAATCGTTCCGATCTTCAAGATGCTGGACAGATAGTCTCGCGGGCACAACAACAACCATACCGGAAGCACCGATGCGATAAAACCATAAATACAAATAGCCAGAATGATCCCTTGCCGCGATAACGAAAAATAGGGTTCCAAAATCGAGCCCGGAATCCAATTGCCTGCCACGGTTGCTCCCAACACTCCGATGGCACCAATCAACGACGCTTCGCCAATACGACCTTTTCGAAAACGATACATGTACCACCCAACGAACAAGGCAATCGGTATCGTACAAAAAATAGTAAACGTCCCCCAGGAACTTCCTCGGATCAACTCGAATGACTTTGCTGGAACGACAAACGAACCCTCGTTGATTTTGAGATCAGCCTCTTTCGGGACTTGCATCGTAAAGGTCTCGCTTCGTTTGAACTGCCCCCGCGTATATTCGATCGTCGCACCCGGTGGAACCTGGAGTCGCGTACCGTTCGATGTGGATTGTTGTTCGAGATTGCCAGAATAAGAAATGCGAGCGCCAGCAATCATCGCGATGGTTTCGCCGCCCAATGCCTTGACCACCACAATGCCAAGTCCAGAAAGGGCTATGATCACGATGAACAAGATCGCAGCCGATGCCAACAAACCAACCCGCGGTCCCAAGAGTTGCCTAGCCATCTGAGCCAGTGACTTGCCTTCGAAGCGAACACTCGCGCTTAGAACTAAGAAATCTTGGACCGCGCCCGCCAAACAAACACCAATTACCAGCCAGATCAAACCAGGCATGTATCCAAATTGAATCGCTAGAACTGGACCAATGAGCGGCCCTGCTCCCGAGATTGCGGCAAAGTGATGGCCAAAGAGTATCCATCGATTGGTGGGATGGTAATTTTGCCCATCATTCAGCCTCACTGCCGGCGTTTCCAGTGATGGATCATTGCACGCAACTTTCGTTGCCAAAAAAACGCTATAGAAACGGTAAGCGATTGCCATCACGGCTAGTACGCACAAAAGTAGCGGTGCTGCATGCATAATTAGGGTAACTAATTAGGGATTGATTGGATTAAAGAAACTTTGCGGGGCGCTTGCTGAGCTTCAAAAGGGCGGTTAAGGTATGTCTCGGTTGAGCAATAACAGCTTAACATCAGTCACTTAATTTAGCGTGTGCAAGATGGGATTTCTTGGTTGAAGTCGGCGAACCCCGGATCAGCCAATCCAGTATTCGTCATGCAGGCAGGTTGGGCTGGAGACTCTTGGGCGGTTGATTGGGTAGACAGGCTTCTTGAGAGTTGATTGGTGTCGGCTGGACGGCGAGCATGCAGGCGTGTTTGCATGTGTTGTTTCCCACGTTACGAAGACAGGGAATGCGGACCAAAACAGTTTCATAAATTCCTCAAATATGCGAGAGAAGTAGCTGAATGTCTAAGGACAAGAAATTTAAGCTCGAGTACGTATGGCTGGACGGCTATTTGCCAGAACCAAATCTACGTAGCAAGACCAAGATCGTGGACACTGCACCGAAGAGCGTTGCAGATTTACCGCAATGGGGCTTTGACGGTAGTTCTACCCAACAAGCCGAAGGCAAAAGTTCCGACTGTATCCTGAAGCCAGTAGCTTTCTACCCTGATAGCACGCGTGTCAACGGTTTCTTAGTAATGTGCGAAGTCATGTTGCCAAACGGCGAACCGCATCCTTCTAATTTTCGTCAAACCGTTGAAGATTCAGCAGATCTTTGGATCGGTTTCGAACAAGAATACTTCTTCATGGAAGACGGTCGTCCGCTTGGTTTTCCCGAAGATGGCTATCCGGCGCCTCAAGGTCCATACTACACAGGCGTGGGCTACAAGAACGTCGGTGACATTGCTCGCCAAGTTGTCGAGGAACACATTGACATATGTCTCGATGCCGGCATCAACTTGGAAGGCATCAATGCGGAAGTTGCCAAGGGACAATGGGAGTATCAGATCTTCGCAAAGGGATCCAAGAAAGTTTGCGACGATATGTGGATTTCTCGCTACTTATTGTTCCGATTGGCTGAAAAATATTGTCTCGATGTCGAGTTGTACTGCAAGCCGATCAAGGGTGACTGGAACGGTTCCGGAATGCATACTAACTTCTCTACGGATATTCTTCGCGAGCAGGGCGGCAAGGAGTACTTCGATAAACTTATGGCTGCATTCAATAAGTATCGCGATGAGCATATTGCTGCTTACGGACCAGACAACCATCTGCGCTTGACTGGATTGCACGAAACGCAATCGATTGACAAGTTCAGCTATGGCGTTGCCGACCGCGGTGCTTCGGTTCGAATCCCTCACAGCTTTATGAATGCTGGTTACAAGGGGTACATGGAAGATCGTCGACCCAATTCACAAGCCGATCCATACAAGATCATTTCGCGATTGCTCAAGACTATCAATTCCGTAACCTAAACTGTCCGAACCACAAAACGGCTAGGATAGATCCAAACATCAAAAGGCACGCAACCTTGCGTGTCTTTTTTGGTAGTGGATCTTGTCAAAGATCCCTTTTGCGTGCGGATTGTTAGCAAGATCCACTAGCCCATCGTTTCGGGAGAGCCAGCCGCTGTGCGGGTTAAACGAGTTGCAAAGCTTGAAGCTTGTTTAACCGATCGAAGCGATTAGCGTAGATCGCGGACTTCCAGCAAACAGTTGTCGAATAGATTCCGATCCGGTGCATAAGTAAGGAGAAGGGCAGACTGAAAGGTACCGGGCCATCGGGTGGCAGGCCCTTCGTACCTCAGGGCGTGCCACCCCTCGAAGAAATCTCAAGATTCAACTCGGTTTCCCAGAGAAAACCGGATGCTAACGCATTCCGGCTAATGGATCGAAGCCAAACATGAACGGTATTGTGTTTAAGCCGCATAGCGGCGGGCGCGCTACAAAGACGCAGCAGGAAATCGCCTAACGCCTCAGGCTCAGTAGAAGGAAGAGTCTTTGCACAAGCACTTGATTTAATTCGGCTAGTTTTGGTTCATAAATCCCTGAATCAATTACAATGGAGTTTTCCGATCATTTTCCGCGCTAGACTCCCGCCATGAATCTCCTTGCCAATCGTTGCAGAAACGATCAATTTCCGGTTCATTTGTTGGTGCTCATCTTTTCAAGTTTAGTCTTCTTCGCTTCAAACTGGGCGCATAGCGACGAACAATATGTTGCCGATCGCATCTCATTCAAACGCGATGTCCGTCCTATCTTCTCCGACCACTGTTTTGCTTGCCATGGTCCGGACGCAAATCGAAGAGAAGCCGACCTGCGACTGGATACGCAAGAAGGAGTGATGAGCGCGATTCAAATCGGAGATGCTACGAAAAGCGAGCTAATGCGCCGAATTTTGTCCCACGAGGATGAAGTGCGGATGCCTCCTCCAAAGTTCAACAAGAAGCTGTCGACGGAACAGATCGAGAAAATCAGACGCTGGGTCGACCAAGGCGCTGAGTGGGAAAATCACTGGTCCTTCACGCCGCTCATCAAACCTCCAGTCCCCAACGTTCCTTTCTCGGATGGCTTGATACAACCTCTCAATCCCATCGACTCGTTCATTCAAAGCCAACTGATAGCGAGAGGCTGGAAACCCGCCGCGCAAGCTGATCGACGAACGCTCATTCGCCGACTCTCACTCGATTTGACCGGATTGCCTCCAACAATTGGCGAAGTGGAAAACTTCCTCGCCGATTCAGCTCCGACTGCCTACGAAAATGTAGTCTCGCGGCTGCTTCAGTCTTCTGCATACGGTGAACGCATGGCCTGGGATTGGCTTGACGCAGCTCGCTATGCAGACACGAACGGGTACCAGGGAGACCGAGAACGAACCATGTGGCCGTGGCGAGATTGGGTCGTGAAAGCATTTAACGAGAACTTGCCATTCGATCAATTTACAATCTGGCAACTTGCTGGCGATATGCTTCCCAACCCAACTGTCGAGCACAAATTGGCCACCGGATTTTGCCGAAATCACATGATCAACGGCGAGGGAGGACGAATCCCGGAGGAGAACCGCATCGATTACGTCATGGACATGACCGAAACCATGGGCACGGTTTGGCTTGGCTTGACGCTGAATTGTTGTCGCTGCCATGACCACAAGTTCGACCCGGTTAAACAACTAGAATACTACCAGCTATTCGCCTTCTTCGACCAAACGCCTGTCAATGGCGGCGGCGGCGATCCTCAGACGGCACCCACTTTGGCGATTCCAAGCATTGACCAACAATTCGAATTGAATCGGCTTGATAAAGAACTTGCTGAGGCAAATGAACAAGTCAAGTCTCGATCCGAACACCTAAGTTCCGAGCGGCACCAGCAATCGGATGAAACATTTCGCTCCCTTGCGAAAAGGGCCAAATCGATCGAAGATAGTCGAATATCAGTCCAATCATCTATTCCGAAAGTGATGGTGATGGCTCAACGACCGGAGCCCCGCGAATCATTCGCTTTGCTGAGAGGGCTATACAACCAGCCCGGCGAGAAGGTAACGGCCAATGTCCCGGCTAGCCTGCCTCCCCTAGCATCCGAGGCACCGGCGGATCGCTTGAGTATGGCGAAATGGTTGGTGTCGAATGAGCAGCCATTAACAGCGCGTGTCATTGTCAATCGATTTTGGCAACAAATGTTCGGTATCGGTTTAGTGAAGACCGCTGAAGATTTTGGATCTCAGGGAGAGATTCCGAGATACCTGGAATTGCTTGATTGGTTGGCAGCGGACTTTCGCGATAGCGGTTGGGATACGAAACGACTGCTAAAAATCATTGTCACCAGCCAAGCGTACAGCCAGTCATCGAGCTTTCTGGATTCCGAAATCGCGAAGAATGATCCAGAAAATCGTTGGATCGCTCGAGGCCCGAGATATCGTATGCCAAGTTGGATGGTGCGAGATCAAGCTCTTGCTGCAAGTGGATTGTTAGTTCCCAAATTGGGCGGTGAAGCCGTAAATGGCTATCAACCCGCTGGCATCTGGGAGGAAGCGAGCTTCGGTAACAAGAAGTACAAGCAAGGTGTCGGCGATTCCCTCTATCGCAGGAGCCTCTACATCTATTGGCGTCGAATTATTGGCCCCACAATGTTTTTTGATAACGCTTCTCGACAGGTTTGCACTGTCAAGGCAGTTCGGACAAACACACCGATGCATGCTCTATTCGCACTAAACGATGTAACCTTTGTTGAAGCGGCTCGGGCACTTGCCACGCTTACACTTAGGGTAAATGGGGCCGACGATACTGCAGGAATTGATTACGTGTATCGAAGTGTATTATGCCGCAGCGCACATGAAAAAGAGCTTGTTGTCTTGACAGCTGCGCTGAATCGAAGTCGCAAGCAGTTCTTGCAATCTCCGAAAATGGCAGCCGATTTGCTATCAGTAGGTGCATCGAAGATTTCGGAGGAAGTGAACCGAGACGAGTTGGCCACGTGGACTGCGCTGTGTTTAGCGGTCTTCAATCTAGATGAAGCCCTAACGAAAGAGTAGCAAATGAATCCTACGCTTGCTTCCTTTTATCAATCCATAGCTCGGCGTGCTTTCTTCGGAGATGCAGCGACCGGCGTCGCGACTGCTGCGCTTGCAACCCTTCTGCGGGGCCGATCCTTTTGTGTCGAAAACTCCACACCTACCGGAACGCGAATTGGTGGCATTCCCGCGTTGCCACATTTCGCACCCAAGGCAAAACGAATCATCTATCTGTTCCAGAACGGAGGACCGACCCACCTAGAGCTTTTCGATTGGAAGCCAGCGCTTGAGAAAATGCATGGCACGCCGATACCATCGGTCTACGTAAAGGGACGTCGCTTTAGCACGATGACCGGAGATCCGAACAACAAATTGATTCTTTCTCCGGTTGAACCATTTGCTCAGCATGGACAATCCGGAGCATGGGTCAGTCGATTTCTCCCTTACACTGCAAAAATTGTCGACGATTTGTGCTTCATCAAAAGTATGCATACCGATGCTGTAAATCATGCGCCCGCGATCTCCTTTCTGTTGAGCGGTGCGGAGATACCAGGACGGCCTACACTGGGAGCTTGGTTAACGTATGGCTTAGGGACCGAGACCGAGAATCTTCCAGCCTTCGTAGCGATGACGAGTGTCAGTAAGAACACAAGTTGCGGGCAAATCTTCTATGACTTCTATTGGGGAAGCGGATTTTTGCCTTCGAAGTTCCAGGGGGTGAAGTTTCGCGGAAGTGGCGATCCCGTACTTTACCTTTCAAATCCGAACGGGATGTCTCGTTCTATGCGTCGCGAATGGCTGGACGACATTGCGGCTCTCAACGCCATGAAATTGGAGCGGGTTGCCGATCCAGAGATTGAGACTCGGATTGCTCAATACGAAATGGCATTCAAAATGCAAACCAGTGTTCCAGAACTTGCTGATTTGTCGACCGAGTCCCGGGAGACGCTGGATTTGTATGGACCACAAGTCGAGGAACCAGGAACGTTTGCTCACAATTGTCTATTAGCACGGCGCTTAGTTGAACGTGGCGTCCGATTTGTCCAAGTCATGCATGCGGGCTGGGATCAGCATAACAGCCTTACCACCGAACTTTACACTCAATGTAAAGATACCGATCAACCAAGCGCAGCACTTGTGCAGGATTTGAAACGCAGAGGCTTGCTAGAGGATACGTTGGTTGTTTGGGGAGGTGAGTTCGGTCGAACTCCATTCATTCAGGGTGAAATCAACAATCGACCGCGATGGGGTCGAGACCATCACCCGTATGCTTTTACGTTATGGATGGCCGGGGGCGGGACTCGACCTGGATTCAGCTACGGCGAGACCGATCCGATTGGCTTTAGCGTTGCAGAAAATCCGGTACATGTGCACGACTTCCAAGCGACGATCATGCACCTACTCGGCATCGACCACGAGAAATTGACTTATCGATTTCAGGGACGAGATTTTAGATTGACGGACGTCCACGGTCATGTCGTCAGCGACATCGTGGCTTGACAAGTAGGTCCCGTGGTCCCGTGGGCTGGGTGACAAATAGCAACTTACGAAAAATGCGTTGATGCGAGTTTTGTTCCGTTCTGCGATCTGGCCTTTCAGGTTGGTCGGGGGGCTTGTCCCGCACCAACCTTGTTTTGGCGTACTAACGGCGTCACTCGCGAATCGACCCGTTCCCCGTCGGCTTTGCCCGCCTCCGGCGGGCAAGAGCCG
>JAYTVL010000523.1:0-12905 GCA_043744075.1 Pirellula sp. | reverse complement strand
GACGAGGCAACGAGTCCCGTATGCAACACAAATCGCAGGGACTCGTCGCCTCGTCCACTACTATCGAACCCTAAATCTTAGCTGTGACAATGCACTAGGCAGAGTTTTTTCCAGATGCCAAATGAAAAGTAGCTGAACATCCAAGCGTTATCCAGCCGCCAATCGAGGTTGGGCAGAACAAGCGACCAATCAAAGGAACGATGCAGGAATTTGGATAAAAAGCAGGTAGGAAAATTTTTGAAGAATTCTTATATTCCTACCTCCATCTTCCTACCTCACTCCGCGACCTACATGCGGAAGAGTTAACCAGATGATACAATTCATCGGCATATTTAGCCCAGTTTCTCTGAATTGCTCCCTTTTGAAAGTACGGCATGACTACAGGCGGATCAGCCCAAGCGGATTTGGATCGATTGCAGCGTGCTCGAGAACAAATCCTCGGCCAACTGTCCAAAACCATCGTCGGGCAACTCGATGTCGTAGAGCAATTGCTTATCAGTGTCTTCGCAAGAGGCCACTGCTTGTTAGAAGGTGTGCCTGGCCTAGCAAAAACGCTTATGATCAGTTCGCTGGCCAAAACGTTGAATTTGTCCTTCAGCCGAATCCAGTTCACTCCTGACCTGATGCCTGCCGACATCACCGGCACCGAAATAATCGAAGAGAATCGTTCAACCGGTGCTCGCGAACGGCGATTTATGGAGGGGCCACTTTTTGCAAACGTCATCCTAGCGGACGAAATCAATCGAACGCCACCCAAGACTCAGGCGGCATTGCTCGAGGCTATGCAGGAACGTCAAATCACCATTGGTCGCGTTCGTCACACGCTCGCCGACCCCTTTTTTGTCCTGGCAACTCAGAATCCGATCGAACAGGAGGGTACGTATCCGCTTCCCGAAGCGCAACAAGACCGGTTCATGTTCAAGGTGCATGTGACGTATCCAAGTTTCTCCGACGAATTTGAAGTAGCCCGCCGCACGACCGGCAAGAGCTCTTCCGAAATCGAACCCATTCTAACCGGCGCCGAGATCTTGAGCTTGCAAGAGTTTATCCGTGGAATCGAAGTCTCCGAAAATGTCATTCGGTACGCATTAGCGATTGTTCGTCAAACACGAGTCGGCCAAGAAGGCATACCGGACTTCGTTCGCGAACAAGTTGCTTGGGGAGCCGGACCGCGTGCCGTCCAGTTTTTGATCCTCGGTGCGAAAGCCAGAGCGGCCCTGTCGGGACGGTCGCACGTCGATACGAGTGACGTTCAGTTCTGTGCCAAGCCGGTTCTAAGGCATCGAATGGTGGTCAACTTCGCCGCCGAGAGCGATGGCATTACGAGCGATGCCGTCGTCGATCGAATCATTTCCAACACTCCGACTGCCCAAGACGAATTGCTACGCGATGCCCGATTCCAAAGAATACTTGCATCCTGAAGCCATCCGACGCATTGCGTCGATGGAGCTTCGGGCACGCAATATCGTTGAGGGCTTTTTGTCGGGCATGCATCGCAGCCCTTATTTCGGCCAATCGGTCGAGTTTGTGCAGCACCGACAATATGTACCCGGTGATGATCTTCGGCACATCGATTGGAAAGTATGGGGACGTCAGGATAAGCTTTACATCAAGCAGTACGAAGAGGACACAAGTCTCCGGTGCACGTTGTTGTTGGACGCATCCGCGAGCATGACCTATGGTCGAGGTTCGCTCAATAAATTCGATTATGCCGCCACGATTTGTGCTTGTTTGGCTTATTTGACATTGCGCCAACAAGACGCTGTGGGCCTAACCGTTTTTGATCAAAAGATCCAGTCAAGGCTTCCATGGCGTTCGAGTCGTTCCCATTTGCAGACGATTTTTCGTTCATTGCAACAAACTGCCCCGAAAGACAAAACCAACCTGACCAAGGTCTTTCGAGAGGTCAACGAGACGTACCCAAAACGCTCGTTGATGATCATTGCATCGGACTTTTTGGGTAGCGAATCGGAGACGCTCAAAGGACTTGCGGCCCTAAAACGCTCCGGGCACGACATTTTGGTCTTTCATATCATGGACGATGATGAGCTGGACTTTCCTTTCAACGACCCGACTCGGTTCGAAGGAATGGAATCGACTGAAGCTCTCACGTGCAACCCACGCGCACTTCGGGAGGGATACTTGGAATCATTGCAGCGTTTCCTAGATCGTGTTCGGCATGCCTGTGCGAGCTACCAAATCGATTATCGACTTATCCGAACGAGTCGGCACATGGACGCTGCATTGACGGCATACCTGACCTCGCGTATGGCCCATATGAGGAAAAAGTAACCGCAAATGCAATTCGTATTCCAACCGCTTGCCTGGGGCTTTCTGTTAGTGCTGCTGCCCTTGTTGATTCATTTGATCAACTTGGTGCGGCATCGCCGAACGCAGTGGGCGGCAATGGAATTCCTTCTGGAGAGCTATCGTAAACTTCGGCGTTGGGTCTGGCTCAAACAAGCACTGCTCATCGCCTCGCGGATGTTGGCGGTCGCGATCGCTGTTGCCATGCTGGCGCAGTGGGTCAGCGGTTCGCGGTGGTTGGCCATGATCAGTCAATCGACTACCCACCACTATGTCATTCTCGATGACTCTGCGTCCATGAGCGATACATCATCGAAAGGAACTGCGTACCAATCGGCGTTGGGTGCCGTTCAATCGATTGCCGCCAATGCGAATACGCTGGATGGTTCGCATCTCTTGACGGTGATTCGGTCGTCACGAGCCGCACTCGCTTCAGCCAAAAATAAAGAATCGCAATCCAATGGTGCGGCTGACTCGCAAGTGGCGAATTCAGTATCGAAGAACACATCACCAGAAAAAATTTCAGCCTCGCAAGTAGACTCGGTTGCTGAACTGCTTTCGCGGACGATACCATCCGACCCATCGAGTTTGCTTAGCAAAATCAACTCAACCGCCCCGAGTTCTCTCGATAGCAGCTTGGGTGATTCCATTGAATTGATATCGCCGCTGATTCAACAAGCCGCGTCCGAAAAAGCCATCATCTACTTGATGAGCGACTTTCGTACGAAAGATTGGAACAACCCAGCAGTTCTCAAACAGCAATTGCAATCGCTTCCAAGTGCCAACTTGGAGTTGCAGCTCATCGATTGCGTTGCAGAGCGGCACGAGAATCTTACCCTTGTGTCGGTGTTGCCGCAGCAAGAGGTTTTAGCAGCAGGCGTGCCAGCCATGATCAACATCGCGGTTAGAAACAATGGCATCGCACCAGTCAGAAACGTGACCGTTCGAGTCAATGCAGTCGACTATTCCAATAGACAAATGGAGCCGCTTTCAAACGCTGCTTTTTCGGGTTTGTCAACTGAGCTCCCGCCCGTGCTGATCGATCGTATCGAACCGGGTGAGTTGGCCACGCGGCATGTTCAGATACTATTCCCTAAGAGCGGCTCTCACGTCGTTGAAGCCCAGTTACCGCCCGACTCATTGAATGCGGACAACAGTGCTCGTTGTGTGCTGGATTTGCAGGACGGGCTTCGAGTCCTATTGATAGATGGCGACTCAACAGGTAAGCACTCGTTCTATTTTGAGTCAGCTTTAAATCCTGGCGGAAGTGCCAAGACGGGTTTGCTTATGTCACGCGAAGGCTCCGAGTATCTAAGAGACTCCGATTTGGCTGCGATTCAAAACTACGCATGCATTATCATGCAAGCGGTCCCGTCGCTCGATTCTCGGGCTCTTGAAAATTTGCATAAGTATGTCTCGCGTGGCGGAGGCTTAGCTGTCTTTTTTGGCGAACAAATGTCAATGGCTGACTATTTGCGCTATAACTCAGTTTGGAACAAACCGATTGCGGGAGCGGAGAACTCGATACCGCTGTTGCCGTTCACGATTCGAGGACCTGCCGATCTGCCGCAGATTCCAGGCGAGTTGAAGCCGGACTTGATTGCAGACAACCATCCGATTTTTGAACCATTCTTTGGCTTGAGCAACTCGCCATTTCAATTTGTCCGAATTCAACGCTATCTAGAATTAGAAAAGGAATTGGGCGATCCAACTCAGGGCAACGGAAAAAGCAATACATCGACTTGGAAATCGGTTGCAACGCTCCGCAACGGACAGCCGATAGTCGTTGACCATTCCATTGGCAATGGACGAGTGCTCTATGGCCTTACGGCGTTTGACCGGCAGTGGACGAATTGGCCGCAAGATCCTACGTTCGTAGTAGCCGCCCTAAAGATGGTAGGCTACTTGTCATCGTTCCGAGCGCCTGATGCTGCCCGCTACGCTGGAACGCCAATGCGATGGGATTTTTCATCGCAGGAGATGTTGCCTGAAATTCAAGTACTTTGCCCGCCTCCAAACGGAACAGGAGCGAGAGCCATGCTCAGCCTTAATGCTTCTCCCGCCGGCGAATCGGCCTTACAAGCGTCGCTGAATGCACAATCGAATCATGATAACGATGAATCGATTCGTGCCATAATGTCTGCGGGCAATTTTGAGTGGTGGGGGACATCCATACAAGGTGAACGCGTCGTAAAAAACATTGCCCGCAACACGCCGCCTGTCGAAGGCGAAACAGAAAAGGTTGCTCTTGTTGATTTGAACCGAACATTGAGC
Source organism: Pirellula sp. (assembly GCA_043744075.1). GTDB lineage: Bacteria > Planctomycetota > Planctomycetia > Pirellulales > Pirellulaceae > JBKCUI01. Next base: position 8,324 of record JAYTVL010000523.1, on the reverse strand, counting down.
GGCGTCAAGTTTGTTTACAAGTCGGCCGAGTCGCTTAGTGCAAATACGGCGTTGGCTGGGTTCGCTAATCGAAACATGCTCTTGATGGCTTTGCTCTTGTCGCTACTTCTTTTCGAACAATGGCTAGCCTGGAGCGCATCCTATCACTTAGTAAAGCGGTAAGGTGAACTGAAAACTGAAAACTTAAATCCCAAATCTGGAATCTGGAATCTGGAATCTGAAAACTGAATACTGAAAACTGAAAACTGAAAACTGAAAACTGAAAACTTCTTCCATGACCTTTTTCTCGATTGACACTTTCCAATGCTTTGCTCAAGAAGACATGCGAGTCTTCTACCAGTGGATGCGTCTGGAACAGATGGATCAGTGGCTTCACTGGTTTGTGCTGGCATGTTGCTTGATTGGGTTGGTGTCATATGTAGTCTATTGGTACCGCAAGGATTGGTTGGAACTGCCTCGGAGTATCGGTTGGACGCTGTTGACGCTTCGACTGTTGGCCATGCTCGGAATCCTGATCTTTTTTTTCGATTTGCAGAAGAGGACGGAGCAGAGGGTAACTCGATCATCCAGGCTTGCGGTCCTTGTCGATACGAGCTTGAGCATGTCAATGCCGCAGCAGGATGAGTCGTCGGTTGTTGCGTCGAGTCCGGGGAGTCGAATTTCGGCGGTTCAGCAGTCCTTTTCCCAATCGCAACTTCTTAAGCAGTTGCAGCAGAAGCACGACGTTAACGTGTTTCGTTTCGACCAAAGCGCGAGGCCGAGCGCTGTTGCCTCGTTTTCAAAACCCAAAGAATTAAACACAGCGGGCGGGACAGACGAAGCAAGAGTGATGCTTTGGCGTTGGCTAAGTCGTTTGGCGTTGGCAGGTTCGGTTCTAACATTCCTTGGCGCGTTGCTCATGGCATCGTCCCTGATTGCCCGGGTATACGGAGACTTGCGGCCTTTGTGGCCTTTTGTATTGGTCGCTTCGGTGGTAGCGGTGATATCGGGGTTTGTAATGATGTCCACGGCAATCCTTCGCGCTGACCAAATTCCATGGAAAAGCCTTTGGAGTTTTTTGCCTCCCGAGTCTGCCATCGGTCCATCTCGGAACGTGTCGGGCGAGAAAAGCGATGCCATTTTGCCGCTTGAGCCAAACTCGGTTGTTTGGGAAACGCAGTTGGCCGCTACCGGAACTGAATCGCGGATGGGCGACGCCATCAACAGTATTCTCGAACAAGAACGCGGCTCGCCATTGGCTGGAATCGTCGTCATTTCGGACGGACGCAGCAACGCAGGGGTGGATCCCCTCATGACGATATCCGAAGCGACATTGCAAGGTGTTCCGATCCACACAATTGGTATGGGTACTGCAAAGAACCCTATCAATGTTCGCACCGTCGATATCGAAGCACCGAAACGCGTTTTTCCAGGCGATCGTTTCCGATTAACCGCACTGTTGCAGGCTTCTGGATTGGAGGGGAAGCAGATTGTGGTTCAATTGCGAAGACGCCCTGGAGCACAGAAGAATGCGGGAATGGCAATTGAAGAGGAGAGGACGATCACGCTTGAGTCCGATGATGCCATGTCGAGCGTGGTATTTGACATTCAGCCTCGGGAGATCGGCTCCTGGATTTACGAGATCAAAGCCTTGCCGCCGGAACAGGATTCCAATCCGATGGACAATTCGCTCGAAAGCGAAGTTCGAGTTGTGGAGCCCAAGTCGACTGTGTTAGTTATTGCCGGCGGTCCAACTCGGGAGTATCAATTTGTTCGTAATTTGCTTTTCCGAGATCCGACGGTTCAATCGCATGTGTTTTTGCAAACCGGTGGCGTGGGTGTTTCTCAAGAGGCCAAGAAACTGCTTACGGAGTTTCCGAAGACTCGAGTGGAGATGAGCCAATACGACTGCGTCATCGGATTCGATGCCGATTTTGCCGCCCTCGCTATAGAACAAGTCGATGTTTTGGAGAAATGGATAAGCGAGCAAGCGGGTGGTTTGGTGATTGTAGCAGGCCCAGTTTCAACTCCAAAATGGGCAGGCAGCCAAGGCAACGGAAATCGCAAGGCGGAGGTCATCAGGAATCTATCGCCAGTGGTCGTAAATACGCGAGGCTCCAGGATGGTTTCGATAGGTCGATTCGAATCCGAGATAGCTTGGCCGATTGACTTTGCCGGTGACGCTTGGCAAACGGACTTCATTCAAGTTGCAAAAACCGTCGAAGAGAGTCGCAAGGTTTGGGAGAGATTTCGCGGCGTTTATAGCTTTTTTGCTTGTGACGAACCCAAGCCTGGAGCTACGCCTATCGCCTATTTTTCAGATCCAACGGCCATGACGAATGGCAAGAAACCTATTTACTTGGCTTCCCAGTTTTATGGTGCAGGCCGAGTCGCTTTTCAAGGAGGAGGCGAGTTTTGGCGATTGCGTGAAGTTGGCGAAGGTTATTTTGATACTTATTACACCAAGCTCATACGCTGGGCCGGCCAAGGTCGATTGTTGCGGGATTCAGATCGCGGCATATTATTATTGGACAAGCAACAAGCGATCATGGGAGAACAAGTTATGGTGCGAGCCGTTTTGAGAGATGCTCAATTTCAACCGACCATATTGCCGGATGTGAAAGCAAAACTTATTGAGCCCTCGGGCCGCAATTCACCATTGGTGTTAACACCGATTCCTGACCCGTCACAGCCTGGTGTATACTTGGGCCAGTTCCTTACGAAAGCAACAGGTACGTATGAAGTACAATTACCGGTAGGCGGATTAGCTGATCAACAATTGCTGACGCAACAAGTGACGGTGCGCGTGCCTGCCTTGGAGATTCAACGGCCACAGCGCAATGATCCGCTACTTAGTGAATTAGCCAATCGTACTGGTGGAAAGTATTGGGTGGGAATGGATTCTCTCTTGCCGGGCCAATCGAATTCAACTAATTCAACGCCGTCGGCATCGACGTCAACAATGACGCTTCCACAATCGATTGAATCTCGGGACCAGACCAACTACTTGCCTGGCTCTCCCGACCGCGAGTTTCAGCAACGGCTGATGGGGATCTTGATGGCGCTCATCGTCGGCTGCTTGTCGATGGAATGGCTCATTCGGCGACTTAGCCGGCTTGCTTAGATTGGGTTTCCCTTCCCCGTGGCTCGGGCGTCTCGCCCGCGATTCTATTTCAATATCGAGATCGGGTTTGGAGACGCAGGGTTCACGGGCGGGACGCCCGAGCCACGGTCTAAGATCTCGGCGATGTTGGGGCTTATACCAACCCAACGCCAATTGTGGAGGCTTGCGGACCTTGGATTTGCAAGGATATATTCGATCGAATGTTCGAGGTCCTCTTCATCGCGTATGAGATGATCATACGGTTCAGGCTGCCAAAATTCGCCAGATCTCTTTAACAGCTTGTTTGCTTCGTGAGCTGTGTATGACTTCCAGGAATGTTCAATGTCACTGAGTTTATATACAGCGTAAGGTTGGACAATGACGTGAACGTGATTCGGCATCACGCACCAACATAGAAGTTCGTAACGCTCTTTGTCGAAGTGTTTCAATGCTGTCTCGACGAGATCGGCTATTTCGGGATTCTTCATCCAGCATTCTCCAACACCAGCATCGAGATAATTCTCAATGCGTTCTGAGAACAGATGTTTTAGTCGTTGGTCTACTTCCCTGGAAAGTTCTTTGCCTTGTGCGGTGGCTTTGGCGATCAACTCAGCTCTTTCTTGTTTCCATGCGACTACAACTGATTGCGGTAATGAGTCAGCAAGTCGAAAATTGACGGCATAGATGCCGTCGTCGCAGGTAAGGTGAGGTAGATATCCACCATAACGCAGTTTTGCACTTGGTGGCAGGGGCGTCCCGCCCGTGATGGTAGTTTTTGTCATTTGAATGGTATTTTCTTGAGATGAGTTGATTGGGCCATTCGGGCGAGACGCCCGAGCCACGGTTATGATCGCAACGCAAATAATATTCGCCTTGATTTTGCCACGCCTTGAGTCTACCAAACCCTCAACCGACGCAGATGGTGAAGGCCATCGCTGTCACGTTTCAGCATGTCAACCGGGTCAATATCACAAGCAGGACATTGAATCGACGTCGCCAATCCCATTCTGTTTCATTCAGGAATGGCCCAGCCAAGGAGTCTACCCATCTTTGCAGGGGGTTTTCTAGGCTAAAAACAACTATTTTGGAATTCTTCAAACAAAAATGTCTTAAACGGTCGACGAGTAGCGATTCAATTATAGGGGGACATATTTCCATTCCAGAAATATCGCGGATGAAACGCAACTCTTTACCACGGGAGGTGCCTCCATGGGAGGGGCTTGCGGTAAGTCCGTGCTCCTTCGGAAAGCCGCGTCTTTTGCAGTTGGAGAGGGACTTATGATGACAAGCAATTCCGATTATCAATTCGACATAGAAGTGTTTTCGTTGGAAAACTTGAGTCGCGTTACGGGGTGGATGACGGCCAAGGGTCGCGGACTTTTCTGGGAATACTTTGATCCGGATGATTTAGCGAACGAAGCAATACAGCGGGTAGACGATTACGTGAAAAAGAACGCTGGCAGCAGCGGAGATGCGATATTGATTAAAAGAGTTCTTTGGGACATTGTTCATTGCATTTGGGTTCGCGAGGTTCGGCGAGAAAAGCAAGAAACCAGCTTGGTCGGGAGCGGTTCCACCTGCGAGTCGTTGCACAGCGAGTTGATATATCAGATACCGGATCGAAAGGACGGAAGCGAAGTCGCAATGCAGGAATTGCTTGCCGACATCAAGCTCCAACTGAGCCCCCGACAAAACGAAATTGTTCGAATGCTTGTTGGGAAAGAAAAACTGCTTGACGTTGCGTTGGCAATCGGTGTTTGCAAGTCGACGATCGACAAAGAAATCGCGATCATAAAAAAAGTACTCGGACCGAGGCTGGGCCAACGAACAACGAACAACGAACAACGAACAACGAACAACGAACAACGAACAACGAACAACGAACAACGAACAACGAACAACGAGATCCTAACCCGGATTGAAAAAATTGTTTCCCTTTTTTTGAAAATTCATTACGCTTTTCATCCGATTTTAGCTGCATTGTTAGTAGAGGGATTTGTCCAATTGGTTGTTCAGAAATTCGACCTGTGCAACTGGCAAAAAAAATGGCAGTGAACAGCACTGCTGAGGATTGTGAAGATCAAAGATGACGATACGCCACACGATATTTGTTGTTTCCGGTCTATTTCTTAGCTTTTGTGACGCGGGGAGTTTCTCGCAAACGCTCGCGCAAACGCTCAGTCAGAGTTACGAATCAGCAACCAATGAATTTGATTCTAATCCGTCCATTTCCAAGAGCGTGGCTAAGAACCTCGGCGTTTACGAAGTTAGGTCACTAAGGGAACCGATATCCATCGATCTTGGGCAGATCAATGCAAGCTCGAAGCAGTTTTACCGGCTTCGATTGGTGAACAAACTTGGATTGGATTTGTTTCCGGTAAATGTTTCCAGGTCTTGCAACTGCATTATTGCAAATGTACCAAGTGAGAATTGGCGACATAACAGTCCGATTGAGTTCGACGTTCGTATCACCGTTGGACCTTCCGCTGGCAATCTGTTTAGACAGAAACTGTCACTTCTCGATCGCAACAATGCCGTTGCACCGCTGGTACTTGATTTTTGTGGAAAGACTATCGAACCATTGTCGATTAGCAATTCAGTAATAGTCGTGCAAGAACTGGGGCAAAAAGCGGAAACGGAATTAGCGATTACTTGCAATAGTTCTGACGACGATTTGTCCAATTCGACTATGGAATGTTCGTTACCAGGTGTCAATTTGACGGTCAAGTCGCGGAGCAAAAAAACAATCTTATTTGCAGTAGATTTAGACTCCGCCGCAGCTTTTCGCGGTAGACCTTCTGTCTTCGGAATCATTTTCGTCCGAGATTTTTTGAGAGAAGGAATATTAATGGAATGTCCGATCAATTTGGAGTTAAAGTTCTCAAAAATCGTCGTTGCATTACCTGATAGGATTTCGTTTCACGAAAGCGACGGCAAGTTTGTAGGAAAAATATTGCTTCATGGGAATTTCAACGCTTCTGCGCCGCAGGGCAATGAGGTTTTGATTTGGGCAAGCTGGAATAGAGAGTCAAAAGTTAGCGATCTAGATTTAGAAGTAAAAAGCACTTTGATCAAACCAAACATGTTGTCAGTAACCGTTTTTGCGGAAAAGCAGCCTTCGACGCAGAATCGGGAACTGCATTTCATGGTTGGTGTGAACGGTGCAGGTGTCTCTGTACCGGCTGAATTCGTTGACCTAAAACCCAGTGCTGGAAATCTAACAAAAAGGTAGGTGCGCTATGAAAATTCGCAATTTCTTAACGGTAGTAATTATGTTGAGCTTCCTTGTTCATCAGTGTTTTGCATATGTACTTGACGAAGAGGGAGGTGGTGGAGGTGGTCATCCTAACAGTTGCGGTATTGTGACACCGACCTTGATACGATGTCTAGACGTTTACGGTGAACCATGGGAAACAAGCTGCACCAGCACTCCGTGTGCTGGAAATACATGTCTTTTGCCCTGGGAAAGCGTACCAGACCCTTTGAACTACAATCTTCGTAGACCGCTTGTTCGAGCGGGAGACGGTCAAGAACCGGAAGACGAGTTATTTTGGTCGCATCATGTCTGCTATACGAGCACGTTTTGCGATGGTTGTCTCTTCGACCCGAATTGGGGTATTTCCTTTTGTCAGAAAGACCTCGTTACGCCTGGATTTGATTGGAATCTGTGGTGGCCCTTGGCTCTTGGCCCGTGTCCTTAAGAATTGTGGTCGCGGACTAGCCTAGCCCAGTCTTGACGGAGTGATTTTATGATCTAGTGTTATGCCCCATAGATGGAGAACGTGCGACTGTGAATACGCCAAGTTTTTTGATTCTCTTGTTCTTAGTCCAGTTGGCAGGCTCAGCGAGTTTTCTCGAAAGATCCTTCGGACAGGAAATGACGGCTGAGCGGCTGTATTTGAACGCGCTAAGGACTTGTGAAACCAAGATGGGCAACGTCGCTGCGCTTTCGCGTAGACGCTTTACTCGGCTGGGCGCGATTCCAGCTTCGCGAACGGAGTCAATGTTCTCAATTCATTGCAACAACCCCTCCGCTACAAAGAGTTCAGAGAATTGTTTCTACATGACGAATGCGGAGGCCTTTAATTCGGACCAGTTTGGAAATTATGAGTTATCACCGTCAACTAAACTTTTTTCGCAGATTGGCGATAGAAGTTTCAGTGGTTCCGGTGGTGGATTGTTCGATGGCAGCGGAAAGACGTATTTAGAAGTTGGCGAGCTCACCAGCATGATGAAAGAACAAAAAACTGCACTTACCATTGGCAACCTGACTCGGACGCTGAAAATAAATATGCTTGCATTGCCGTTCCTCTCGTACTCGGCGATCTGGACGGGATCGGACTTTTCCACAGCGCACCACCAATTCCGAATCTCGCGACCTGAATACGAAATCGATGACGGTGAAACATGCAGTATTGTTTTTTCGTTGCATAACCGTAGTTGTGTGAAGAAGTATTTTCTAGACAAGAACTGTAATTTTATGCCAACCAAGATGGAGTTGTATCTTCGTCCCGAATCGAAAAGTTCCATAGCGAAATCTGACTCGCTTGGCACGATGCTTCACCGTACGAGCATTGAGTGGAACACCATTGACAGTAAACCGAAGGCTGATAGCCATCGATTCGGCGATTCAGATAGCAAGAACGGACGCTGGTTTCCAATGAAAATTATTCTCGAAGAATTCCCAAGCAAATCGAAACCCGATCATACGATCATTGAGATCGATTCCCAATGGGAGATGAATTTGGATAACAACTGCTTGACCGCTGAGGCGGTTTTGCAACAGATCTCACCGAATCCGATTCAACAGATCTATCTCAAATTAGGCAGCAAACTTGAATCACATATTGATGAAATGGACAAGAAAAAGAATCGTGTAAGGTAAGCTCACCCCTGTCCTATAGCATATCTAGCGAGTCGATATTGATTAGGTAGAGGTTATCGGCATTTACATGGCAAAGCACTCCACGATTGGGTAACAACCTATTGTGGCAACCACAATCGTTCGGTAGCGCTTTCGTTGAGGCAATGCGATGGAAAACTAGTTGTCGCTATACAAGTGACCTATTATTGGATGTTGGATGGGCTCACGAATAGAATGTGGGAGTATACCGATCAAGGACCAAAGTTATTTCCAACCGAACTTCGAGATTTGATTCAGACCAATGCAAGAAAAAGTCGGTAGAGCCTTTCGAATTTGCAATCAACTTCGTCCCACACCCCTGCCTTCGTTCGCCAAAGG
>JAYTVL010000522.1:0-3694 GCA_043744075.1 Pirellula sp. | reverse complement strand
GAATCCGCATGAGCAGACACGGCGAAGCGACTTAGCCCAACGCACGATCTATCCCTCCGTTCCGCTTCGCTCCAGTTGGGATAGATCGTTATTCGTTACCACTCGAAAGCGTTGGCGAAGATGGTCGAAATGTCTACGAACGTTTTCTTGTCTACGCTATGCCGAGACACTACAATGCATTACGGACGCTGAAAATGAATGAACCTGATCCAATTCTACGAATAGCCTCGAACCCTGCGATCCTGGGCGGAAAACCCGTGATTCGCGGGACTCGACTATCCGTCGAGTTCATATTGAATCTACTTGCTCGAGGTGCGACGAATAAAGAGATAATTACCGAATACAACGGATTGCGGGATGAGGATATCCAGGCCTGCTTACTATTTGCTTCGAAATCCCTCGCAAACGCTTCGTTTGTGCCATTGATCGCGGAACCTGCTTGAATGCGGTTTCTTGTCGATGAATGCACTGGGTCCGTCAGCACCGAACCACAATTAACCATATGAAATGCCCCGAATGCAAAGCGGAGATGGAGTCGGGGATTATATGGCTCGGCATTAAGACTCAGGCGGCCAGAGTCCTCTTTTCGCCGAAAGCCAAGGTACCATGGACACGCAGGCTGCTTGCAGGCACGCTCTTCTATGGCGGACCCCAAGAGGGCGAGGTAGAACTACTCTCCTGCGGCTGGGAGGACAAGGTCGGCAGCCGACGTGCTTTCCACTGCCGAAATTGCGATCTGGTCGTCTGTGATGTCAGTGGTCGCGGGGTGCTTGGGTGACCTCACCGCTCGTCTGCGCGTGAGGGGACGGCGTCGCACTTATTCCCGGCTCGTTAGATCGTCGTCGGTGTCAGCGATTCGATCAGGGCCATTCGATCGGATCAAAAAACTGGTCCCGTCGGTACTGAAATGATAAGGCGTCCCCCACGGGTCCGAAATTGTCCCAGGCTTCAATTCTTTTGTCTCATTCCGAAGTGCCTCGAGAGTTTTTGGAAAAGCACCCGTGGACTGCTTAAATGACTCTACCCCCTTCGCGAACACACGAATCTGATTACTCGCCGTATCGACTGTGCGCTGCTTTATTTCTTCGAGCAAGTAGCGATAGTACTCGACATCTGTTAGTCTTTCATCATGATCGATATCCACAGCGGCGAAATCACCAAGGCCGGAGAATTCATCTTTGTCCAAATCGCTACTGTGATCTGAGCCACGTTGCTGCAATATATTTGCTACCCTGTTCCAACTTCCGAGATCAATTGCTGTCGGTTCGCCTAGAACAAAATCCTTGATGTCCGCTAGTTTGTTTGATTGCAGCAGTCGAAGCGCCGAATGAAAAGTGGCGAAGTCTTTTTTCCATCCGAGGGGTTTACTATCGATTGAATATGTACGAGGGTCCGTTTTCCATGTGTTCAGTTCGATTGTGCTCATTCGCAGAGCCAGCAATTCAGGTGCAACCGGCTGAATCGATTTCAAACAGGATTTCGCCAACTCTTTCAAAGGCTGAACCAAATCCGCCGTGAGATTGGCGGCAGAAATGATGCGAAGCACCGAGATACTAAATGGAGTACCTTGATTGCCCCCGAATCTAAACATGCCTTCGTACTCCTTGACTCTCTCGTTAAATGATAGAGTGAGGTCTTGGCTCGTTGGATGCCATTTTGTGTCGGCTGAACGAAGCACTTCATCATTTGACATCGCAATGAGAATCTTCTCGATTGCAACGATTGACTCTGTTCTGATTCGCGCCAACGATTCGGGATTGAGCAAGTAGCTCAAAGAATCAGCTTTCACTTTTGGAGTGGAATCCTCCGAATCCAAAGCACGGAGCACAAATGAATCTACAATACCCTGAACTTTATCCGGCAACTGTATTCTCGGATCTACCAGACTTATACGTGCAGTCTCCGATTTAAAGACTCGCGCACAACAGCGACGAAGTTCATCGGGGTTGAGATCGGAAGCGTAGAGTAGTAAACGTGAAAGACTCCGTTCGACCTCCTTTTCCAATTCCGGATTCCTCCCATTTAGATCTATCGACATTAAGGTCTCCGCAAATAATCGATCGTTTTGAAACGTTTTTCTGAGATTTTTTACTTGGAGCAATACGTTTAACGCTTGCCCTTGCGCGGTCCTGAATATCGTTTGGACAAGGTTTTCAAACTCAAGGTCGGTCCCAATTTTCTTCTCGATCTCCAACGCTTGAAATATAATCAAGCCATTATTGCTGAAACGCTGAACCAGCGCATCGAGCGGTTTGCGAATGATGTCGCGATCCGCCTTGGTGGCTAGACCGAGGATCGCTTGGAGGCTCTCAGTGACTGGATTATGAGCTCGCTCTCGATCAAGAATTGCGAGCCATTCTTGAAGCGACTTTCCGTCGAACACAGGGACATCTAGACGGTTTCCGGACAAAGATTGTGCACCAACATCGGACACAACAGGCTGTTCCACTCGACGAATGCGAGCCACGACTGTCTCCCCCTTCTTCAACACGAACGCTTGATTCGTCATCGTGATCGAATCGGTCGGCGAATCGATGAGCAGTTCGTATTTGCCCGCTCGCAATCGGATGGATTTGGCTTCTTGCGCAAGCTGGATGTCATCGACTTCTTTGCCGTCCGACACAACGCGAACGCGGACTTCAGCCACCTCAGATTCGACCACGATCTGCCCCTTTTGCGTCTCGAAATAAATCAAAAACCCACCGAAAGATGCTAATGGGGCCAGCATTCCAGCCGCAGTCCAAATGATCCAGTTCCAAGGACTTCGACCTCGTGATGATTGCGTTTCAGGCATACTCGTTTCCCCAACTCCGGTTGCCTTGGCTATGCGCTGCGAAGTTTGCACGCCGGGATTCAAAGCAAGCGATTCCGAAGTTTGCGTGGCAATCACTTGCCCCTTATTCAAAAGAGTCACCAATTCGGAACCCTTCGCCCAGGGCTCTAACAACTCAGCCACATGAGCCGCACTCGGCGGTCGTTGATTTGGGTCGCGAGCAAGCAGACTATCCACAATGGAACAGAGTCCCTCGGGTGCATCAGGTAGCATCGTCTTGAGGCGAGGAATCGGATGATTCGACAGGAGCCGCAGTTTCTCGATCGGTGTTTGCGTCGGAGTGATTGCCAACGGTGCTCGACCTACCAATAGTCGAAAGAGTGTTGCCCCAAGCGAATAGAGGTCGGCGCGATAGCTGACCGCGCCGCCATGCTCAGCTTGCTCGGGTGCCATGTAGTCGAGTGTTCCCATGAGTTGCCCGACGCTGGTCAAATCAGCGTAGCCATCGTCCCATGGTTGCAATTGCGCCAATCCAAAGTCGAGGATTTTTAATTTGCCTGTTCGGTCAAGCATCAGATTCGAGGGCTTCACATCGCGGTGAACGATCCCTTGTGCATGAGCATACGACAACCCTAAAGCCGTTTGCCGAATTAACTCGCATGCGTCAGGAATAGACAACGGCCCGAGCAACTTGGTCAGTCGACTCAAGTCAAGACCATCGACATACTCCATGGCCAGGAAATGAGTTCCTTCATACACCCCAGCGTCGAGCGCTGTCACGATGGATGGGTGCTCGAGCTTGCCGACGGCTCGAACTTCACGTTGGAAACGAGCTTCTTCGGTAGGAACTCGCCAAGGGGCACTGGGCAGGATCTTCACAGCCACTTCTTTATCGAGGTGCTTGTGCCGGGCGAGCATCAC
>JAYTVL010000521.1:0-3707 GCA_043744075.1 Pirellula sp. | reverse complement strand
GCTGGCTGTTGATTTACTGCGAATTTGTCAAGCAATATCAGCCGCAGGGCGCTAGCCCACGGTTTACGGCAAAGAACCGGACGCTAGCGCGTTCCGGCTATTAAATCAACAGCCCGCTTGTCTCGATGGAAGCCAGCCAGCCTGACTGGCTAGCCCTGCAGATCACGTGTCAAGAAAAGGCCAGTGGTGCCCTTTACCACAGGCAGGATGCCTATGCTACGTTGGCGAAATCCCCACAGGCAGGATGCCTATGCCACGTTTAACCAACAATGCCCGAGCACAGCCGCAGTTGCTGCTGCTGTTTCGACACGTTGAATGCGTTCGCCAAGCGATAGGATGCGTGCCCCTTGCCCAACCGCTTGAATTACTTCGTCGTCCGTGAAGCCACCTTCAGGACCAACTAAGAAAAGTAGTTTTTGATTTTGGTGAGCAATCGAGTTGGCTTTGTGAATAGTGTGATTAGTCTGGTCTTCGATCTTTGGGTGCAATATCCAAATAGCGGTACGAGTAGCCTCAATGTCCGATTCAATGGAATCTGCAAAGACTCGGATTTCATCTATGCGCAGCGTTGAATGAATGCTCATGAGGCGATTACGACCGCATTGCTTACAAGCCTCTACAACATAGCGTTCGAGCCGCTCAGAATTGTCCTCGTTGACAACGGCAACAGACCGAGCTGTGGTCAACGGACTTAGTGAGTCGACGCCTAGCTCAACGAGCTTTTCGATGGTGTTGCGTTGTCGATCTCCCTTCGGCATGGCGATGGCAAAGTGCATACGCCCGGAATGATCGCGTGGAGCGAACTTGCTTGAGTTAATTTCTGCGACCACGGACCGTTTGTCGATCGACTGAATGGTTGCATGCGCCTCGTTTCCGTTCCCGTCAAAAAGAATAATGGTGTCGCCTTTCAAACACCTCAGAACTCGGCTAGCATGGTGAGCTTCATTGGTCGGCAAGTCGACTGTGCCATGCTTCGGAAGCAGGGGAACTAAAAATCGGTGGCACGCCATTCAGATTGGATTCTTGGAAACTAGGAACTTCGAAGGTTATTGCAAGATTGTATCTTGTTTAACCCGCGCAGCGGTGGGTGGGCATTTTATGATTCGATCAGTACGATAATATGGACACATCGATCGTTTCCGAGTCGTCCGCGATCGAGGCTTTAGGGCCTCGATCGGTTAAACATCAGTGCGACTACATGCCCCGGCAGCAGGGCGAGGACTGCGACTTGTTTAACCTGAAAACATGAACGGTATTGTGTTTAACCCGCGCAGCGCCTGGCGGGCCATTTTACGATTGGATCAAGTAGACTACTATCGACGTATGCCTAATACCAACAAACCAAACTACTTTGGCGTGTTTTTGACATTCGCCAGGAATAGCCTTATACGCGACATGACCTTTCGCAGCAACTTTTTGTTGGATTGTGTTTCGAGCCTTTCGTGGTTGCTAATGAACTTGGGTTTCTATTTGATCGTCTTTCATCACGTCAAATCCATCGGTGTTGAGACCGGTTGGGGAAGGAATGAGTTCTATGTCTTTCTAGCGACAACTTGGTTGATCAATTCGCTAGTCCAAGCGTTCCTTATGCCAAATGCCCAGGAGTTTAGCGAACTGATTCGGACCGGAGGACTCGACTTTGCCTTGCTCAAGCCGATCGATACGCAATTCTTGATCTCGTTTCGAAAAGTAGAATGGTCATCGCTTAGTAATTTTTTCTTGGGACTAATTATTCTTGTCTATGCGATGGTGCAATTGAGTTATCGAACTGATCCTGCTTGGACGATGGGGCCCCTGCTTGTGGTCCTGTACTTTGCGTACATTATCTGCGGAGTCGTGCTGCTTTACAGCTTGATGATTTGTCTGGCTGCGACCAGTATTTGGCTTGGACGTAATCAAAGTCTCTACGACTTTTGGTTCTACATCACCAACTTCTCACGCTATCCGATGGATATTTATGAATCAGGTTGGGGGCTTCCGCTTTGGTGGACGTTTACTTTTATTGTTCCAATATTAGTGGTCGTAAACGTTCCGGCTCGCTTGCTGGCACAACCCCTTGTCCCCTGCGAGCCATGGGAATGGGTATTGATCGCGTTTGCGCCGATTGCGACGATTGCCTCTGTGTTTCTAAGCCGGTGGGTGTTTCAAAGAGCCTTGAAAAGCTATGCGAGTGCAAGCAGTTAGGTATCCCACATAGACTTCTGCTGGATCAACGCTATCTTTTAGAAGTTTCGATATACTCGCTGCAAGCCCCCCTTCGACTGCCAATCCAAATGCCAAAGCTATTTGTAAACGAAATTCAACCGCAAATGCAAGTTGACGCAGCGTTTCGAATTGCGGATCGGCAACTGAGAGCGAATCGACAAGGCAATCTCTATCTCTTGATGCAATTGCAGGATCGAACTGGCGTGATCTCTGCCATGAGATGGAATGCCGACGAGAAACTGGCGGAGAAATTCATCAAAGGAATGTACGTCCAAGTCCAAGGTGCGTCGCAACTGCACAATGGTATCCTGCAGTTAATCGTAAACCAGATCGCCGCTGTGGATGAAAAGACACTCGACGCTGCGGACTTCGACTCTGGCAATCGAGTGGATGTCGAGCAACTCTGGCGTAAGCTTGGGGAATTGATCGAAACAATTACGAATGAGACGATTCGAAGCATTGCAGATCGATTCTATCGAGATCCCGCGATCACAAAGTACTTTTGTTTAGCACCTGCTGGGATCAAGACGCATCACGCTTATCCAGGTGGTCTGCTAGAGCATGTTGTCTCTCTGATGCAGCTCGCAGATCGGGTCGCGGCCCACTACTCGGTTCTCGATCGCGATCTCATGCTGGCCGGAGCCATGTTGCATGACATTGGCAAGTTGGAAGAGTTGCTGTTTGAAGGAGAGTTGAGCTACAGCGACGCTGGACAATTGCTTGGGCATCTTGTTCAAGGTGTACAAATACTAGATGCAAAGGTCCGTGAAGTTTCCGAGTCAGGAGTCGTTGTCGATCGATCCGTCGTGTTGCGACTGCAGCACATCATCGTGAGTCATCACGGTTACCTAGATCACGGCAGCCCAAAAGTTCCGATGACTTTAGAAGCGTTGGCTTTTCATTACCTTGATGAAATGGACGCGAAACTCAATGCAGCCTTGGCATTGATAGAGAGTGACCGGACCCGCGATCCATGGACGACGTACAATCCGACCCTTGGCCGAAAGATTTTCAAGCCGACTGCTACTAACACGTAGGTCAGCCTGTCCTCTGGCTGATACGTCAAACGGGAACATCATTCATGTCCGGCTGAGACAGCCGGACCTACGTGTTTACGGGATTGTTCCGAGCATTTGAAGGCCTGCTCTTGCTGGTTCCCAATCGGGATAAATCCTGGCCGCCTCACAATAGCATTCTCTTGCTGCCAAATCCCTGCCCAAATGCCAAAGGCATTGCCCCAAAGCCACGCACGCCTGATAGCAAAACGGATCTAAGGCCAGCGTCTTCTTGCAGTCATCCACAGCTTGCTCAAGGTCTCCATCGCTGAATCGCACCCAAGCTCTCAGCATGTACACATCCGATCGTGAGTCCGTCTCGTCCACTAAGTGGCTTGCGAGTTCTGTTGCCGATTTAAATAAACCGTCTGCCAAAAGTTGTTCGACTTTCATAACGGTGAGACGGTGCCAAGGACTCTGGGTTCGCTGAGCAATAGCCCTACGTGC
>JAYTVL010000520.1:0-13059 GCA_043744075.1 Pirellula sp. | reverse complement strand
GCTTCCGTGCTTGCGGGTAAGGTGTTGTAAACTAACAACTTATACGCAGCCGGGGCCACTTTAGTTTGCATTTGCATGAATAATCCGCGCTAGTGCATAGTGACAGCTAAGATTTAGGGTTTGATAGTAGTGGACAAGGCGACGAGTCCCTGCGATTTGCTTCGCATACGGGACTCGTTGCCTCGTCCACTACCCTAATCTTTAGCTGTCCCAGACCACTAGCCTTCCAGCCCGCACGCTAGCGAGTTGCGGCTCAAAGTGAGTGCGACCCGGCGTGAAGCGCGTGAAGCCGGCGGCATGCTTACTTGAACGGATCAGGTTCTTCGGTTGTCGGTGCGGGTTCGGCTGGCATATCCCCAACGGCAGGAACTTCAGGTGCAATTTCGTTTGGATCGACGCCGGCTGGAGCTTTCGGCATTTCCTTTGCATCGCCTTTCGTCATTCCCGAATTAAACGGATCGTTGGGCGAGAATATCTTTGGGTCTGGAGCTGCATCCATTCGAGGAGGTACTACAATTCCTCCTTGTGAAGCTCCGCCTCGTTGCATTTCTTCGTATCGACTTCTCTGGATTTCCAGCAATCGGGCACGTGAAGCCAATCGTGCCTTCGAACGTGCTTTTTCGATAGCGACTCGGGCTTGTCCTTGAATGCGTTCAAGGGCTTTGCCAACGTTGACTACTTTTTTGCCTTCGACTTCCAGCTGTGCGGCTCTTTCGAAATCAGGATTGTTAACATCGATCCCGCCATAAGACTGACACAAGCCTCTGAAGTAGAAAGCTCTCGGATCTTGGCTTCCCGCGTCGATTGCTTCGTTGAGCAGTTCTTCTGCATGCACTCGGTCACCACGGAAGTACGAGTGGACAGCTTGGCCGTACATCTCATCAAGCGGATCTTGAGCAAGCGAAAAGTTGGCAAGCGAAAATGAAACAACAGTTAGAAGACATGCAATAGGTCGCGTTCGCATAAATCAGGCCCAATTTGTAAATCGAAATTCGTCAAACCATTGCCCGCACACATGAAAACGCAGAATGCTGGATAATGATTCCTTGGTTGAGAATTCTCTAAATAGTACTTACCCACGCGCCGAGTGCAATCAAATACTGAGAATCTCCCGTTTCTTGCCTGTCCCGAAAAATTCCTGTTTTAGGTGTTTCCAATACCGCGTCGTTCCAATCGAATCATTGTTTTGGGCAACGAACAAACTGCCGAGTTCGCACAGTTTCAAATTACAATACAAATGCGTTGGCTCGTTAACACTCCTTGCCTGCCTTCGGTTTAGCATGTTTTACGGGATTCGCCGAACAGTCTCCTTTCTCTGGAAAACGACCAGTTTGATCGTGCTGCTAAGTATTGTGGCGACGATTCCGATCCTTCAATTTGCAAGTCTTGGTTACATGTTGGAGGTTTCGTCCCGAATTGCACGAGGCTTGCCGGTGCGAAATTGCTTTCCAGGGACCGATATTGCCGGACGTTTGCTCATCATTCTTATCTTCGTTTCTCTGTCCTGGTTGCCTGTTTGGTTGATTGCCGACATGGCGTATACCGCAGAACTCATCGAACCGGGAGGAACAGCCTCTGGTCGACTTCGCGTCGCGGCGCGGCTTGTGTCCGTCACCTGGATTGTTTGGGTTCTGTGGACTGTCTTTCGGGGAGGCAAAATTCGGCATTTCCTGTGGCCAGCCCCGATGTTGGCGTTTCGAAGCGTTTTTCGCCCAAGTGTTTGGCGAGAAGCCGAGAACCGACTTTGGAGTTTTGCTCTATCCCTTCACTTGCCGAAATTGTTTTGGTTGGGGCTGACGGCGTCGGTAGGGGCTTTGGTCTGGTTGGTACTTCCAAGCAGCTTTATTGCAATCGGACTTATTGGAAACGGCAACGCGGGAACCGGCTTAGTTGGGTTAATCGGCGCATTCTGGATGTGGTGGGTTTTGTTGCAACTGCCATTCCTGCAAATCCAAATGGCGAGCGAAGGCCGATTTGTTTCGGTTTTCGACGTTCGATCAGCAAGAAGATCCTTTCGTCGCGCACCTTGGTCTTTCTGTTTAGCGACCTGGGCCACCTTTGTTTTGGCAATCCCACTTTATTTGTTGCGAATTGAGCAGATACCTACGGAGCTGTGGTGGATTCTTTCATTATTCTTCGTAGTCTTAATGTTTCCGGCCAAACTGTTGACTGGTTGGGCGCTCAGACGAAGCAAATATCACCAAGCCGCTTTTGTTTGCGATGTGCACTGGTTCTTGCGATATTGCGCCTGGCTTCCTCAAATCGCAGTCGTCCTTATCTACCTGGGCGTTTTGTATTTGGCCAAGTTCGCCCTCTGGGAAGGAACTGCAAGCATCTATTTGCAACACGCTTTTCTACCACCAGTTCCCTTCTTTGTCCGGTAAAACAATCGAATGTCATCCAATCCTTATTCTGACGCCGACCCACAAAGTCCATACGCATTCGAATCGCAAGCTGCCAATGCATTCCCCTCACAGGCCCCGAACCGAATCGGTGATGCTTACGTCAAGCAGATTCCGGTAATAGGCATTCTCAATGTCGTACAAGCATCCCTGGAATTGTTGGTGGCCATCATGCTGATCGGGCTTGCCGCCATGATGGGCATCATGCAAAATGACCCCAAATTTCAGAAAATACCGAATGCCCCACCTATGGCCTGGATCGCGATTGGTTACGCCATTTTCGGAGCTTTGCTAAGCGTTTTTGCGGTCCTCAGATTGGCCGCAGGTATAATGATCTTGCGAAGTCGAGGCCGTATTTTTTCGATCGTCGCTTCCGTCCTAGGTCTTGCGTCCGTCTTCACTTGCTACTGCTCGCTGACCTCGGTTGCCCTATGTATATACTCGCTGGTTATCTTGGTCCAACCATCTGTTATGGAGGAGTTCGACAAATCTCGAGCGTAGAAATACGCAGCCTCCCATCGCCAGCAGCAGGTCACCTCCACAAGCGGAGCTGGGGGAGGTCGGAGCGAGCGAAGCAAAGCTCCGGGAGGGGGGGACGGGCTGCGACAGGCTATTGAAAAAGCTAAAATGAGAATTGGAAAATTCAAAATGTAAGGAATGGATGTGGTGTTGACGTGTAATTACTTTACTTAATTAACTAACACTACACTTTGGAGTAATGGTTTTGGATCGAAGAGGTGCAGATCTGGAAGAGCGAATGACTCTATTGCTCGATGAAGTTCAACAACTCTGCAACATCGTCGGAAAATCAATTGTCATAGCTAAAGGCAATCAACAAAAACCCAATCAACTGTAGTCTTACTTCCACCGCTAAAATTTGCATTTTCCAATTCTCATTTTAACTTTTTCAATTCCTCGTCATAGATAAGCTTCGGCTTGCAAGCAACTTCCCGCGATGTTAGCGAGCGGCGTCGATTATAAGGCGGGCAGCCGTATTGCAACTTTGAGCCTCCCAGTTGCTTTACAAACCAAATGCAGAAACCGCACTATGGCATGACTACTTGATACTATGGCAAGTCTACTTGATCCGTCGTTCTTTGAGGCGAACTGCTTTACCGCTTCGCTCTCTCAAGAAGTACAACTTTGCACGACGAATTACCGATCGACGTTTGACTTCGATCTTGTCGATGCGAGGCGAATGAAGCGGAAATTTGCGTTCAACACCTTCGCCAGCGACAATACGGCGAACCACAAACATTTCGCGAGTTCCTGAACCACTCTTAGCGATAACGATTCCACTAAAAATCTGGATGCGTTCTTTGACGCCTTCCTGAATCTTGGTGTGAACGTCAACTGTGTCGCCGATGCCAAACGCATCAACTTTCTCCTTGAGGGAGGACTGCTCAACCAATTGGAGAATCTGCTGGCTCATGATCTGATCGACACGTATTAATGGAGATATGGGAAATCGAATGGTCCGGGGGGGCCAATATGGTGACGGATTGTGGCTGAATTGGAAAGACCAAAACCACCGAAAATCGAGAGTTCTCGGAGTGCGCTACCATTTACTCAGCAATAAATCGCCTACACCATCCATCCGTTAACTCCGCCACCATCACACAGTCCTCGTCTCGAGTCGTTAGTAAATGATTGCAATTAGGCAAACTAATCAGGGATCTGTTAGTATGTCGAATCCCGACCTTTGGTCCCGAATCGAATCCGCAATTGATCAAAGCGTTTTCATAGACAACGGTTTCATCGCTTCGAGAATGGAATGCAAGAACCGGCTTTGAAATTTGGCGAATAGTTGATTTCAAATCAAAAGACATAAAATTGTCGAGCATCTGACGTCTGATCCAATGGTTTCGACCACCTATTGAAACCGAGCCCTCGCCTCGGGAAACAATATCGGGATTCATATTTTCTAGAAGACGAGCTAAGTGATGTGTATCACTCGGAGAAGCGACCGCAATTACACCACGCACTGTCGGCAATTCCATCGCCATCGACAAACTCGCTGCACCGCCAAAACTATGGCCGATCAGGAACGCCGGCGGTTGGTACTCTCGGGCCAAAAAGGCGACTGCGGAGCCTAGATCTACGCGATTCGTTGTAAAGTTAGTTCCACTAAAATCTCCATGGCTGTTTCCCAGTCCGGAAAAGTCATAACGTAGGACACCCCAACCTCGGTCGGCCAACCCTCTGCTGATCCTTACAATTGCCTTGAGGTCTTTAGTGCAAGTGAAGCAGTGTGAAAAAAGCAAAAAACCCTGCGGCATACCAGTCGGAAGCTCCACGATCCCAGCCAAGAGATTGTCAGCGTGACCGACGAAATGCACACGTTGCGTTGTGCGTGCCATAGATTGTTAGCGGATGCGTTTCATCTGAATCGAACCCTTGTCGCCAGCGGCTTGAAAATTGCCGGATAACCCGTTCTCGTTGGCTTGAGCCGTCATTCGATAGCTTCCCAAAATCGGCCCAAGCGGTTTCTCGACGCTGAGATAGGTATTTCCAAAAGCGTCTTGAGAAGGTTGAAGCGTAGCTCTGTAAGCAAAGGGAATGACCAACGCGAACCGCCCAGTAAATCTCGCTTGATAGTTGCCGTCCGCTCTAGGTTGTACCACAGCTCGCATTGGACCTCGATGTCCCGTTGAGCCGCTCCTCCATTCCCCGCGATAGACCCCGGTTGGACTGTCGGCGAAAACCTGCAGAGATGATGCAAACCAAATCGTCGCCAGAGCGAACGAACCGAGACGTCGACCAACGTTAGAGATCATAAAATCAAGATTGTTTGTAAAGAAGCAAAGTAGGTCCTGCCTGCCGGGCAGGATCTCCATCCAGATTGATCTGTTTAGCCGATTTTGTCAACGATCTAGGGCCTATTGCCGCCGCCGTGTCGGCAAGACATTCTTGATAGGGCGAGGGCAGCTTGAAATCCACCTGTAAATTGGGTGGCACGCTCGGGCGTGTGAAGTGTAAGTGTATACGTTGGACCACAAATCCACGCCCATCGCTCGTATCTTGAGTTTACATCCCTGATGGGATTTCGAGAATGAGCGTGTCACCCGGTGGCTTCACCCAGTGGCCTGGTACCTTTCTGTCAAATGGCACTCACTTTGAGCCGCAACTCGCTAGTGTGCGGGCCGGAAGGCTAGAAATCACTTGTAAATCCGGCCCTCATGCTAGCGCATTGAGGCTCAAAATTTACAATGTGAGTGCCATTGACCTTTCTGTCTGCCGCTCGACTAAGAGCATCCGCTTCACCTTCGGCACCTCAAGGCTATGTTTTGCTAGCGAAAGCACTGACAAAAAAAGTTTTTTGACTAGAACACGGGTTGCTCCAGTCGCGTTAAACTAGTTGGCGAGTTCAAAATAACATACATCTATCTGCACAAGAATGGAGTCTCAATCTTGTTGATCTTAGGTCGCCGATCAAATCAGTCTATCGTATTTCCAAATTGTGGAATCACCGTTCGCATTCTCGACGTGAACGGTCGCGTCGCCAAAATCGGCATCGAAGCGCCGCGAAGTGTCGAAATCATGCGAGGTGAACTTGCCATGTCATCTCGCAGTAGCAATGCTCCCGCATCTACAGCTGGCAATCATTCCGTCCAATCTGACAGCTACGAACTAAATGATGCACCTGAAGACGAACTGCCCGTTCTGCAGTTTTCGCAACGTTTGGCCGACATCAAAGCCAGCCTGCACCTGTTTCAGCAGCGCCGTGCTGCTGGCGATGAAAAAGGCGCCGATCAAGTGCTAGGGGATATACTAAACGATATCGCTCATTTGGACTCCGATTGGCTCAACGGGGTAAGCGTTTCGCCGAGCAGATTTGCACACTCAAGTCCAGAAATCGTGTCGGAACCGATTACGCGATACCAAACCAATCGATCGGCGAATCCCATTCAGATTCTCGTGGTAAACGAGCCGAGCAATCCCAGCGGGCTTTCATTCCCAGTTGGAACATTCCACGGTTGCCAGATGTGCACGGTAAACAGCCAAAAGACAGCGTTGCGCGCCATAACATCTAATGAACCTTTTAACTATGTGGTTTGCAACGGAAGCTCAATGGCGTTTGACGAATTGGAATTGGTGAGAACAATACGAGCCAATCACCGACTGGATAACGCCAAGATTTTTATGACAAGCGTTTCCATCAATGCCATGGAGCACTTGGAACTGTCCAATAGTTATCGCATTGATGGTTGGTTGGCTCGTCCGTTATTGCCGCATGACCTTTGGAAACATGTTGTCGAAAGTGAACAGATTGAATCCTAGAGAATTGAATCTGGTTCAGAACAGCAAGGCGATAATCTTTGATTGCGATGGAACCTTGGTCGACTCCATGCCATTGCATTATGTCGCTTGGCACGAGACCATGAATCGTTACGGAATCTCCTTTCCCGAGGATCGGTTCTACTCACTAGGGGGCGTTCCAAGTGATCGCATCATCGAGATACTTGCAAGCGAACAAGGGTTCAAACTCGATGCCGTCGCTGTCGCTTACGAAAAGGAACAAGCGTTTCTCGACAAGATCGAACGGTTGGTTCCCATCGAGGCAGTGGTGGAGATCGTTCGCCAAAATCGTGGCGTGAAGCCGATTGCGGTGGCGAGCGGTGGGTTTCTACCGGTCATTTTGAGGCAGTTACAGCACATGGCGATGCACGATTGGTTTGATGCTATCGTGACTGCGGAGGACACGTCCAAACACAAACCGGAACCGGACGTGTTTCTGGAAGCGGCTCGTAGGCTCGGAACTGCGGCGGAGCATTGCGTCGTGTTCGAAGATGCCGATCTAGGCGTCGAAGCGGCGCGACGGGCTGGGATGCATTGCATTGATGTCCGCACTTTCCATACGCCGCGGCGCATTCCTATTGGAACCTGATTCCTAATGATTCGCTGGCGATGGATTTGGTTCTCGATCAGTATTCTGTTGCTCGTCGCAGCGTGGCCCGCATCAAAACGACTTCGTTTCGACCGATCGTTGCATCGCATGTTTGCTGCTGATGATCCAACTCGAACGGACTTTGAATTCTTGCATTCGAAATTCATGGTTTCCGATCTTGTGGTTTTTGCGTATCGCGATGAAAACCTTTGGGCAAAGGACGGTAAGGGATTGGAACGGCTTCAAAAAATTCGAGAACGCATCGAAGCAATCCCGGGTATCGCTATTGCCATGGACTTGTCCAAGGTTGATCAAATGCTGGGGCATTTGGACCAACCGTTTTCCTTTTTTAGCCGGCCAGAGAGAAAAGGACCTCACCATGTTTTGTTAGACGACGAAAGCGAGATTGCGAACGAATTCAAAGCGATCTTCGAGGGACAAACGCATAACCGCGATGGGACACTGGTCGCTATTGCCTGCCTCTTGAAACCCGCCAACCAAACCACGGTTGCTATCAAGGAAACGCTTGTTAGCCTCCGAAAAACAGGACATGCACTCACTGACGATGGGTTGGACAGTGCGATGCTCGTTGGACAACCCGTGATGGTCGAGGAGGGGTTCGACGAGATTGATCAAGACGGTATAAGATTGAGCTTCGTTTCAGCCGTTAGCCTCGCGTTGCTCATCCTCATCGGATTTCGATCCTTGCGTTGGGCGATCATCTCGATTGCAGTTGTGCAGTGGTCGCTCATTGTGACTAGGGGTCTATTAGCGTGGTTTGCGTGGGACTTGACGATGGTGTCATCGATGCTTGGATCCATCATTACAGTAATCGGTGTTGCGACCACAATGCATTGGATGCTTGGATACCAACAGATGATGAAATCCATGCCAGTGCCTGAAATGGCCTTGCAGCAGTCGATGCGAGGATTGTGGCGGCCCATCGTTTGGGCATGTGTTACCGATGCAATTGGGTTTGCGTCTTTGGCCTTCGCAAAAGTGGGACCAGTGCAAGACTATGGGTGCATGATGGCGATTGCGTCGCTGGTAGTACTTGTCGGGATCTTTGCATTGGTCCCCGCCATGGCGTTGCTGTCAATTGCTCCCGAGCGATTTGCCAAATACTTGGGCCTCTCGTATAAGCTGTTCGAAATACCTGGCGATGAGCGTTTGAGAAAGGGTTTGTTGTGGATTCTGAATTGCGTAAACAGATGGCCTGCTGTTGTTTCTTTTGCCTCGATTGTCGTTTGCGCGATTGCAGTCTTTGGTTCTGTTGGTTTGAAGGTGGAAACCGACTTCATCAAGAACTTCCGATCGGACGCACCGCTTGTGGTAGCGTACCGGGCGGTTGAGAATGAATTGGGCGGTGCTGGAGTTTGGGACATTATTTTGCCCGCCCCGAAAGTACTGTCTCAACGCTATTTGGATCTAGTTTTGGAACTTGAAACGAGGTTGCGTTCTATTGAAATACCGGGGGTAGAGCCATTGCGATTGACCAAGGTGGTGAGTTTTGCAGATATCGATCAGGCTTCTCGTTCGTCACCGATACTAGGTCCATTGTCGATTGAGGCAAGACTGTTGGGAATGCAACAAGTGATGGGGAGCTTCGTGGACACGCTCATTTCGAGACCTGGCTCAGTCCAGCCCGGGAGGCTGGACCTACTTTCCAGACCTGACTCAGTCCAGCCCGGCAGGCTGGACCTACTTTCCAGGAAACGCTTTTTGCGAATCATGCTGCGATCTCGTGAACAAGCAGAAGCGGCCCAAAAGGAGCAACTGATTGCAGAAGTCAGGCGGACGGTCGATGAGGCGATTCGATCAGAGAAATGGGTTGCAATTTTTGAAGATGATGATGAATACTCAGGCCGTCAGACAGGAACGACTTATTCGAAGGCGACTGTCTCTGGTTATTACGTACTCTTGTCGAGATTGGTTTCAAGCTTAGTGGCTGACCAATGGCGATGCTTTGCGATTGCAACTTTTGGGATTTGGATCGCTATGTCGATTGCACTTCGAAGCCCTTGGATGGCATCGTTGACGATATTGCCGAACGCGTTGCCTAGTCTCTGTATCCTTGGATGGATGGGATGGACTGGAACTCGAGTTAATTTGGGTGCCGCGATGATTGCGGCCGTCTCAATGGGGTTAAGCGTTGATTCATCGCTTCATTATTTGATTCGTTTTCAACGTGAGCGCCGAGATGGCCGGAGTTTCGACGACGCCTTGACGGCGGCCCAATCTGAAATTGGGATGGCCATTCTGCTTTCTACTTTCGCGTTGGTCCTTGGTTTTGGATCGTTAGCAATGAGCAATTTCCTACCGACGGTCGTATTTGGCACAACGGCTTCGATTAGTATGGTTGGTGGGCTGCTAGGAAATCTAGTTGTATTGCCCGCATTGCTTAGAGTAGGTCCCGCCTGCCGGGCGGGACTTTGCGGCTGAAGTCCTGCCCGGCAGGCAGGACCTACTTAGAAAATTATCGATTTTACGACACACCTTAAGAAACCCAAATTCATGGTTCGTAATCATTGCCAGTTTTTTTCAATCGGTTTTGCATTTCTATTCGTGTCGTCAGCCATGGTTTTTGGTTGGCAGGATGCTTCCAATCCGACCATAGAGCGAGGACTTGCTGAGATTACAGAAGGCAGGGTGACCGCCACGATTTCATTTCTTGCTAGCGATGAGCTCGCCGGAAGAGCTACCGGTTCTTCCGAATTCAACATAGCAGCGAAGTACGTTGCGTCACGATTTCAAGGCGCTGGCTTAGATGGTTCGGTCGCGGACGGTGATTTCTATCACGTCACTATGATGCAATTGACCAAGACTTCAAGTGGGCCGGTAAAGTTGCTTGGCTCCGATTTGCAACCCTTTGTACACTTTGGACTCTTGGCAGGAGATACCAAACTTGTTTCGTATTCTGGCAGACTCGTAAAAATTGACTTAGCAAGTGAACTGCCCACTACTGGCTTAGAAGGTGCAGTCGGTGGCATGATGGCGGGCAACGCTAAAGGAGCTCGCATCCTGTCGCAAGTTGCTCGCATGACCAGCACTCTGAAAGTGGCCGGAGCCAAGGTTCTTTTGCTGGGCGTTGCTACTGATAGCGATTTGATCGGACTAGCTCGGGAGGCTCAGGAAAAACCTCGTGCTGAAACTCCTCGATCTCGCTTTGCGATCCCTGTTTTGCTCGTCCCCGAAACCGCACTGTCCGCAACATCCATCCAACTCGAACTTCCAGCCCAAATCGTTTCCGAATCATCGATGCGCAACGTCATTGGTTTATTAAAGGGAACCGATCCCGTGCTTTCGAAGGAAGCCATTTTATTCAGTGCCCATCTCGACCACCTAGGCACAAAACCGATCGCTGGGGATGGGATCTACAATGGAGCGGACGATGACGCTTCCGGGGTAACAGCGGTTGTCATGTTGGCGGATGCGTTCGCTAAGATGCCCAAACCCAAAAGGTCATTGCTCTTCATGACTTTTTGGGGGGAGGAGTCTGGGCTCTTAGGTTCCAAGCAATTCGTAGAGACTCCGGCTTGGCCCTTGGAAAATATCCGGGCCAATGTCAACATTGAAATGATTGGTCGACCTGAGCCAGGAGCTCGAAACAAGATTTGGATGACTGGCTGGCAAGAATCGGATCTTGGCGTCATCATGAACAATGCGTCACTCCCATTTGGAGTCGAGATCTTCGATCATCCGAAACACAGTGCAATGTTGTATCGAGCCAGCGACAATTGGTCCTTTGTCCAAAAAGGGGTCATCGCACATAGCTTTTCAGCAGGTTCGTTGCATTCGGACTACCATCAACCTGACGACGAATGGGATCGACTTGAAATCCCGCATATGACACGGGTTATCCAAGGCCTTTTCGTCGCGAGTTTGCCCTTGGCCAATGGGGAGACGTCACCCAACAAAACAAAATAGCGGTTTCCAATCGACACCATTCGGAATGACTAAATGACAAAACAAAATCGACGCAAATGGATCTGTAAAAGCATTGCGGCCACAGCGCTCGGGTCAATGCGTTTCCCAATGTCGCATTCGGCGGACGGAGATGCCAATTTAGGCCAAGTCGTCGGAGACCCTGAGGCTACACGAGTCGGTGGCAACGTACTTCGGAACGGAGGCAATGCCGTCGATGCGATTGTTGCAGGATCGTTCGCCGCTGCTGTAACTGCTTTAGCCCATACGGGCATTGGTGGGTATGGCGGTACGGCAACGATTGCCATTGAGGGTGGTCGCAAAGTCATCTCGCTCGATTTCAATTCATCAGCTCCATCCGCCATGCGCGAGGACACGTTTCAACTTGATAAAAAAGGAAACGTAGTTGGCCGTGTCAACGAGTTTGGCTGGCTCGCAGCTGGCGTGCCCGGAATCTTGGCTGGACTGGCGCTAACATTGAAAACTGGAGGGACATGGTCCTTGCGAGACGTGTTGCAGCCGGCGATCGCGCTAACGCGGGATGGGTTTGCTCTGTCCTCATCGTTAGCCACCGCCATCAAAACGTCTGCGGCTCAGTTTTCCAAAGATCCGGGGTCTCGCAGACTCTACTTCGATGGTGATTCACCTCGGGTCGCTGGCACAACCCTTCGCAATTCTGAATTGGCTGACATGCTGACCACCTTGGCAAATTCCAACTCAGTCGATCCGTTTTATCGAGGCGAATACGCTAACCAAATTGCATCTCAATTTCAAAAGCATGGCGGCCTAGTGACGAGTGCAGATATGGCCGCCTATGAAGCGAACATCACCGTGCCGCTCACATTGGATTTCAACGGAATAACGATCCACACGGCCCCGCTAACGGCTGGCGGATTGAGTGTTCTGCAAGCGATTCGGACATTGCAGGCGATGCATTTCGAAACGTTGTCAGACGACCTGCGGTCCATCGCGTTGGTAGAAGCGCTGCGTTGGACTTGGCGCGATCGATTACAATTGCTCGGAGATCCGAAACAAGTCGACGTACCGATCGCGAAGCTTCTATCCGAGGAGTATGCTCGCGAAACGGCTTTGCAAATAACGCGAGCGATTGAAACAAAGCGACCGATCGAGCATCGTGTAAAGAGCAACGCACAAAGTGGAACGATTCATCTCAGCAGTGCAGACAGACATGGAAACTTTGCGTCGCTGACTTTGACGCATGGCGGTGCGTTTGGCGCAAAGGTTACGGTTGATGGGCTCGGATTGACTTTGGGGCACGGAGTATCTCGCTTCGACGTCACGCCTGGGCATCCCAATGCCCCAGGGCCAGGCAAACGTCCGTTACATAACATGGTCCCCAGCATTGTCACTAGAGACGGGCAAGCGATCCTTGCCGTGGGTGGTCGCGGAGGACGTAAGATCCCCAATGCGATATATGCATTCTTAACGGAATTTGTGTTGCAGAAACAATCCCTTGCCAAATCGATAGCAGCGCCTCGAATGCATACTGAAGGCAACTTGAGCTTGGAACTTGAACAGAGCTGGCCGGACGAAGATCGAACGAGATTAGACGTTTTTGGCTATCAGACTAAGACTGCGGGTAGCGCGACTTTGAGCGCTATCGCCAAAGAAGGAGAGAGTTTGGTTGCGGGCCTGCGATAATTGACCTGGACTTGAATCCGAAGAACGTACCCGTCACACTCCGTGTGACGTTTCCTCAAAAACCAAAGGTTTTTGAACTGCGAACATCACGCGGAGAAGCTATGTAGGGATTGATTTCAAGAAAAAATTCGGCACACTCGTTGGGAATACTAAAACACTTCATTCTCCAACGAGGGCCGAATT
>JAYTVL010000519.1:0-48681 GCA_043744075.1 Pirellula sp. | reverse complement strand
TCTTTAACAAGATCCACTACGACTTTAATTTACCGCACGATGCTAAGTTGCTAAGTTGGCCTGGGAACGAGTTGAAATGAGAGACCAGGTGTTTTTCGACGATGTATCGACTCGGAGACGGCAGTCCTCAGGACATTGATTCGCTTGTTCAGTTCTTCTTGCAAGTTCATGCTTTCTTCGAAAGATAGGTCTTCAAGCGATTGCACAAGGGCCAATAGATGTGAGGTGTTCGGAGCCGGAATGACTTCCAACACCGTCACTCCAAATTCACCGTTCAAAGCTTCACTGATGGCATACTCTAAAGCGTGCCGAACTTGGGCGCATAACTGCATTGCCTTACGATCAAAGCTTCTCGTGCTTAATTCGAGTCGCGACTCTTGCTCAATCGCCTTCGGATAATTGTGTTTGTTTTTCGGCCGTGAATGCTTCATGGCATTTAGGGACACGAGCCGTAAAACTAGGTTCGCAGAAAAACAACTGTCAGCATGAATACCCAACGAACACCTCGCCAATCGCCTTAGCGGGGATTGGTTACCAGACGCGGCTTGCCTGGTAGGGACTGTTTTGTATTTGCGACTACAGGTTTTGCAATGGTTCTTTTGGCTTGTTGAGGTACACCACTTCCGATCGTATACCGCTCAGCCGGAGCGTTGCTCCTGTAAACGGCATTTGCGTCCGGTACGGGTGTTGGCGCAACGCTGGGTTCACTCCTTGATTTTGGTTTGGAAGCTGGCGTTGGAACTCTTGTGCCACTTGCCCCGCTAGCAGGTCGACTGGTGACCGTTTGGGTCGGTGCATCGGAGTAACCGCTTGTTCCATTTTCAGAATGCGTGTTTCCCGCACATGTTGAGCACGAGCTTGAGTTGCCTTGCACCGGAGTAATGCCACACGAGGAACATTCACCGCAGCTGGATGGTATGTAGCGTTGATAATTCCAAAGATTTCGCAATCGGCCCAATACCGTCGGACAGCTTCGGCATGCACCGCATTCGAATTCGCCGTTGCAGCCACACGGATCGCACACTGGCGGCTCGTTAATATGTTCATCCCAATAGATTTCGCCGCAACCGGAGCTGCAGTTCGTGCTGCGAATTCGGTCTGCGATTCGCGAACGAAGAGAACCGCAAGCACCGATTCCATCGCAGCCCAGGCCACCGCATGCACCCGTTTCGCAGCCATCGCCAACCATTCGAATGGAGCAGCAGCCAACGTGATTCGCAAGTAGACTCAAAGCAAAAAACCAACCGAATACGAAAGATTTCATTTCAAAGCGTCCCTGAAATATTGCTCGTCTGCAAAACAAATGGATTCGCCGCCCCAACCTGGAGCGAACCGTCCTTCTGTGCATTTGTATCGGCCTGTACAATCGATACAATCAGCAAATCTTTCCAACTTTATATGCTTGCAATGTTTAACCCATCGGAGCGATTAGCGCAGATCGCGGAATTTCAATAAATGATGACTACAGAAACGATCCTTAAGGCCCGAATGGTCGCGATTTTGAGGCTAGACGACTTGTCGACGGCGAAACCGATGGCTGAAGCACTTTTCAATGCTGGCATTACGGCATTGGAGTTTACGCTAACCAATTCCAATACTCCAGCGGTGGTCCGACGCATGCGGGACGAGAGCCATGCGATCCTGACCGGAAATGCAGTGATCGGAATCGGTTCTGTTCGATCGCTTGAGGAAGTAAAACTTGCGATTGATTCAGGGGCTCAGTTCGTTGTTTCGCCAATCACTTCCGTACCGATTATCGACTACTGCAAACAGAATAACATCGTTGTTTGCCCAGGCGCTTATACTCCTACCGAAATTGCGACAAGTTGGGATGCGGGTGCGGACATTGTGAAGGTGTTTCCAGCGAGGAATCTCGGGGCAGATTACATCCGGGATGTTCTTGCCCCTATGCCATACCTTAAACTAATGCCGACAGGAGGAATCGATTTGAGCAATATTGCATCGTACTTTACAGCCGGTGCTGTCGCGGTCGGAATCGGCAGTCAATTACTTGATCCAGCTGCAGTACGCAATCAGGACTGGGGTAGAATTCAGCAGGCCGCCGCTCAATATGTGCAAGCGTGCAGATTGGCGAACGACTAATGACGATACAAACACAAGCGCCCGCAAAAGACGTAACGGATGAGGTCTGCGATACGACTTACGATGTTGTCACCATCGGAGAAACAATGTTGCGTTTCACTCCGGAGAGCCACTTGCGACTGGAACAAGCCGAGAATTTGCAGGTCCATGTGGGTGGGAGCGAATCGAATACGGCTGTCGGTCTAGCTCGACTTGGCAAAAGAGTTTCTTGGATTTCGAGGATGACCGACAACCACTTAGGGAGGCGCATCGAGCGAACGATTGCGGCGCATGGAGTCGACACGAAGAATATTATTTGGACCGCCAGCGATCGCGTTGGGCTCTATTTTCTAGAAGCAGGTTCTCCGCCTCGAAACAGCCACGTCATCTACGATCGGGCGAATTCGGCCTATTCCAAGATCGAGCCAAAGGACTTGCCAATCGGACTCTTTGAACCTGAAAAATCCAGATGGCTGCATGTGACCGGTATATCTTTGTGGTTGAGTGAAATGGTTCGAGCAACAATTGCGGAGGCGGCAAGACGGGCAAGATCGGCTGGCTGGCACATTAGTTTTGATGTCAACCATCGGACACTTCTTTGCAGCCCTAAACAGGCGCGTCTGTTTTGTGATTCGATGTTCCAGACTGCCGATTTAGCGTTTTTACCTCGGCGCGATGCGATTAACCTATGGGAACTGAACGAATCTGAAAGTGACGAAAATCTCATGTCGCAGTTGTTAGCCATGCGAGAAGGCAAGCCAACGGTAATGACATTGGGGTCACGTGGTGCAATGGCGAGTGACAAAACGAATAGCATTTCGCAGAGCGTTGAGCCCGTTGAACCGATCGGCAGACTAGGAGGCGGGGATGCGTTTTCTGCTGGCTTCCTTTCTGCCTGGTTGGAAAAGAAAGATCTAGAACGCTCGCTGAAATGGGCAACAGCGACTGCACGGCTCAAGTATAGCATTTCTGGCGACCTGCCCTTGATATCAAGAAATGAAGTGGAGAGGCTTGTCGACGGACTTTCCACGGCATCGCTTGTTCGGTAGAAGAAAAGTCCCCCGTTCGCGGCCAATACTGTTTGCGAGTGATCTTCGCAGAGCGATTTGGTACATTTACGATTATGGCTAAGAAGGAACCCAAACAAAACGCGACAAAACCTCTGGCATTGCCCCTTCATCCACTTTCTGAGGTGTTCGGGTTTCCGTGCGATAACCATTCAGAAATTGCCTCGCGGCACCGTTTGAACCGACTTTGCCCGTTCAATAACAAAGTACCAAACTGTACGAAAGACAAGGCAAACGATCCACTTGGAACCTGCTCGGTGTTCCATGACGGGAAAACTGGAATCACTTGCCCGATCCGGTTTCGGCAAGAGTGGGCGATTGCTACCGACGCGGCAAATTTCTTTTTCAAGCCAAATGCGACCTGGACGTCGCTAACGGAAGTCAGGTTGCGTGATAAAAACGACGGTTCGGCCGGCAACATAGATGTGGTTCTCGTTGCATACGACGATCGTGGGAAAATAACCGACTTTGGCGCGTTGGAAATCCAGGCTGTCTATATCTCAGGCAACGTGCGACGACCGTTTGAGCGTTTCATGGAATCGCCCGAAACGAACTGGAATATGAATTGGCGAACAGAGGTTAATTATCCTCATCCTGATTTCCTGTCATCTTCACGCAAGCGACTTGCACCGCAACTGCTTTACAAGGGTGGGATAATTCATGCGTGGGGAAAAAAGTCTGCGGTTGCTCTTGATTCGCATTTTTTCGCGACACTTCCGATTCTGAAAGAAGTGGCCGTAAGCAAAGCCGAAATGGCTTGGTTAATCTATGACTTGGCGCTCGATCAAACTTCGAATACATACCGCCTGCAACGAACGCGGACGGTCTATACCGGGTTTGAATCTGCACTTACAACACTCACGAAATCTGAACCCGGAAACATAAACGAGTTCATCGCTGTACTACAAGACAAATTGGACGAAAAACTAGAGGACAACAATCCACCTGATGCGCCAACTCTCGATCAAATCATGGAAGGATAGCTCAAATGACAACAAGGAAGATTGTAAACGTTGCATCTGTTCCCAAAAGAAGCCCCTTTCGATATCCGGGTGGGAAAACTTGGCTCGTCCCGTTGGCAAGGAAATGGTGGAAGAGTCTTGTACGAAAACCTGAGATACTAATCGAACCTTTTGTTGGCGGCGGAATCATCGGACTTACCGCCGCCTTTGAGGGTTTCGTCGATCATGTGATTCTTGTTGAAAAGGACCCTGATGTCGCTGCCGTTTGGAAGTGCATTTGCTCGGACTTGTATCCAATTCTCCGTGAACGGATTTTGACATTCGAGGTGACGGAGCAGAATGTTCGAAAGACTCTTGCGAAAGAAACGCAATGCATAGAAGAAATGGCTTTTCGGACGATAATCAAGAATCGAATGTTTCATGGTGGCATACTTGCTCCGGGCGCTAGTTTGATGAAATCCGGTGAAAACGGGAAAGGTCTAAAATCTCGTTGGTACGCAAAAACCCTTGCCGATCGAATTACTGCCATCGGCGAAATTCGTCACCGCTTCACAGTTGTAGAAGGGGATGCAATCGACGTCGTTGCGGCACACAAGAATGCTCCCAACGCTATTTTTTTTATTGATCCACCCTACACTGCTTCTGGGAAAAAAGCTGGTTCGCGATTGTACCGACATTGTGATTTAGATCATTCCGCATTGTTCGAACTTACGGCCTCGTTGAGTGGTGAATTTCTAATGACCTACGATGACGCTCAAGGTGTTCGTGATCTAGCAACGCAATCACAATTTGACATGGAATTGGTTGCAATGAAAAACACCCATCATGCTAAAATGACCGAACTATTGATCGGTCGCGACCTCTCGTGGTCGCGCCAAGATTCAAACTCACATCGCCAATTTGAGTTCAACTTTGACGCGTAGACGCTCGAAAAAGGCAACGAACATATGAAGGATTAGATTCTGCGTCGTTGTTCTAGGGGCGAGTGAGGGCTGGTCACCAGAATCTAAGCCCATGTTCGAGAAGCCCAAGCGGCAGTTGGACGCCTTTTGGCACTCGGATTGCTGTAGGGCTTTGCTTCGCTCGACTTGTCTATGACGAATTCGATTACGACCTATTCAGTCATGATTCCAGCGGCATAATGCATAAAGCCGACGGCATGAATGAATGCCGCCGAGTTTATCTCGGGGGATCCGGGCCTCGACTTCTAGCTTGTCAGTCTGGCTTCCATCGAGACGATGGGCTAGTTGATTTTATTAGCCGCACCGCGTTAGCGGCGGTTGCCTGCCCGAAAACCGGGGCTAACGCCCATCGGCTAATTGTTGCGATTGCGTCTTCGACTAAATCAACCATCCCCGAGTTCGATGGAGAGCTTAAGTCCACCCAATTCCATACGAGCGGGTTTGGGTCTCAATCCCGGACTTAGTACAGTCGAACTAGTCACTTTGCAAATGAGTTCGGAAAAAATCTGTCATCATTTGAAATTGATGGTACAACTGATCCGCGTCCGTGATTCCGTGGCGATTGTTTGGATAGACCATTAAATCAAACTTTTTCTTCGCCTTTTGCAAAGCATGCACCAATTGCATCGTATTGGCCATGTGAACGTTGTCGTCAATTTCGCCGTGGATCAGCATTAACCGACCGTGCAGATTCTTTGCCGCCTCTACAACCGAACTTGATTTGTATCCTTCCGGATTTGCTTGCGGCGTATCCATATAACGCTCGGTGTAGATCGAATCGTAGTTATTCCAGTCGGTTACTGGTGCGCCAGCGATCCCGGCTCGAAACAATGTACTGTGGGTCATCGCGTAAGCCGTGAAATAGCCTCCGTAGCTCCATCCCCATAAGCCGATTCGGTTCGCATCGACCCAGGACTGCTGTTTAAGCCAAAGTACGGCATCTTCCAAGTCCCTTAGTTCCGAAGATGCCATGTCCTTGTAAATTTTCCAAGTGTCCGAGTTTCCTTTCCCAAGAGCTGACCGATTGTCGCAAAGCAGTACACATATTCCTTGCTCTGCCATAGCTCGATGCCAAAGATCATTTCGGTGCGTCCAAGTGTTTTCAACCGTGGGTGCTGCCGGACCTCCGTAAACGTAAATCAATACCGGCAGTTTCGACCCTTCGATGCGTTCTCCAAAATCAGATGGTTTGTAAAGCATGGATTGCATATGAAAACCATCGCGAGCAGTGATTTCGAAGAGTTCCACACCGCCTGTTTTCAAATAGTCGAATCGGTCGTTGCGAAATCCACCAACAAAACGATGCTTGCTGCCATCCTGTTTTCGTAGCCAAAGCTGGCTCGGGGTCTTCGAATCACTATAGGAATCGAAGTAATATTGGCCTGCTGGGTGGATGCTGATTCGATGTGAACCAGTTGCTTCGCCTAGCGTCTCAATCCTATTGTTTGTGAGGTCAACCTTGAGGACGTCGGTGTTGATTGGTGCAGACAAATGGCCCGTCAGCCAAGCTTGCTTGCCATCCTCCGAAATCCAATCGATTGATTTTACATCCCAGTTTCCTTGGGTCACAGCGCTTCGGTTTCCGTCGGAGCCGATTCGGTAAACGTGACGCCTGCCGATCGGCGAGTCGCTCAGCCACAGAAAGCTTCCATCTGGCAGCCAACGCGGTTCGTCGATCACATCGACCCAAGCAGGTGAAGTCTCCTGGATCAGTCTACGTAGTTTCTTTGTATTGATATCGAAGGAACAAAGATCCAATTTGGACTGAATTCGATTTTGAACTTGAAACACCACTTCGTTGGCTGTAGACGGTTTCCATCCAACACGAACCACCAATCGATCATCAGCAGCGTAGTCATTTAGTGGAACTTCTTGGACTTTGCCCGTCGCGATATTGACAACATGAAGCGTCACGTTTGGATTGGGTTGACCACTCTTGGGATACCGGGTCTCCTCGAGAATCTGGGCAAACATTAATGAGTTATCGATTCGGAAACGCGGGACGGGGGTTTCGTCCAGTCGTAGAAAGGCAATCATCGAACCATCTGGGCTCCACCAATATCCTTTGAACTTTCCACGACCGTAGATTTCTTCTTGGTAGACCCAGTCGAGTTTGCCGTTGAGAACTTCGGAATCAATATCGTTGGTCAGTTTTCGCACTTCCGTGCTTTCGCAGTCTGCAACCCAAATATTATTCTTGTGGATGAAAGCGACATGCTTACCCGTTGGGCTCAACTCAGCAAGTTCTTTGGCTTGGTCAGGCGAATGAGTGATTTGGCGAACGGTATCATGCGGTGAACCTGTGCCGGAATAGTTTCCAGCTTGAAAAACATAGACATCTCCTTGATGCTCGACCAAAGCATTTTCAAACTTCGCGTCAAAGAAATCGAAGCGTCGACCAACCGCGATTGCTTGTTCCTCGCTAAACGCATTCAGTTTTGACAGTGAGTTTGCCAATCGCTTTAGTCGGTCAAACGGTTGCATCGCGCCCGTCTGGCAATCGACAGAATGCCATTGACCGGCACGCTGTATCAAATAAGCCTCTTGTCCGGGTAACCATTTCGGTAATTCAGTTGGAATGACGGACAAGGCCACTTTCTTGGTTGGGTCATAAATTTTCTCTAGCGTCAGCTTTTCTCTCGCGAATCCAACGGAGGGTGACTCCAATAATCCAAGCGGCTTTATTGGACCAGGAACATTTAGCTTGCCGTCGAGGCGAATGACAGGATAGGTCGCCCCAAACTGCAAACCGGGATCAAAGAAATTCCAAAGTGCAAGTGAATCATCGGAGTGGGGTTCTAACAAATAGGTTGCCAAAGTTCCCAAAGGTTGTCGCGTTGGAATAAGCCAACCTAGTTCGGGTTTCCATTGGATCGGCTCTGCTTTGACCGTAACTTTTCGTAGGGTATGGTTTTGGAATTCTGGCTGGTCCTTCTTGGAGTCGATTCGGTATTGGTTGGCGGGTATCGCGACCATGCCGTTTGCGGTCGGAGTGTCGATCCAAGACATAGTGACTCCGTGCATTCTGAGTCTCCCAGCTGCCCAAGCGTTGTCGGCAGGCACGAAATAATACTCCGGTGCATCGACCGAAACGGTGGCCGAACCCACATTGATCAATTGCACCTCAAAGTCCATCGCGACAATTTCAGAATTGCGCTTTCGATCTTTCGGTGTTGGATAAGTGTTCATCTTTGGTTCAGTTGGAACACCAAGATCGTGTTCATTAACTTTTTCTACAACGGCGTCGACAACCTTTTGCTCGCCTGCGTTTTTAGTGGCATTTTTGGACCATGTATACCCTTTTACCATTGATGGAGTTTCATCCGCTACGATTTCGGCTTGGATAGGAACAGAGGTCGGCGATGCCCGCTCGCTAGAATTGAGAAGGGATTGTAGATGCATTGAATTGTCTGTAATTTGCTTTAAGCAAGAGTCGACAAATCGGTAACTGGCGTCGATACGACGCTGGTAGCTAGCGTACGAATACGATTCGACAAGGATTCCCATTTTGCCTCGGAGGCCCATGTACTCGGTGCTATAGCGAGGTTCATGTCCAAAGGATTCCCAACGCTTGTGATCCTCGCTGAAATTGCCGTAGAAAAAGGTGGGGATTCCGATGGCCGCCATCTCCTTAGTGACATTTGGGAGCATTTCCTTTCGCATCCAGTGCACGATAGCTTGATTGGCAGCTGGATTGTGCGGTACATCATACGTAAGTTCATACTGATGAAGCGATCCGTTTGTCGTATGCGTATCGATGAGAACGTCGACGTCCCAGACATCCAGTAGTCTGACGAGAGAACGCACTTCCGGCGAATCTAGTTTGATGAAGTCGCGATTGAGATCTAAGCCCAATGCATTTTCGCGAGTTCCCATTCCGCGATCTGGACCTTCTTGTCCAGGCCGATGAAGAGTTCCGACACGTTCGTTTCCATCGGCGTTAAAATTCGGAATAAATACGAGAACGGCTTTGTCAATGTATTTAGGTACTGTGTCGGCTAACATATCTCTTGCTAAGGCTAAGAGCGCTTCCTTACCATCGCATTCTCCACTATGAATTCCGCCTAAGAGAACAATAACAAGGCGTTCGTCTGTCGCAGGGAGCGGCAGGCTTGGACGTTGCTCACTTGCCAAAATCAACGCTTGGATTGGGCGCCCCTCGGTGGTTGAACCAATCTGGAACTGTGATGCAAATGGGCTAGATTCGTCAAGTCCGAGGAGGAATTTTAGAACATCTTTTTCTCCCGCCGTTGCGAGATAGTTAGATTTCTCGGCAACTGTTTGAAAAGATTTCAGTTTCTCGACGGTTTCGCTCTTTTCCTGAGCACACACGCTTGCATGGTGGAGCAAGAACACGAAAGCCGATACAACGAACGACTTATTCAGAATACTGACTTTGCTGAAAACTAGCATGGAAAGCATTTGAGTTTTCGATTCCAATTGGGTCGAGATTTGTTTGTTTGACTTGAGGACACCATTCCAGAATAGTCTAGCGAATTGCAACTAATAAAATCCCCATGAAGGAAGAACAGCATCAATGCAAGTAGTTTTGAAGACGAGTGCGGGAGAGATCACGTTGGAACTTGATTCCGAAGCAGCTCCAATTACGGTGGGCAATTTTGTCCAATATGCTAGGGACGGGCATTATGCCGGGACGATCTTCCATCGGGTAATCAAGGATTTTATGATACAAGGTGGCGGCTTCAATCCGGACATGACTCAAAAGAAAACGCGGACAAGCATTAAAAACGAGTCGTCAAATGGCCTTAGCAACTTGAAATACACGATTGCAATGGCACGCACCAGCGTACCGGATAGCGCTTCCAGCCAGTTCTTTATCAATACAAAAGACAACTTCTTTTTGGACAAGAAAGCCAGTCAAGACGGAGTGGGTTATTGCGTTTTCGGGCGAGTCATCAAAGGGACTGATATAGTAGACAAAATCGGCTCTGTAGCGACCACGCGAACGGGTGGGTATTCCGACGTGCCAGTCGACACGATGGAGATATTTTCGGCCGAATTCGTCGAATCCGATGCTTAACCGAAGCTGTTAGAGGCAATTAGTTTGACTAACGTACGGTTCTTTGCCTTCGTTACGTTTTCTGAGGCGTATTTCGTCGTTTTCTCGCTTTTTTTTGCAAACCATTGATGCCAAATGGATTTCAGTTCCCATTAGCAATACGACTTCACGAACTTCGTTCACTGGCTCATTGAAGCGGCAGGTTTGCCTTTGTAGTTTCCATGTTTAACCGATCGGAGCGACAATGGATCGCGGGCTTAGTAAGTCAGATTGGCAGCACGCAAATTCACAAATTGATCGAACGACGTTGGATTAGTCCGCTGATAAGCGGGTAAAACAAGAGGCGTTTCTTATGCTGCCAGCCGCTGCGCGGGTTAAACATGATGCAAGCCTGACGCACATGTTTAACCGATCGGAGCGATTAGCGGAGATCGCGGGCGTCGCGAAAAAGCCGCCAGCTCTGGCCCGCCAGCCGCTGCGCGGGTTAAACATGAAGCGAGACTTGCCTTCCAGTCGCTGCGCGGGTTAAGCAGTTTGCTGGCATCGGATATACTGAGCAGTGGCTTCAGAGATTTCCTGGTAAGAGCACTTTCAAGAGATTCGCAAATGCAACTGACAAATCGAAACGTTTTCGCCCTTCTTTTTTTAAGCTTAGTGGCGTTGCCGCCAACATGTTCCGCGGACGACTGGCCTCAATGGAGAGGCATCGCTCGAGACGGCGTTTGGACTGAGACAGGTATTCGGGACGATCTCCCCGACGGACAATTGCCTTTGGTTTGGTCGGTTGAAATCGGGCCTGGATATACTGGCCCAACGGTTGCCGAGGGGCGGGTCTATGTGATGGACCGAATTGCTGAGGAGCGTAATGCATCGGAACGGGTCCTGTGTTTTGATTCTGCCTCCGGCAAGTCGCTTTGGACATACGTTTATCCAGCAGATTACCGAATCAGTTATACCGCTGGTCCTCGGGCAAGCGTTACGATTCACGATGGAAAGGCATTTGCCGTTGGAGCGATGGGACACTTTCATTGCCTTGATGCGACGACTGGACTTGTCATTTGGAAACGCGATTTGCAAACAGAGTACGAAATCAAGATGCCAGGCTGGGGAATCGCTGCATCTCCATTTGTCTATGGCGATCTGGTCATTCAGCAAGTTTCTGGGGCAAACGGAGCATGTATGGTCGCATTCCACTTGAAGGATGGTAAAGAAGCTTGGCGATCGCTTTCGGATCGCGCCGGCTATTCTTCGCCAATTCTGATCAAGCAAGCCGGACAGGATGTTTTGGTTTGCTGGACGGGAGATAGTCTTTCCGGAGTCGATCCGAAATCGGGCAAGGTTTTTTGGGGGCACCCCTTTCCACCGAAGAAAATGCCAATCGGAGTTGGTGATCCAATCCTTAGTGGCGACAAGCTATTTGTGTCGTCGTTTTATGATGGTTCACTCATGGTGCGAGTCCCAAAAGATAAACTGACATCGGAGGTCATTTGGAAAGAGGTTGGACAAGATGAGCAGAATACGCAATCTCTGCATGCCTTGATTGGAACATGTTTGTTGCAAGATGGATTTGTGTACGGTGCCGATAGTTACGGCGAATTCCGTTGCCTGGACGCCGAAACAGGAAAACGAATTTGGGAAGACCTGACCGCCGTTCCGAAGGCTCGATGGGCAACCATTCACATGGTTCGTCAGGCTGATCGAGTTTGGATGTTCAACGAAAGGGGCGAGTTACTCATTGCAAAGCTCTCCAAGAAGGGCCTGAATATCATTGATCGATGTCAATTAATTGAACCCACGGAAGTGCAACTTGGGCAACGTGGAGGCGTTTGTTGGTCCCACCCAGCTTATGCGGAGAAGAGCGTTTTCGCTCGTAATGACCGTCAATTAGTCCGAGCGTCGCTTGCGAAATAGAAGTGATCCGCTTGTTCAATCGGTTAAATTTCGTGTAGCCGCTAACGCGGATTATTCACAACTCGACGCATTAGCGAGGGACCAGCAACAAAATCCCTCGCTTGCGCACAAATCAAGGAATCAAATGAATGAGTTACAAACAATCTACTCGTAATCGCATTTGTTCAGGTGTCTTACCTACAATTGTGGGAGTGGCAATTTGCGAAATCCTTTCGGGATCAAGTTTTGGTCAGGATAACACGATAGGGCTCGTAACGCTGCGTCCAGGAAGCAATCTCAAGGTTGAAGGGATTCCAAGCGTTCCCGTTTCCTTGGTAGACAAAGTGCGCAAATACACCGAAGCGAGAGGGGCAAGCGTCCTAGATTGGCATCCAACGCAACGTGCGATGCTCATTTCGACTCGCTTCGCTAACTCAAACCAAGTACACCGAGTTTCCTCGCCGGGTGGCTCAAGGTATCAACTTACTTTTTTCAATGAGCCGATAGGGAACGCTTCGTTTGAACCGACTAGTGGAAGCTACTTTCTGTTTACTAAAGACATCGGAGGAAATGAATTTGGGCAAATCTTTCGGCAAGACACGGCGACGGGTGAGTCAACACTCTTAACCGACGGTGGTCGAACTCAAAATGGAGGTTGGTCTTGGAACAATAGGCACAATCTGATTTGCTATGGATCAACGCGGCGAAACGGGGCGGACCGTGACCTCTGGATCATGGACCCTGCCAGTCCTAGTTCGGATCGAATGGCGGTGCAGCTCGCTGGGGGTGGATGGGCAGTTCAGGATTGGTCTCCTGACGATTCTAAGCTATTGATCATGGAGATGATCTCCATCAACAAAACCAATCTTTACGTAGCTGATGTCGCTACGGGTTTGCTCACAGTAATAACCGATCTTAATGCTGATATCGCATACGGCGGCGCGGCTTACACCAAGGACGGTAAAGGAATTTACTTGACGAGCGATGCAGCAGGTGAATTTCAGCAGCTCGCAATCATGTCGCTCAATGACAGAAAATTGACGCCGCTGGCTAACGATATACCTTGGGACGTCGAGAGCTTCGAACTATCGCACGACGGTACTCAAATCGCGTTTGTTGTTAACGAGCGAGGTGCATCAGCTCTTTATGTTTTGGACACGAGAACTCGGAGCAAGAAGCAAATCGAGAACTTGCCTGTGGGAGTCGTTTCACTCGGTCGTTGGCGAAAGGACGATTCGGAGATTGCAATCACGGTTACATCAGCTCAGAGTTCCTCGGACGCATACAGCGTTATGGTTCGCCCAGCCCAACCAAGTGGCGGGACCGATAAAACCGGGGATTTAAAACTAACACGTTGGACAGAAAGCGAGTTAGGCGGACTAAACCAGAATGAATTAAGTATCGCCAAGTTGATTGAATGGAAATCGTTCGACGGAAAAATGATCAGTGGGTTTTTGTATGAACCTCCAAAGAAATTCGAGGGCAAGCGGCCTATAATCATCAACATTCACGGCGGTCCGGAGGGACAGTCACGCCCCAGTTTTCTTGGCCGAAACAATTACTTTCTCAACGAAATGGGATGCGCGATTTTGTTCCCTAACGTTCGAGGTAGCGCTGGTTTCGGAAAGTCCTTCGTCAAACTTGACAACGGAATGAAACGCCTTGACTCAGTAAAGGACATTGGTTCGCTTTTGGACTGGATCGCGGATTCGTCGAGCATCGATTCGAATCGGGTCATGATCACGGGAGGCAGCTATGGCGGTTACATGACTTTGGCATGTGCCGTCGAGTACAATCAACGAATTGCGTGTTCCCTCGATGTAGTTGGAATCTCGCATTTTGGTACATTTTTAAAGAACACGGAAAGCTATCGACGAGATCTCCGTCGGGTCGAATATGGCGACGAACGGGAACCGGAAATGGCAGCGTTTTTCGAAAAGACGGCGCCTCTCAATAACTCCGGCAAAATTTCGAAACCATTGTTTGTAGTACAGGGAGGGAGCGATCCTCGGGTCCCGTTGAGTGAAGCGGAACAAATGGTCGCGAAAGTAAAGGTTAACCAAAGCCCAGTTTGGTACCTGATGGCAACGGACGAAGGACACGGATTTCGTAAGAAAAACAACGCTGACTATCAGTTTTACGCAACCGTATTGTTCGTTGACATGTACTTGCTACAACAACAATCTGCGAATTGACAAGACTTGACCGTTGGCTACTTACCGTCTTTGGCCTACGATAGCAAGGCGAACGGCAGATTGGAATCGACTTGCCGAGCTTGGTTATCGTATGGCGGGAGCCTCAAAGCGCTAGCATAAGGGCCGGATTTGCAAGCGATAACTAGCCAGCCCGCACGCTAGTGCGTTGCGGCTCAAAGTGAGCCTCGCACTCCCTGTACGGACAAAACTGCCGCTTGTTTTCCTTTCTCTTTTTACCATGCTATTTACCTGTTCATGTCGAAAACTGAATCACATACTTTGGACGAATTGTCCCAAAACAATGGTAATTTGAAGGCCTCGAGTTCAGAGCAAATAGTTCCTAAGTGGATTCCGGAGCGACTGAATCCTCGCATCGAGGAACAGAGGCTTTTGGAAATAGTAAAAGAACTTGATTTGGCACCATTTCGAAAGATAGCGTCTGATTCGAACAGCCGACTCCAGGTGGCTTGTATCTCATTTGGTCGCGCACAAGCTGCAGAATGGTTTGCTCGCTCAAACCCTGACTCTCAAGTTACTTGTTGGTATCTCGACCAATTCCAAGCGTTTCGTGCTTCTGAACACATGACGCTTCCCGAAGAGAAATTGCAGCCTGCG
The DNA here is from genome assembly GCA_043744075.1 of Pirellula sp. GTDB lineage: Bacteria > Planctomycetota > Planctomycetia > Pirellulales > Pirellulaceae > JBKCUI01. Next base: position 33,888 of record JAYTVL010000519.1, on the reverse strand, counting down.
ATGGCATTCCCGACAAACCTTGAATTAACTTGCAAGTCAGACCTGCCACTTAAAGAGTATCAACTCGCGTTTCTTACATTGGTTTCTTCGGGCGAAGCAGAGCTATCTCGTGATTTTCTACAGCAAATGTTCCACCAGCTTTCGCAGGGTGGGCGATTGGTTGTTTCGGTGGACAACCCTGATGATCGTTGGGTCCATGAACAGATGAAGGGGTTTGAAAAGAGCGTTAAAGTCCGCAAGTTTAGTGACGCAGTCGTTTATATGATCGACAAAAAAGTGCCACTAAAGAAGCTCAAGGATTTTTCGTGCCAGCTTGCATTTCGGGACTGCGATGAATTGATTCAATTGATAACCCGTCCCGGTGTGTTTTCACATCGTCAGCTTGACAATGGGGCTCGTCAGCTTCTCGATGCGGTAGACGTTTATCCCGGATCCAGCCTATTGGACATCGGCTGCGGAAGTGGATCGGTAACACTCGGGATTGCAAAACGCGATAGTAGCGCTATCGTACATGCCGTGGACTCAAACGCTCGTTCACTTTCCTGCTTGTCCCGCTCTCTTGAGTTAAACGGGATCAGTAACGTCACCATGGAGCTCAACCATACCGGAATCTATGGTCCGCCGAATCAGTTCGACATGGCGCTGGCGAATCCTCCTTACTTTGGCGATTACCGCATCGCCGAAAAATTTATTGCTGCGGCACATCGTTCGTTGAGGCCCGGCGGACGGTTAGTTTTGGTGACCAAACAACCGAATTGGTACCGAGAGAACTTAGAACGATGGTTGATCGAATGCGATGTTTTTGAATCGCGTAAGTACCACATTGTTAGCGGCGTGAAACCTTAGCTTGGCTTGTGCTTTTGTCCTAATTGAAAATAGGGGTTGGTGATTGCGTGGCGCGGGCCCTAAAATTTAATGTGGACAACGCTAACATCGCGGGAAGTTGCTTGCAAGCCGAGGCTTATCTATGACGAGGAATTGAAAAAGTTAAAATGAGAATTAAAAAATGCAAAATTTAGCGGTGGAAGTAAGACTACAGTTGATTGGGTTTTTGTTGATTGCCTTTGGCTGTGACAATTGATTTTCCGACGATGTTGCAGAGTTGTTGAATGGGGGCATTCGCTCTTCCAGATTTTCACCTCTTCACCTCAAGCCCCAATCCCCAAAACCATTACTCCAGAGTGTAACGTTAGTTAAGTTAAGTACACGTCAACACCACATCCATCCCTTACATTTTGCATTTTCCAATTCTCACTTTAACTTTTTCAATAGCCTGTCAAGTACTGCACAGTGAGGCAGTTCTACATGTCCAAACTGATGGTCACCGTTTTGGACTCGGTATAAGCCTTGAGGCCTTCTTCACCAAGCTCTCTACCTTGGCCGCTCATCTTGAAGCCGCCGAACGGAGCTGCAGCGTCGAAGACGTCATAGCAATTCACCCAAACGGTTCCAGCCCGAACCCGACGAGCGAAGTCATGAGCTCTGGTCACATCCCGAGTCCATACCGCTGCCGCCAATCCGTAGAAAGTGTTATTGGCCCGCTTGACTAAATCGTCCCAGTCCTCGAAGGTCAAGACAGACATGACAGGACCAAAGATTTCATCCTGAGCAATCGCCATAGAATCGGTAACGCCGTCAAATACCGTCGGCTGCACAAAGTACCCTTTGTCTCCGAAGCGTTCGCCACCGGAAACGCACTTGGCCCCGTCGCTGTTTCCTTTGTCAATGTAGCCCATGATCTTGTCGAACTGGGCTTTGTCAATCTGAGGACCTTGTTCGGTGTCCATGGAAAATGGGTCACCTAATTTTCGGTTTTTGGTTAGCTTCGTCAGTTTATCCATGAACTCATCGTGCGATCGTTTTTCAACAAAGACTCGGCTGCCGGCACAACAGCATTGGCCTTGATTGAGGAACAATCCGACATAGGCACCTTGTGCAGCTCGATCGAGGTCAGCGTCGGCAAGTACAACGTTGGGGCTCTTTCCTCCTAGCTCAAAGGTCAATCTCTTCAGCGATTCGGCAGCATCTCGCATTATGATTTGGGCAGTTCGGTGCTCGCCAGTGAAAGCGATCTTGTCCACTCCTGGATGCTTCACAACGGCTGCACCAGCAGTTGGGCCGTAACCAGGCACAACATTGATAACTCCGTCTGGAATTCCAGCTTCTTTTGCCAATTGTGCCATGCGCAAGCAAGTAAGCGGCGTCTGTTCCGCAGGTTTCATAACAATCGTGCAGCCAGCGGCCAAAGCCGGACCCCATTTCCATGCAGTCATCAGCATAGGAAAGTTCCACGGGATAATCTGGCCCGCTACACCAACAGGTTCACGTCGTGTGTAAGTAAAGTAATTTCCACGAATCGGAATCGTCGAACCGTGAATCTTATCAGCATATCCTGCGTAGTATCTCAAACAATCGATCACCAACGGTAAGTCCGCATAGCGAGACTCCCGAATCGGCTTGCCATTGTCAAGCGTTTCTAGGGCAGCCAATTCGTCGATTTCTTCCTCGATGAGATCGGCTAAGCGAAACATGAGTTTGCCTCGATCGCGAGCATCCATCTTGCTCCATCGGCCACTATCAAAGGCATGTCGCGCAGCCTTGACAGCCGCATCGACGTCCGCCTTGTCCCCTTCTGCAACCTCGCAAATCACTTCTTCGGTCGCGGGATTGATCGTTTCAAAAGTTTTCCCGGACATCGCCGGACGCCACTGGCCGTCAATAAAGCACTCAGTATGTTTGACTTTGGGCTGAACGATAGGTGACACAACTGTAGCCATGGAAGGACTCCAAACAAAGGACCGGGAATTGAGGCGATTCGACTACACACGAATCTGCATTGAGCTTATCCGTCCCCGAGGCTGTTTTCCAGTGGGCTTCAAAATGTTTAACCCGCAAAGCGGCTGGCGGGCTAGAGCAGGTGGCATATTCGCAGCGCCCGCGATCTCCGCTAATCGCTCCGATCGGTTAAACATGAGCGTCAGGCTTGCGATTTATTTAACCCGCGAAGCGGCGGGCGGGCCGCTAACCGACAATCAGTTCCCGTCGCTTTAACGTCGATTGCATCTCCGTCCAACGTGTTGGTATTTCAGTTACGGCTCGAGTCTCACGCAATTCGTCGCGGTTTTTTTGAAACCAAGTCGTGACTAGACCTATTGATTCTTCGTAACGCAAGAACCCAGAACCGACCGATTCGGAGTGTTCGTGCCATCGGGCTAAATCGGTACGGGCAGTACGCCAATGTGCAGCGTTTTTTGGCGTTGCGATAGCGTGTTCGATACCACCTTTTCGAATCAAATACCAAATATCCCGGCCGTCGCAGCCCTTCACGGAATAGATAAAGGAATATTGCTCACGCGCTCGCTTGAAACTAGCCAATCGATTTGACAGCCATTTTAGAATTTTTAAATCGTCCCGCATTCGAGCGGCATGTTCATAGTGTTGGCCGGTTGCAGCGCGGGCCATTTGATCTTCCAAGAGCGCCAAAACATCAATAGATGTTCCATTGAGAAATCGAAGAGCCTTTTCCACATTTTCGCCGTACTTCTGCCGACTGCAAGAACGCAGGCAAGGCGCTAGGCAAGTGCCGATTTCTTGTCGAACACAGCCTGCTCGCAATTCCAAATCAAATAGCTGCAGCTGATCGGAATACATCATCGGGGTCTTTTGATTGCAGTCTCTCAGCAAATAGAGTCGATTCAGAATCTCAACTGCACGATGCAAGTTACCCATTCCATGAAACGGACCATGACAACATGCGGCATCTGGATCGAATTGCTTGCTCAAGTAGAAGCGTTCGGCTGGTGGATTTCCAATACACACAAACGCTTGCTGCTGGCGTTTAGGCATACCGACAACGTTCAGCCTAGGTTGCCAACGCCGAATCAACATTTGCTCTCGGACCAACGCACCAAAATCGCTTGGTTGCTTTTCCCAAACAATCGCTTCAGCTGCCTGGATGATTCGCCCGGCCTTTTCGTCGGTGTTGTTTGGCATAAAGTAGCTGAGTAATCGATTTCGAAGCGATTTCGATTTCCCGACATAGATCAACCGCCCCGTCGCATCCAGCATCCCGTAAACACCAGGCAGCTTGGGTGCATTGCGTGAAACCATCCCACGCAATTCTTCAGTGCTGTTGGCCTCGATTCGACAAAGCGCCGTGCGTGGGAACGGCATTAGCGGGTCTTCACCGAAGTCCACAAACGTCTCTTGCCAGTTTGCGTCCATGCACACCTCTCAAAAATAAAGGCTGATCGCGCGGCGATCGACCGCATTCTTGCATTATGCCGGGTTTTAGCGAATACTCCAATACCACAAGTATTTCGATTGGCTAAGGTTTCGGTGCAGTGATGCCCGGTCCCCTCTACAGTTTTTGCTCATTTCAGGCTACAACATTGGGTTCAAAAAAACAAAACTAGCATTCCCAAAAGTCATTTGAACTGAGTCCTGCCATATGAAAATCATTTGCAATCGCGAAAAACTGCTGGGCGCATTTCAAATTGCAGCTGGAATCGCGCCGACCCGAAGCCCTAAAGAGGTTCTAAACAATATCAAGATTGACGCTACTGAGGGGCGAGTTGTCTTGATGGCAACCGATTTAGAAGCCGGAATTCGACTAGAAGTTGAAAACGTTCAAGTTCTCGCACCGGGACGAGCTCTCCTCAACGTTCAACGAGTCGGCAATATTCTTCGCGAAGCCAGCGATGAATCCTTAACCATCGAGTCCACGGAAAATTCCCTCGATTTCTTTGGCAGTCATTCAGAATTCCATTTGCCGCGCGCCAATCCGGACGAATTTCCCAGCGTTGTGGAATTTACCGAAGAGAGCTATTTTGAATTGCCCGCAAGACTTTTCAAAGAACTTGTCAAACGCACGATTTTTGCTACTGACAATGAAAGCACCCGGTACCAGCTTGGCGGAGTCCTTTTTGAAATGGATGGCGACCAAATCACTACGGTTGCTACCGACGGTCGGCGTTTAGCTTGCATGCATGGAACAGGGACTTCGATCGGCGGATTTAAAAATTCCGGCATGTCGACTATCGTTCCAACAAAAACCTTAACTCTGATGGATCGCTCTATCAGTGAAAAAGACGATATGGTCCACGTTGCTGCCCGCAGCAACGACATACTCATCCGAACCAACCGATGCACTATCTACTCTCGCCTTGTCGAAGGCAGATATCCAAATTGGCGGCAGGTCATACCAAGTCGCGAGAATAAAACACGGATCGAGGGTATGGTCGGACCCTTTCTAACGGCAATTCGCCAAGCATCGATCGTAGCGGACCCGGAAAGCCGCGGTGTGGAATTCGTGTTTGGCAATGGAACACTCATCGTTGCGGCTCGGACCGCTGATATAGGGCAATCGCGAATCGAAATGCCAATTTCCTATACGGGCGAGGAAGTCAAGATTACGATGGACTATCGTTTCGTTTTGGACTTCTTCAAGGCTCTAGACTTAGAAAAGAACTTTGCGATCGAGGTCAGAAGTAATGCAGAGCCAGCAATGTTTTCGACAGACGATGGCTATACCTACGTCGTGATGCCGATGGCTCGGACTTAGTCTGTCAAGATTCGCGTTTTGCACCCCTTATGTTCGCTAAAGTTTTAGGGCAACAACAGTGACGCCTACGTCGGTCCAACTCTGGGAGCGAATCCAAGACGCAGGATTAGCGTCGCCCGACGAATGTCGCAATTGGGCCATCGAAATCGCCAAAGCCGCACCTCCAGAATTGTTAAACGATCCGAGCAAACTGGCTGGTGAGCTCATTCGACTCGGAAAAATCACTCCCTATCAAGCGAACGTAGTTTTTAGCGACCTTCCTACACCGATTGTGTTAGGTCCCTACCGGATTACCGAATCCTTAGAGTCAAAACTTGGTGCGAATTGGTTCCTGGCGTTTGATGCTAGTCGGCCGAAAAACGCATTGCGATGGTGTTACCTGCTAACCCCCAACGAGTTACAGGGACCTGAGCTTAAGAAATGGCCGCCCAGTTTGGAACTTGCGGCAAAGCAAGTTGCCGTCTCTCATCCGTCGATCGACAAGTGGCACTATTCAGGAATCGAAAAATCCTGCATCGTAGGTTTTTGTGAATCACTCAACGGCCAGTCGTTGGCGTCGAAGCTCACCACTCGACCACTAATTTGGTCCGAGTCAGTAGCTATGGTAGAACAAATTGCAGCGGGACTTCAAAAGATACATGATTCAGGATTGGTGCATGGCTCTATTTGCCTTGATGCAATCTGGTGTGTTGAAAAAGGGGAGTTTGTTCTTCGTCGCGATCCGTTTTTCCCATCAGTGAACCCATACTCAGCAAGCGGAAATTCAGTACTTGCTCGAACGGCTGAATCGAAACTCGCTGTCGCAGCTCCAGAGCTAACTCTACCAAACGGCCAGCACTCCAAACAATCCGATTTGTATGCGTTGGGATGTGTTTGGTATCAATCACTAACTGGAAGCTCTCCAATCGGATCAGAACTAGGTGGGGCAAGTCAGGTGTGGGCGAAAGCCCATTCCATCCTGAGGCATCAACCACTCGGCTCCTCGAAGCTTGCGGCGCCATTGGAGAAATGCCTAAACCATCTCTTGGCAAAAAACCCGTCCGCGCGATTTTCGTCAGCTTCGGCTTTTGTCAAAGCGATCGAATTTGCAGTCAAAGAGTCGGAGAAACAATATGTCCCAATGCCCGTTGCAATTCAAACTATAAAAACAAAACAGGTTGCCGCTGTTCCGACAAAAAAAGAGCCCTCCAAAACAAAGACAGATGCAGTTATCGCCTCCTCCGCAAAGCAAGGCACAGGCTTTTTGCCGGATTCAAGCAAGCAAAAAACATTAGTCCCGACGAAGACCAAAGGAAAGAAAAAATCGAAGAAAAAAAAGCCTGTATGGCTTTTGCCAGCGATGATTGGCGGTTCGTGTCTTATTTTCGGTCTCATTATAATGTTGCTCAGTCAAAATGGTGGTCAGTCATCATCAATCGCACCGGACAAACGATTGTCGTCTAGTTTACCCACGACAGATAGTGAAGCTGCAAATAAAGGTGGCGGCAAAGGAGGAACGGGCACGAACGGTCAATCGTCGATTCCCTCAGTTGATGGCACGGGCAGCCATACGTCAACGAAACCTTCGGAGACCGTTACTGAATACTTCTCCGTGGAAGCAGACGACGGCCAATTGCTGTGGGCGCCGCCGCAAGCTGGTTTACCGTATTCCCTCGAGATGTTTCCCGCGGGCCTAGAAGCGATGGTATTTGTTTCTGGCAAAGCATGGAATCATCGTGGTGGACTTAGTGGAATGGGGAGATGGTGGGTCGAGTCTCAGCCCGAATTGACTAAGATGATAACCGGCCTTCCTTTGCTTAGCGATGAACGAATCAGTTCCGTCGCAATAGCATTGTATCCAAGCAAAAAGCCTGGGGTGCCGCAGGCTTTTTTCCGGATTTCGTATTCGGAACCCATTGCTATCGATACTCTCGTGCAGTCCATTCCTGGTTATTCATTGCACTTGTTCGAGCCAAAGAGTCTTGCAAAGAAAGGATTCTGGAGTAATGAATCGCGGCCGAGTGCCATTGCGATCGCTATGGATGAAATGCAAACTGAAGGCCCTACGATGATAAAGCGAGTCGTGGTTGGCCTAGAAGAACTGATTATAACTCTGCCAGAACTCAACGGTGGCCAAGCTCCGCTTCGTCGGCAACTGGAAGCACTATTGAAGTCGACCGACAGTCGAGCTGATTTGAGTGTACTCTTTGCGCCCAGTTTTATATTTGGTGATGGCCGGGAGCTTCTTTTGTCTGAACCAAGATTTCAGGAGGTGCTTCGCAATTCGATTGACGAGTCAATGCAAGCAGTTGCGTTTACCACTACCGTCGAGCCCCGATGGTACATGGAGATTCGCATGTTGGGATCAGAAACCCGGGATGCTGCGAAATTCACGGCGTTCTTGAAGGCGCGTTTGCTGGGAGTGCCAGACGGTTTTGAAAAGGTTTTGTCTTCCGGCAAGACGCTTCATCCGTATTGGCGAGCCTTAGGATTGCGTTATCCACAAATGATGAGAACACTCAATCGTTACGGACGATTTGGATTCGAGGATGGACAAGTGGTTGCGAACGCTTATCTTCCAACCGATGCTTTTAGTAACATTGTGGTTGCAAGCTGGATGGCCTTAAACAGTTCGTCGGACGAGGCTGTTTCCGCGATAGCTGCAAAACCTAAGCCGCCTACCAATCAGTCCCCCAAGTCCATTGAGGAGATTTTAGAAGCCAAAATCACGGTTGGATTTGAACAGGAGTCTTTGGAGTCTGCGTTGCAATTAATCGCGAGTGAGGTATCGGAATCCGTCATGGGTGGAGTACCTATTTCGATGGCTATTAACGGAACTGCATTTCAAAAAGAGGGGATTACTCGGAACCAACAAGTGCGAGCCTTCAAGCAGAACGGAGTGCCACTTCGAACCGTCCTTACAGATTTGGTCCGCCGTGCCAATCCAGTCACAACAGTTCAATCGCCAACCGAACGCGACCAAAAAGTCGTTTGGCTGGTCTTAGAAAATGCTGAACGTCCTGGAGAAAAGAAGATCGAATTGACAACCCGTATCTGGTCGGAAACGAACAAAGTACAGTTGCCAAGGGAATTTCTTTTGAAATAGCATGATACGAACGAGGCATAGAAACTGAAGGCAATCACCGGATCAGAAGAGATAGGTCCTATGCGACCTTTAGGACGTATTTGAATAGAACTTGATTTCAGGGATAAACAATACATGACCAGCCCGCATTTCATTCCCGATCACGGTGGCTATGAAGACCTGTTATCGTTCCAGAAGGCGAGAATTGTTTAAGATGGCACCTATCGATTCTGTGAACGATTTTTGCATAGGGGCGACCGAACCATTGATCAGATGGTCCAGGCCGCTCGTTCGGGCAAGCAAAACATTCTCGAAGGCAGCCAAGCCAGCGGCACCTCGAAGGAGATGGAGATTAAATTGGTCAATGTCGCGCGAGCAAGTTTGGAGGAGCTATTGGAAGACTATCGCGACTACCTGCGAACCCGGGGGCATCCTGCTGGGCGATGAGCCATGACCAATCTTAGTATTCGATGGCGTCTCACTCTGTGGAACGGTTTTGTTCTCTCGATCGTCTTAGCCGTTTTTTGTGGGTTGTTTCTCTTCCAGGTGCATCATCACTTGAAAGAGCGGGCGGATTTAGTATTGCAGGAAGAGATCGACGAAATCACAGAGGAAATGCATTTCTATCCAAACCGACAAGAACTGTTGGAGCAATTGGAGAAACGCTTTTCGTCCCATTCGCATTTCTACTATCAGATCTACGAGAATGGAGAGAAGATTTTTCAAAGTCGATTTCTTTCCAACATCGAACTGCCAACGCCGGAGGATCCTGCGACGCTGAGGGGACCTGTCTTCAGAGATTTGCAATTGCCTCGTATTGGTCGCTATCGGCTTCTGAGTTTAGCGATTCGCGACTCCGAATCTCGGCCGATCTTGTTTCGCTCGCTGTCATCTCTAGCTTCGCTTGAGAAAGACTTTCAGAGCTACGTCTGGATGATTTTGACGCTCGGTCCTTTGGCGATCACTGGTTCTTTGGTAGCCGGCTACTTGTTGGCAGGCCGTATGTTGGCACCCATCCAGCGAATCAACGAAGCGGCAAGCCGGATCTCCGCTGACGGGATGCGAGAGCATGTAGTGGTCACGAACCAGCATGATGAGCTGGGAGTATTGACCAAGACACTCAATCAAACGTTTGATCGACTCGAAGACGCAATTGAGGAAATGCGGCGATTCACTTCGGATGCCGCTCACGAACTAAGGTCGCCGATCGCCGTCCTTCAGACTCAGTCCGAGGTGACCTTACGGCATCCACGTTCCAATGAGGAGTATCGCATGGCCATCGAAGTGACACATGCGGAAACCAAGCGGTTAGGAAAAATGGTGGAGCAACTGCTTGCACTGAGTCGGCATGACGCTGGAATTGTCGATGAGACGATGGACGAAGTGCCGGTGGACGCAGTCATTCGGGATGTCGTTGCGAGTTTTGAAGTTATTGCCAAAGAGAAACACATTCATCTTGAGATAGCCTTAGTAAGACAGTTAGATCATAGGCAAACGACCCAATACTAGAAATTCTGCATCTGACTAGTTTTCACTTAGAAAACAATGTCGAAGAGAGATCAGTGCTATTGTTCGGACGATAGGATAAGAGATTCCATTTCGATTTGATGGTGATTGCAGGATTTTGGCGATTCGCTTTTCGACCCCGCTTTACTAAGACCGCTAGCCACCGATTTTCGATTCCCCAACCTCCCCATTTCCCAGCATGTGCGAGGAAACCGGTTTTAATATTCGCAGATGGAGCTAAACAAGTCATGAAGAAAATCCGAATCATTGTCGCCGAGGATGAAGAGATTGCATCCACTGTGACACGAGTTATTGTAAACAGTAACCGCGACGATCCAGAATCCTATCGTTCTGCGATGAGATCCGCCTGGACATAGCTCTCTTGGATTTTAGCATAGACATGGGACTCTAATCCCAAAGCACCAGAAACGGCAATGCTGCCAATCGAAAAAGACAGAGCGCTAACATGATCGATCGAAGTCAATTGGGGCAATCCGACATTCAACGATGCCGGATTGGCGCGCACAGTACTCGAAGTTGCGAGACATGCAGTAATTAAAAGTAATGGCAGAATTGCAGTTTTCACATTAACGGCTCCAATGAAAATGGTTTGTGGTTATTACATTTAGAAGTAGCCGTAAACAATGCGTCGGACCGCCAATATTTTTCGGAGAACATTTGAGAACGTTGCTTCCGCCGGACGAGTCCGACGGACAGCGATTTATCGACGCACTTATCTAGTTGGTAGCTTACAGATGATGCCCCGCCGGTTGAAAACCGACGGAAGCAAATGGCAAATTGTTCGAGCATCGCCAGACTTGGTTTCAAGATCGACTCTATGAAACCTATTTCTTCGGTGGAGGAGCTGCGAATGTTCCACTGACGATAGGTGTCAGAATCGTGCTGCCGTTTGCTGCCTTCGTGACAGCTGAAAGCGTTAGTATTGATTTTGTGGTTATTGTGGGCACATTGGTCGTTAGCTTCAATTGGCCAACACCGTTTGCTCCGATCGTAATGGTGCCAACCGATTTTCCATCAATGGTTGCATCAATGACCGCTCCCGCTACTGCTCCTGTGATGTTGATGTTTAGTTTGCTGACAACCAGTCCATGTTCGGTTTCGCTTTCGTATTGAGCCGTACTCTTCAAAGTGCTCTTCGTGTCCGCCAAACTTGCCATGAGTTCAGTTTCAGATTCGCTCGAGTCGTGTGTTTCGACTGACGCAACAAACGTACCCTTGGCAATGACCTTGGTTAAGCCAGCTTTGTCGGTGACACTAAACGAGATTACCGAATTGGCAGCCACCTCGGGAGCAGTCGGCGACAACTTGAGCTGTCCCGTTCCATCAGCAGCTACGGTTATTTTTCCGATAGGAAGAACAGTCGATGTTGTGCCGACAGTCGTCGTGATCGTCACATTGATGACGTCATTCGGCGTGCCTCCCTTTACGTTGACTGCAAGTTGGCGAACAACGACGCCATGTTCCGTCTCCGATTCGTACTGAGCGTTGGATGTCATCGTGCTGGTGCTCACCGTGTTGGCAAGCACAGCGGTCAAATGTACCTCCGTCGACTTTGCTGCTACCGTAGTGACGGGCGATTTGTTGCTCGTGCTGACGATCGCAGCGTGCTGACTTGCCGGTGAAGGCGCAACGGAATCGAAACCTGACAGCAACTGCCTGGCTTCGAGCGATTCCATTGCAAGGCGTTTGTTACTTAATTGCAAATTGTGTCTTTTTGACATTGTTTACTTCTCCAGTGAATAGAAATCCATTGTTGACTAGTTTCCTTCGCACAGTGCGAAGGAATGAAAAGTTAGTTGTGTGTGACAGGCTGGAAGCCTATCCTACTGACCTGACGTATGCCTTTAATGTTTTTGCTAACTGCTTGATCAAGTCATCATCAAGGACTTGGAACTCGTCGAAGCTTTCTTCCGAATCCTCGTTTCCAAAATCCTCGAATGCACTATCTCGATAATCGTTCAAAGTCGCGTTGCCAGCATTTGACTTGGTGTTCAGTTCATTGATTACCTTCAGTACGTCGAGCGGTGAAAGTTCTCCATCGTCGTTGACATCTAGATACGGCATTCCAACTGTATGTTGTGGCAATTGGCCAATTCTGCCAGCATTGATTGCATTGATGATCGTTAATACGTCCAGTGGGCTAACAATCGCGTCATCGTTGACATCTGTTGATTTCACACGATTGGAGGAAGAGATCATTTCAATCGGATCGGCGATCCCTTGCGGATCAGTGTCTCCCACAGCTAATGCAAATCGAGCGGTTGACGATTGCGAGCCTGCAATTCGGCCAACGGCGGCATCGTATTGAAATACCGATTTGGTTCCTGCATCGACGATCCAAATATTCGATACGGCGTTAGGATCAATGGTTATGCCTGTGGGCGAGGAATTCTGGCTGTCAATGGTCCAGCTCCCTTGGAGCTTGCCATCCATTCCATATCTAAAAACAGAATCGGTCGTCGCGGTGTCATTTACAACCCAAAGATGCGCACCGTCGGTAACGATGTCCTTCGGATTTTGGTTTAGTTTCGAGAGCGGAAATGATGAAGCCGGGCTCATGGATCCTTGCGTTCGGGTAGCAGCATTGGCGAAAAAATAGACTCGGCTCTTTTCGCGATCAACAAGCCAAATCCCTTTGTCATCGGTAGTGATGCCTTCAGGTTTATCGACATCCTTGGCTTCCCACGAGCCAAGCAACTTATCCGTTTGGCCATATACGAAAATGACACCGTCAGTGTCGACCACCCAATGTCGAGAACCGTCGCGACTTGCTGCAATCCCTCGCCCCTTTTCGGTTTCTTCGTCTAAGTTCGACGTACCGGTTGGATTGCCGATTGCATCGTATTTGAACTCCATTTGCGCATTTGCATCGAGCACTAGAAATTTCGTGGGGCCAATAGTGGGTGTAACGATTATGGTAACGATCGCAGGACTGCTATTTAGAAACCCGTCATTCGCTACATAACTAAATTGATCGTTGCCCATAAAAGTTGGACTCGGAACATAGGAAAATGAACCATCGGTATTCAGGGTTACGGCACCATGGCTTGGGGGCGTTGTCAGCTTTGCGCTAAGCGAAGTTGAATCGACGTCCGTATCGTTGTTGAGCAGTCCGGGAGCTACTACCGTTAGTGATTGCCCCTGTCGCGTCGTGAAGGAATCATTGACTGCAACCGGAGCATCGTTAACGGCTGCAACGCTCAGACTAACTGTGGTAACGTTAGAGTCCAAGCTCCCGTCGTTGGCCACATAGGTAAAACTATCCGCGCCGTTGAAGTTGGGCGAAGGCAAGTACGTAAAGGATCCGTTCGGGTTTAAGGAAAGCGTTCCTTTTGTCGGACCGGCAATGAGTTTCGCCGTCAATATGGAATTGTCTACATCTGTGTCGTTGGACAAAATGCCTGGCACCAGGATGCTGAGAAGCGTGTCTTCGACAGCCGAAAAACTTTCTGTTAGCGCAACCGGTGCGTCGTTGACAGCCGCAACAGTGAGGCTAACTATTGCTACGTTCGAGTTCAGGCTTCCATCGTTAGCGACATACGTAAAACTATCCGGACCGTTGTAGTTGGCGGACGCGAGATATGTAAACGAGCCGTCGGCGTAGAATGTTAATGTCCCATGTGTTGGACGCGAAACAAGAACAGCCGTTAGCAACAAACTATCAACGTCCGAATCATTGGACAACAATCCAGGCGCTCCAACGCTGAGAAGCGTATCTTCGTTCACAGAAAAGCTATCACCGACGGCCATCGGTGCGACGTTGATCGGTCGTACCGTGATCGAAACTTTTGCAACATTCGAATCAAGAGATCCGTCACTTGCCTTATACGTGAACGAGTCGCTTCCAATTAACGTTCGACGTATAGGTTAACGAGCCATCTGGCTTGAGTATAACGATTCCATGAGTCGGCAATGCGACGATCGAGGCTGTTACGACAGTACTATCGATATCGATGTCGTTTACAAGAACGCCTGGCTTAGCCAAATTCAGTACACTATTTTCGTCGACTGCCAAAACATCGTCTTTGGCAACTGGGGCATCGTTCACAGGCGAAATCGTGATTGTAAATAATTGGGAAGCACTTGTGTCGACTCCGCCGTTGGCAACACCTCCGTTATCATGCAACCGTACGGTAACGACAGCGGTTCCAAATGCATTGAGTGCCGGAGTAAATGAGAGAGTGCCTGTGTTTGAAATTACGGGTTGGGAGTTGAATATTGTCGCGTTGTCGTTACTGACAATGAAATCAACGACCTGCGTTGACTCACGGGCAGGGCCAGGGCTAATCGCGGTCGCCCACGTCGTAGTGATTTGGCTGCCTGCGTCCTCAAGAACAAATCGATTAGTGCCCTTGATGAACGACGGTGCAACATTGGCAGGAGAAGACGATAGCGTGTGGCTTCCAAAATCATCGTCGATTTGAATTTCGCCCTCTTCGAGATCCTCGTACTCGTAGCCATTTCCTGGAATCGGAGTACCAAGGATGACCGGAATTGAACCGAGGACCACATTCGTTCCAGCGCGAACAAACTGGAGATCAAATCGCTGTGGTGCACCGTCGCCAATAAATTCGATATCAAACGAAGCGGTCATCCCAGCACCGATGCTTGTTTTGGTTCCGGTGTGATTGATTACATGGACTCGCGTATCAGAAGCGATGACATCGATATCGACTGCTACGTTTGTGACAGCATTTTGAATGGCGCTCACAACGCCATTGGCAACGCTACTTGCAAAACCGGATGCGATTTGAAAGTACAATGGGTCACCAGGCGAAATTGGATCGGTCGTGCCGTTGGCAATGGTCGTCGTTGTGCGATTGGTCGCGCCAGTCAGTTTGGAAATCGACTCCAATTGTTGTCGCGGGTCAACTGTCGCGACTGCGTTGGTACCCAGCCCGATCACAAGAGCACCCAACGCATTCAGTCCAGTAATTGTTTCTTGAATACCGGCTCCGGAATTGAAGGGTGTTGTAGCTCGCGAAGTCTGAGTCAGCGCAGTGCGTGGCAACGTTAGACCGTTGACTCCGACGATGTTCGTCTCACCTTTGGGTTGGTAAGCAAATCCTGTATCGGTCGCCAACAAGATAATTGGCAAAGCACCCGTTCGAAAGCCGGCTCCACCCACGTTTCCGGCGGCGGGTGCGACCGAGTCATTTGCTGGGTTTGTTGTAAAGGACGCGAAGGATGGAACGTCACCGCTCGCGCCGGGATTGATCTGTGTTGAAGCAAGTCCGGCTGGCCCGCTATCAAGCACTGAGCCGTTGTTGTTACCGTCGAAGCCTCGACCAGTAACGACTTGATAGAGAGCTTCGATATCGGTTTCGGGTTGGTCACCGCCATATCCGGGCGTTGTTCGATTGAGTGCAGCTTGAATTGCCGTTTGATAGCCGGCTGTCTTGGCCGCAACAATGGGTTGATTCAAAACAAAAGGGCGACCGGTGCTATATTCCGCTGCGAAGTTTCCGTATTCTTCAAACCTACCCACGCCAAAACCAAGATCGATACCAGCTAGGGACGCTTGCAATTGAGTCATGATCGTTGGGAATGCAGTTCGAACGATCGGACTATTGTTGACGAAGCTGCCGGTATCATCGAATAACAAGAATACGTCGACCAAATTGGTGAGCGCGCCCGTGTTCGGCAGTGTAATTGAAACGATTTGTCGATGGCTTTGACCGATGGCGAGCGAGTCCGTGATGCTGGTCGGACTGACGATCCCAACGGCAGGATTGCTAGTACCGGTTGGCCAAAGTATGCCGCCGACAGTGCTCGGATAAGTGTGTTCACGATCGGCAGGTAGGATAGATCGAATCACGTATTTGCCGGGACTTAAGTTGGTAAACGAGTACGAACCGTCTGAGCCGGAAACCGTGATCGGTTCGCCCGTGTCGGGAAGATCGTTTCGATTTAGATCGATGAAGATAGAAACGCCCGAAATGGTCGGTTCACCGGCGTCGCGAATGTGATTGCCGTTCACGTCGTCGAACATAACACCGCGAATCTCATTCGGGCGAAAGACAGCCGCCACGTTGACACCTGTGCGATCTTCGGCAGCAACGATTGTGATTGTATGGACGAGTTCGATTGCTGGCGTAGCGCTTAGGATTGCTGGCACGAGATGCCGAACGGTGTAGGTCCCTTGTGCAAGATGCGTAAACGAATAGCTGCCTGCTTCATCGATCGAAGGCGTATAGAACTGGTCTTCCGATGTAACGGCAGTCGGTTCGCCCACATCCAGCGCATTGTTGTTGTTCAAATCGAGATAAGCTGTTAGTCCAGCCAAGCCTCGCTCGCCAACATCGCGAATTCCGCTCATGTTGGTATCGCCAAAAACAACCCCGCGAATGGTCGAGTCTTTGAGCAGCACTTCGCCAAAGTCCAGTGCTGACAAATTTTGTCCGCCTCGGAGTGTTAGAGTTCGACTGTTCGTGGCAGGTGCGGTTGGTTTCCAGCCGACTTGCGGGATCGCTCCTATACTAACTGTGCCTGGAGTGATTCCGCTGAATGAGTAAAGACCATTGGCAGTCGTCGTCAGTTGCGGTTCGGAAGCGGTTAAGAGGCCGTCGTTGTTCTGGTCCAAGAATATGACCCAACCAGCTAGGGTTGGTTCGGTATTCTCTCGCAATCCATTGGCATTAAGGTCGTTCCAGATTGTCCCGCTAACGGAGCCTGGGGCTGAGGCGGCTGCATTGAAGTTCGCGAAATCGTGTGCAACAGCGTTGGTGCCTGAAAGGACAGTCACGCTATAGGAGTCGTCGAATGTAGTGGTTACTTCCCAGCCAGCAGGCAGTATTTCCTGAACTTCATAGTCGCCAACTTGCAGATCCAAGAGTGAGTATTGCCCATTCGCATTGGTGGTAGCAGCCGGCTCGCCAGCATCGATCAGTCGGTTGCGATTAAGATCGATGAAAACACGCCAGCCTGACAGCGGCGGATCGGAGTAAGCTCCAGTTAGTGTATTGATGTCGCGAATTCCGTTTCGATTCACATCATTCCAAACGGTTCCGCTGATCGAGCCGTTCAAGTTGGTGAAATTAGCGAAATCCGGAGCGTTGGTTGTTTTACCTCCTGTGACAGCAACGGTTTGCCTTTGGTCATGAGTGGGCGAAACATCCCATCCTGTTGGAAGGACTTCTGTAACTTCATAGTCGCCCGCGTTGAGACTAATAAACGTGTAACGACCATCCGCGTTAGTTGTGGTGGACGGTTCGCTGGCGTCCGGGATTCGATTGTTATTTAAGTCAAGAAATATAGTCCAGTCCTCAAGTCCTGGCTCAAGAAACGCACCAGTGGCTGGATCGCTTTTCCGAGTACCGTCCGCATTAAGATCGTTGAAGGCTGTCCCTTGGATCGAGCCATTGGAAGTGCTAAAGTTTGCGAAGTCGGTCACAACTTGCTTACGAGCGACAACTGCAGCGGTCTGTTTGTTGTCAAACTTCGGTGAAATGTCCCAACCAGCCGGGACGATTTCAAAGACTTCATAATCGCCTGGTGGTAAATCTAGGAATTTATATCGTCCGTTTCCATCCGTGGTGGTTGTTGGCTCTCCGGCTTCGAATTTCGTGCTGTTGTTCAGGTCTAAAAACATTGTCCAATCTACAAGCCCTGGGTCCGTGAATGCACCGGTGACTGGATCGATTGCACGCACTCCATCTGCATTGAGATCATTCCAAACGGTACCAACAATATCGCCTCCGGAAAACATGAAGAAGTCGGCACGAACGTTACCGCTCGTACCTACCGTGATATCGGTCGTTGCTGGAGAGGTAGCCACCCAGCCTGATTGCAAGACCACACCGACTCGGTAGCTGCCAGCTGCGACAGAGTTAAACCGATAGTTTCCATCAACATCGGTGACCGATGATGGCTCGCCAACGTTTAAGGAGCCATCTTTATTGACGTCCGAAAAAGCCGTCCAGCCAGCAATTCCGTTCTCTCCATTCGTTCGTGTGCCACTTCGATCAATGTCTTCGTAGACCGTTCCAATGATATTCGCGGCCAGGAGTTGACGAGATTCGAGCGACTCGACGAGCATTTTCCTGGCGTGTCTTCGTCGAATGTTGCTCAGTTTCAATCGTTTGTCTCGGCGGAATCGATGGTGGTTTCCCAGTTTTGAGCAGAAGAATTGGATGATTGATGTAGACATGGGAACGAGAGTCCTTGCATTTTTCATGCGGAAGAGAAAATTGTCGAGCGACTATAAGCAGCTGAACTCCCAAGAGTTCAGAATCTGCATTTCAGCGCGATCAGAAGTCTTGCCACCCCTGCTACGCTTGGCGTTTTGTTTTCATCGCTCGTCGAATAAAGGAAGCCGATAGAAGCGAGGCGAACCGCCAAGAATTCGTATAAATCAACTATTTCAAGAAATTGCAATTTTTCTTGGCGCACGTTGATATCAATTGGTACTCTTGTGATTAGTGAATGCATGAAACTCGTAAACTCAATCGATCCAAGTTTCAAAATTGGATGTTTTTTGCAATCGCTAGCTACTGCTTTGGTGTGTACTCATGCACTTCGCTCACCTCTCGGGTTACAATACGACAATCCGTGAGTTCAAGAATCACGCTTCAACGGACCTCTTCAGTGAATGAACAATCCGAACTACCAGAAGTCACGACAAGTGACGCGGAACTGTTGAATCGCTATCAATCGGGAGACAGGGACGCGGCACTCGAAATCTATACGCGATATGCTCAGCGTTTGGTGTTCTTGACCAAAAAGCAGTCTAGTGAGCAATTATCGGCCAAGGTCGATGCAGATGAAATCGTCCAGTCTGTGTTCAGGACATTCTTTAGGCGGGCATCAGATGGAAATTATCAATTGCCCGATGGAGACGAACTTTGGGGGCTATTTCTGGTGATCTCTCTCAACAAGATTCGAAAGAAGTCCGAGTACTTTCAAGCAGCAAAACGTGATACTTCTCGAACGAAGCCTATTCGAGACAACTATCCGGCAACAGATCAGTCGCCAGTGGAAATACTACGAATTACGGTCGACGAGCTCATCTCAATGTTGCCTGAAGAGTATCAAGGCGTCATTCGAGACCGAATTCAGGGCTTCGAGGTGGTTGAAATCTCGGACCGAAACAAGATTTCGCGACGAACAACTGAACGGGTCCTACAATCCTTTCGGCAACAACTCAAAAAAGAATTGGAGGAGGGGACTTGAACTTGCCAATTTCACCTTCTACATTTCGCAATGCATCCCTAGAGCCGCTCGACATGGGAGTTGAATGCGAAGCAACCATCCTAAACTTTGAGCGTGAGCGAAAAGATCGTGTTGTTTCGTTCGATGAAATTGATGGTTTGCTGAATGCTGTGCCCACACGTTATCGCGACATTGTCATTTGCGAAATGGCTCGAATCGACTTAGAACGTCGGATCGATTCATCGCCCAATAGCCATGAATGTCAGCGTGGCGCGAGTCCGTTCGTTGACCACTACATTGATACATTCTCCAAAGACCGCTGGCGAAATGAACTCGCATTCGAACACTTTCGTTTGACGGAGCATAGTGGCGCAAATGTTTCGCGCAGAGAGTGTGCCTCGATGTACGGTGTGGTCGCGGCAAGCTGGATAACAGCATCCGACTCGAAATCCAATGTGCAAATTGGATATCCAAAACCAGGAGAAGTGTTTTGCGGTTATCCTCTTTTAGCTGAACTTGGCCGAGGTGCAATCGCAAGGGTGTTCTTGGCACGACAACCCGACTTGGCAGAACGGTTGGTCGTCCTAAAAGTCACAGAACGAAAGACTTTGGAGGCCGACAATTTGGCGAGTTTCCAACATTCGAACATCGTTCCCGTCTATTCAATTCATCGCGAGAATAATCTGTACTGCATTTGCATGCCGTTCTTGGGGATTTTGACCGTTGCGGATCTGGCTGCAAACCTGAATGAACAAGGATCATTTCTCCAGCCGTCAGAAAAAATGATCTCGACTGTGGTCGCAAAACGATTGTCGACAATTCGATTTGGCGAGTTGGAATGCCAGGTCGCGGATGTCAATCGATCTGTCCCATCTTACGCAATGAACAAATCGCATTCGCAAGGGTCGAAACTTGCACAAGTAGACGTGTCTAACGAACTCGGTGGAGATCAGCTAACGAAGACACTCACGAGGATTCTTGGAAATCAAAGTCAGTCATATATGGTGATTGACATTATTTCCGGCGTGATAGACGGGATCGCTTATTCGCATTTCATGGGCGTAACGCATTGTGATATGAAACCTGAGAATATTTTGATCGCCAATGACGGTCATCCTGTCCTATTGGATTTTAATCTTTCTCGACGCAGCGGAGAACAAGAACCGCAATATGTGGGTGGAACTGTCGCATATATGTCACCGCAACGATTGCGTTCATTGGATTCAAATGGTGAAGGAAAACCAAGCGACGACATATTCGCTATCGGTGTAATTCTATATCAATTGCTCACCGGTCACATGCCGTTTCCGCAGGACAGCCAGCGTTCACTATCGATGCACGAGTTGGCCTCGATTCGTGAGGAGAAAACGGATCGTATGCAACAGCAACTTAAGCAAATCAGCCCTAGCCTTCAATCCATCGTCTTAAAGTGCCTCGCTCCTGATACGGGCGTGCGATATTCCTCGGCCATTGAATTGCAAGAAGACGTTCGACGATTTCGAGAGCATCGACTTTTGCGCTATGCACCTGATCGTTCTTGGATAGAACGCATACAAAAGTTTGTGCGGCGTCATCCGACTTTCATTTCGAGCTCGTTTCTACTAATGGTCGCCGTGTCCTTTTTCGCTGCTTTGATTGCAACTACACTGTGGAACTCGGAACGAACGAAAAAACTTTCCGCAATCGCTTTGGCTCACGATCTGACGATTGAATCTCCTTCCATCATTGCAAAGCTGCATGCTCCAAGTCGAGATCAACAAATGATGCGAGTTGGATCAGACGACGCCATCCAAATTTTGAAAAAATGGGGCATCTCCGAGCAAGGGATTTCATCGCACTCGTTATTGTTGAAGCTTTCAAGGCCAGCCGCCGGCGGTGTTAAGAAAGATCTTGGCTATATGCTTTATGCGTTAGCAAGCTCGGAAGCAAACTTGTCAACCATGACCAATGAGAAATCAGACAAGCGACTGAATGCATCATTCGCGTGGAGCAAATTGGCTTGCATTGTTGATCCGAGCCTTTCGGCGGCCATTGCATTTCAGAACGCAGAAGTGTCAAAAATTACGGTCGATCAATCGACAGCTTCGGCTAAATCGACGGCTTTGACTCACAGCCTTGACCTGGTCTCCGCAGCTCCAAAGAGCTTGCTCGGCGAAATGCTATTGGCCAAGCGGCAAAGAGATTTGCCAACCTGGCAGCGATTGGCGGATGAGCTTGTATCACAAAGTCCTGTCTGAAATTCAATCCGAATTGGGTAGCGGCTCGCTACAATCGGGCTGTCGCTAATCAAAGAGAAAAGAATCTTCAGGAAGCGTTGATAGATCTCAATGAGATCGTAGAACGCAACGTTGCCGTTGGAACGCGAGTATGGGTTCTGCGTTCTCAAGTTCGACTTGCACTTGGGCAACGCGAGTTAGCCATTTCGGATCGACAGTTCGCAATGGCAGTCACGCCAATTGATGCAGAGGATTGGACTACCCTGGGCCTTTTGCAAATCGCAAATAAGCCGGACGATTCTCTTCGATGCTTTGAAAGAGCAATTGAAATAGATTTGACGAATTTTGCTGCGATGCAAAATTCCGTCCATGTTCTTTCCGAGAGGCTCAATCGAACCGTCGATGCAGTCAACCTATTGACCACCATGGCCGAGCTACGCCCGAACAATGTTGGCATCATCGCAACGCGCGGGATTCTAGCCGCTCGATGTGGTAAGTCGTCGTTGGCAATTGCTGACGCGAATCTCGCCGTGTTGCTCAATCCAGGTCCAACTGAATTGCTTCAGATAGCCGGTATTTATGCGATCCTGAGCGTCGATTCGTCAGCAATTCCTGTAACGGATGCAATCCTGCAAGGCGATCGTATGGCACACCAACAATTGTCTTTTAAATGGCTCAACAAAGCACTGCTTTCCGATCCCAAATTGGCAATTGTCGCAGCCTCGGACGCGGATCTTATGAACGTCAAAAATGATCCACGTTTCCAAGTGGCGATAGAAAATGCCCTTAAGCTCGTTTCTCCCACTCAATAGATTAGTTTTAAATTAGATTCGCAACGCGAATGCAGCGGGCGATATAATCACAAAGTTAGGGCCAGATGAATCCAACTGCTTCCAAGGCAAATTAGGCATAATGTCAAAACCAGTAATCAAGCAAAACCGTAAACGTCGCGAGCGGTTGCTCGTCGAACGATTGGAATCACGAATTGCATTGGATGGGTCCGCCGTTAGCGCGGCAGCAGCACTCCCTTGGTTCGATCCAGGCTCGCTGACATACAGCTTTGCCTTAGACGGGACCCAGCTTGGAAATTCCCAAAGCAACCTCCATTCCGTGCTGAATCAAGTTGCTGATTCCGAGCAATGGCAGCTTGCATTTGATAAAGCATTTTCCGATTGGTTAACACCGTTGGGAGCTCAGATTCATAAGGTCGTTGATACGGGCGCGGCTTTCGGAAGTTTCGGGCCGACGCAAGGTGATCGACGCTTTGGAGACGTCCGAGTCGGAGCTGTTCCGTTGTCCAACAATATCTTAGCCGAAGCCATCCCGCACAGTATGTTAGTCCAGGGAAGTTGGGCAGGCGATATCTTGCTGAATTCAAACGCAAACTGGAACAGCTTAGATCAAGTCTATTCAGCGGTCCTTCATGAGTTTGGACACGTCTTAGGACTTGGACATAACACAGACCCTACGTCGGCTATGTTTGTGGGTGGTCTTCATCCTGGAATGGCGCCTTCGAAATCGGACATCCAGTTGCTAAAAAAGACATACGCGGGCGTAGCGATAGAACATGAACTAGAACCATATGACCCTAGGCCTGTTTCGACAGGCGATTTGCACGAATCTCCCCAATTCACTTTCGATCCAAAAAAGGCGATTCCGATTCAAGCGACTTTGGGATCGTCCGTCCGATACAATTCCAACGGTGAATTGACGGCCGTGCTTCCAACCGCGCTCTACAAACTTCTCCCCTTGGGTGAGATCGATCATGCTGAGTATTTGAATATTGTCGTATTGGCCAAGGATATAAATGGTTTGATTCCATCGTTGACGATCTACGATGAATCTGGGGACAAAATCAAATTCCAAGTGACACACAACTCGGCAGGTACACTATCTCTTCAAGCCAATGATGTTGAGCCAAATCACACATATTACGTCGCAATAACAGGTGCTTTTGGCCCGGCATTGAACCAGATTGGACGATTTGAGTTTCTCGCTGAATATGGCAGTGAAGCGATCGTGAATACGAAGGTTGGGACATTTGTTCTTGGCGGTAATAAGCCGATCGCTGAATATAGTCTGATACTTGGGACTTCGCGATTGGTCCATTGGATGATCAATGCAAAGACTATATCCAAGCTAACTCAAAACGTCGCTGTGTGGGGAACGTTGGTCGACAGCCAAAATCACATTCTAAGCCAAGTCGCGATTCGACCTGGTGATACGCGCTCAGCTCCGTTGGTCCTGCTTCCAGCTGGCAACTACCGGATTTTGCTTCAGACAGGAATTCAGGGATCTACATTGGTACCGTCGGTAACAACAACACTTTATGTCGATGAAATATCGGTGAATATCGGTGCAGGAATCGTAGACCCGCTGTTGGAACCAATGATTAGTTGCGACACACCAGGCACCAATCCAACGACGTGTGTGGGGACTACGCCGATAGTCATCAATGGTCCAATATTTCCGGACCCGATTACTTTTCCACCGATTTATCCATTATTTCTACCTTGGCTAAGTCAAACTTGGGATTACTGGCCTAGCTTTACTCCCACTAGTGCACGTGTGATGCAGAACGCAAGTATGCCACTAGATGTGACCGGTGACTTGTCCGTTTCTCCTCTCGACGTTTTGGCCATCATCAACGCATTGAACCTAGCCGGAAACAATTCAGAACCAACGTCCAATTCGGAAATCTTTGTGGACACAAATGGGGACGGCGCACTTAGCCCTTTGGACGCTCTACTGGTGATCAATTATCTGAACAGCAAAGTTCTCTCTAAAGGCGAGGGCAAAGGAATATCAAGTCTATCGTGGATGTTTGCACATGAAATGCCGGACGATGATATGTCCCATCGAGCACGTCCAAAAATGGCATAGTCGCAGCAAAAAATTCGCGACGTCCGCTGCGTCGCGAATAGTCCCGTTCAAGTTAACGCTTCTTGTTTTTCCGTTTCTTATCGAGCAAACTGTTGCGTTGTTTTCGGTTCATCGAGCTGACTATATTTTGACTGTCGAGCAAATGCGGTTGATCCGTTCGTCGTTGGTCTTGCGACGCATACGATGAATTGGCAAGCGGCTTTCCTTGGTAGCCAACAACGGTTTCGTTTTGAGATTTCATGGTAACTTTCGTTCCCTCTCGCGTACTCATGTCAATGCCTGCCGCTTGCACCCTCGTGGTTAAGTCGTTGACAAACTCGAAATTTTTTGGATTTGACATTGCATTGCGAAACTCCGACCTCAAGTTTGCAATGTGATTGGCGATCGGCGCAGCGGATTCAATATGGTGAACGCAATCAATAAATTGCCAAAACGCAACGAGTATGTCGATTGCATCGCCGAAATATTCTGCCTCAAGAATTACCTTGCTTGGAAACAAACTTAGCAAGATGGCATTTATATGATTCAAGGACATCCTATCAACCGTTACCCCTAAGTCATAGACACCGAGGAGCAAAAACTTTTGGACTATCCAAGCGCGCTCATTCCCCTTGAGAACCGCTTTACCTTGTGGTGAGCGTTCAAATACTGTTTGTGCGGTTTTGAGATAAGCCTGAGCCTCTTCTTCTTGAACCTTATTAAGCATAAAGACAGGAACTTTTGAAAAGCAACCAACTCCCAGACATGCTCTGAGTTTGTCACGGCTGTCATAGGGTTTCTTTGGCATCAGCAATCCAATTCCAGGGACATGGAGGTCTCTGCGCGCAACATCCCAATTGCCGATCATTCCACAGTCGATTCGATCGATCGAAAAGGCACGTTCGATGTCCTCGGCGAGCTCTATCAATCCTAATTCGATCGACGCCGTCATGAGGGCAGTGTTGATTCGAATCGGCTGATTGGCGGCGTCCTCCAATCCTTGCTTCATCAATGGTACGATTAACGCCTTGGCTCCCGCCTCTTTGTTCGCCAAATTGACAACACCTACCATGATCCCGATTCGCGTATCGACGTTCCAATTTGGGTTCAAAACCTCTTGCATAAGCGTTTCCGCAGCGCTTGGCGTGAAGTTCTGAATTTCATTCGGAAAGCGTTCGAAATTCCAGTTGGGCGCGTAACCAGTTTTCGCGATTTTGTTCGCAAACGCAACAATCGTCTTTATTGCGTCGTCCGCTTGGAGTTTGGCTAACGCGGCAACTGCATCCATGCCGAGTTTCCAGTGATTGCAATCCATGAATACTTTATCGTAACTGTCCTCGTCCAACAATTCGATATCGATTGCGATCTTCAGCAACTCGACCAAAGGCCTGATCGCATAGTCCAGCAAGTCATTGGTAATGCGATTTTCGTTGTCGAATTCTAAAGTCGACGCAATTTCAACGCCACGTTTTGCCAACGCCAGATCCATTTGTTTCCTCCTTGACTGATTGCGTAAATTACCGGACCAACTAAGACATTTTATCAGCTTCGTCAGGTAACAACTACCTTCCGCCCAAAAATCATCGGTTGCGGCGCAATGGTGCCTTTCATCACTTCCAAGAACTCCTATCCGAACTCTGCATCATACAGCTCTTATAAAAAAGTCTGTCGGTCGAATATTCTCAACTATCAGTTGATGTCGGCAATATTAAAAACGGAAGCGAAACTCGCGAATGAAATTTGGGTTAAATGCTTAATGGGAGCCGGAAAAAATCAACCAAAAGGAATCGTAATGCTTCAAGGGCTATGGGTTTGCGTAGTCGCTTTTTTGTGTTCTGTATGTATTTCACAAGCAAAGGCTGACGATGAGGAAGATGATACAGTATTGTCCAAAGAGGCTGCAATCACTTTTGCTCCCGTCACGAAGCGAGGCTTTTTGATACTAGATGGAAAGTTCGTTTTGCCGCCTTATAAGCTTGGCACATCAGCCAGCGGCGAGTTGTTTGTTAATCAACAAAAGTTTAGTCTTGAAAGCCGTTCGGAGCAGTCTCGTTACGCAAGTAGATCAGGATACTCTCGAAGTGGCTGGAACCGAGGACCTGGAGGTCGAGGATCATATCAAAGCCAAGCCGATCGTATTTACGGTCTGCTAGAATCCGATTCGCTTGTGTTACTTTCGAATGAGCAAAGTCAATTTGAAGTGTATCATGACTCAGAACTGATAAGCATTATTGGAGCAATGCTCGACAAGGGTGATGCAAGCATTGACGTGCTTCCCAAGTCGATCAGCATGCATTTGCCCGATTTGCGCAGGGACATGGAGTTGATGATGCGTTTAGCGAGTTTTAAGAATGTGATTGATTCTGTGGAACAGCGAAACCATATTTCTAATCAAAGCGTTATGCGGATGGATCATTTTGCCTTTCCATTGTCCCTAGTTGGAATGGTGTTGGTTGTTTTTGCGACTGGACAGTTGCTTCTAAACCCACCGCCGAAGCCGAATCGCATGATTTTGGCTGGTCGCTCGGACGAGTCGAGTTCAAACACGTGTTTGTTCGTAACTCTGATCGTCGCATTCTCGGTTCTCGACCTCATTTGGACGATTCTGGCTTCGCACGACGATTCCATGCGCGAGCTGAATCCGATTGGCAGACATCTCATTGCCAGTCCAATGTTGCTAATATGTTTCAAATCCTTGACTACCGGTGTTGCCGTCGCAATTCTACTTCACTTGCGAAGCCACCGGCGCGTACATCTTGCCGCTTGGTGGTTGTGTTTGCTGCTAACAATGCTGACAGCACGCTGGCTAATGTTTAACTCTTTGCTGATATAGGACTGTTAGGCGATTAGTCCTCCCAAACTTGAAGCCTTGAAACCAAACCTTTGAGTTGTTCCCTTCGCTTTTCAAACAATGCGAACATCGTCAGTATCAGCACACCCATCACGATTCCGCTCACGTACCATACCCAGGTTTGTTCCAAGTCGACTGCCGCATGCCAAATCACCGTGAACATGGCAACGCACAGAAACATTGAGCCAAGCCACAGCATGGCCCGAATTCGCAACGCTATCCCTGCAAAAATCCCACCGATTGCTAAAGCTGCTAAGACAATCGGTAGCCAGGGCGCGGCGGCAATCCCTTGTATAAACACTTCCGCCGTTGAGGCCACGTAAATACCCGAAGTTGCAATATAACGCCCCGCTGCAACCTGTTCCCGGGGCAGCTTGTCTTTAAGTATCTGTATGATCGCAAGCATACTTAGTGCAGGCGGAATGACCCAAAGTTGCGGATGCTGAGTAATCTTAAAATCGGTACTCAGTAGAGCACACCACAGGGCTGCATTTCCAGAAATAATACTTGCCCCCCAATAAAACATTGACTTACGAATATATCCAAACGAGGCGTATGCAATCGAAGCACAGAACAACGAAACCCCATAGTGTACTTGAGAAGGAACCATCCAATGCGCCAATAATGGCAACATTGGCAGCAACATGCCGGTTCGCTCCAATGGTTCCGCAAGCACTCCACGTTTGTTCCGTTTGGCCCATTCCGAAACTCCTAAACCGAGGAAAGCCAGCCCCACCATCATCAAAGGCCAAATGGCCTGAAACCATCCGCCAAACAACCAGGGCATCGCAAATCGCATATGCATGAACAGCATGATCAACAACGCTTCGCTGACATAGACATAGGCCGTTCGCCCCCGTTCCGACAGGCCAAAGGGATCGTTGCCAGGTATCAAAGCCGCCGCGATGCATGTGACAATCGATACAACCATTGAGACAATGACACAAGCGATCGCTGCGGTAGAAATCCTGGACATCAAGCTTTCGAAACCGATTGCCCATTCGGAGAAAAGAATCCAGCCAACAGCAATTGCCGTCGTTCCAACAAGATACGGCATCAAGGGCAAAGCTGCTTGGCGCCATCGATCAGATAATCGAACCCACTTGATTAACCCAAATCCGAAGGCTGCGCCCATTAACGCCATCGGCAAAGTGGCGTAGGCAACGCGGTCGAGCCCACTGATGTTGTCAATCGAATCAAAATGCCAACCAAACGCAACCGCAGCACAAACAGCTAAGATCAATGCAATAACGCGCATGGATCGCAAACCGCCATCCAGCGTTGCTCCAGTGGTTTCAGTCTCTGACTTCTCTTGGTATCGTGCAAGCAAACCAACTGCGAATGCGACCGCCATCATCGCTTGCGACGAAGCAAATCGAATCGGTTGAGACTCGCATTGAAACTGAGCTGCCATTCCAAGTCCCGTCACTCCAAACGCAAGGACAGTATTCGAAACGATGACGACTACGGAACTCGGACGGGCTTCGAGCGTCGGAAAGAGCTTCAATCGATTGACGCTTGATCGAATACGATCGCTGGCTCTCCAAACAAAACTGGTCGCAAGACAGTAAGCCGCAAAGACCAACGTCGAACTCCATTGCAATTCCTTTGGCCCTGGGTGTATCAGTTGAAAGAAGACTACAACACCGCAAAGTCCAGACACATAAACCCATAGGTCCGCATGACGCGATGATATCAGCCAATAGCGAGATAAACCTCCCAGAGTGCAAGCCCCAACCGCCAGTGAATAATAACTAAGTGAAAACGGGTCGATTGCATGATTTAAGCTGATTAAATACCAAATGCAGCTCATGCATGCCAGCAGGAAAACGGCAGCTCCATGCAAATATCGTATTGATGAGGCAAACCCTGCTAGCGAACACATGAAGCTCATAAATGCAGCCACGCTGATCTGCATCAACAACATGTTTGTCGCGTGGTCAATAGGGTTGGCGCCGCCCCAGCTAGTCAACGTGTGAACAAGCCCAGCAGAATGCGCTGTAAAAATGGCACCGACTCCAAAGATAAACTTGCCTGATCGCCATGCGATATAGAGTGCAATGGAGGTCACCACCAGAATCACGGCCTCCGCAATGTGCTCGGCCTTTCCGATCGGAAGTACCCGAAGAGCAAGTAAGAAGCTCTGTACCAACGGCAACGAAAGCGATATGAGCTCCCCCGTACTATCGGACCTATTGGTGATTCGCCAAGCCAAAAACGATCCGGTCGATAGAAGCACGATGCACGGTGCGACAATCGATGCGGTAGCATTGCTCGACATGGCTGCCGCAGAGCCCGCGACGAAAAACGCGGCAGCACACAACCACCAATGGATCGCGCGATCGTTCGTAGCGTAGAAATGGGCTGCGAATGCGACGCCTGCGGCAAATACCGCAAGCCATGAGAAATTCTCTAAACGAATGAGAAATTGTCCGCTTAGAAACAAAAGCAGAGCCGTCAGGCAAGCGCTGGTCGCTAAGAACCCGATCGAGATCTGCCCCAAATTCCTTTGCCAATGGGCTCGACCGGACTCAAGCAACGGATCGGACGGCCCTAGCTTAATCCAACCGAACGAATTGTTTCTGGCATACCAAATCCAAACCAATGTAAAAACTCCACTGATGATTGCGAGAATTGCAAACAAGCCAACCCAGGCCGCTGGTTTGAGCCCCTCCGACTTGAGCGCCAACAGAAATCCCGATAGGCCAGTTAGAAGTAATACGAGGCAGGCCGTAAAAGCAATACCGGGACTTCTCCGAACAACCGAAACTGCTACCAGCCCGATTGAGAAAATGAGGATTGGGATCGTGTAGGATGTTGCTAACCCCATGCGCACAAATAAGCTATTGGCATTTGGGCCAGTTAAAGGATGTTGAACCAATGTCAATACGATTTGCAAACCAAACCATGCAAGGAAAGGAGCACTCAACAAGACCGAGCTGGCGATGCCGTATTGGGAACCGTTCGACTTACTTCCAACATTGCGTGCTGCAAGCAAAACAATGAAACCGACCATTGCAAAAAAACCGGTCCCGACCCAAAGCGTGAGTTCCCACCAGTCAAACGAAAAATTGGCGACTGCACCCGCCACAACGATTGCCGCCATTAGCACCAGCGGAATCAATAGGTTCGCCAAAAGCGTCGAAAAATAGGTATCAAAGCGATTCTCAATCGGCTCTTTGTTGAGTTGCCCCGGGTCGCTTCGATATGCAAACCAGCCGCACAACAGAACGCATCCTAATGCGTATGCGAAACTCAATGCCCAACGCAACGCAGTTGCAACCGCGACATCCGGCTCCCAATTCGTCGCGATTGGGAATACAATAGACTGCGTGCAAGTTATTAGCATGCAGGTGCCCCAAAAATCGGGTTTGGTCCAAAGACTTAATGTGAGACTCAGGCAAAGCAGGCACCACAACCAAAACACTCGCGGCAATCCAAAGAAACCTTCGTCTCTGCTTGCAACACTCCAACCTGCAGCGCGATGCGGTATGGCCGCGATCTCAAACTGGGAAACGTTAGGGATGATTCGTGTTACCGATTCGCCCGCAACCGCAAAAGCAATCGATTGTTTCTCCGTAATCCCGTCCAACGGCACCAACTCTTGTATGCACCCTGGCATTGCACTGTAGAACGCAAGTAAGAAAAAGCATACAGTCGCGACCTTGATTAACCCTGGAGCGATAGTACAACTGTGAAGCCACAGGAAATGCCGCACAACTAAGGTAAATCTTGCCGGCTCGGTAGTTAACGAATCTTCCTGATGATTCAATAGATTCGCAATCGCAACTAAGAGGCTAGAAATCGTCCCAAAAACAGCAAACCACGCGAGATGCAATTGAATCGAATAGGGATGTAGGAATCCAATTTCACTTGCAACATACCAATTCTGTTGCTTCGCGTAATGATGTATCCATACCATTCCTGCAACTGTGGCTATCAACTGAGCCAACGTCCAATCCGTCGCCACTCTCCGCAACCAGGCGATTGCAATCCAAACGGCAGCCAACAACACGATCTCCTTAACAGCAAGGAGTCGCATCTCAAAATTTACCGCTAGCGTTTCTCCAACAATCAACCACACGATCACCAAAAGCACTGACAAGACGGCTACGCCTCGACACCAATAATCAAGTGGCTCAGCATCGAGCGGAAAATAACTGTCGGAACACGTAGTGGACGAGGCTACGAGTCCCTGGCGACTGGACTCGTAGCCTCGTCCACTACGACAATAATTAATCGCACGATGCTTAGGTGCATCAAAAAGTTTTATGCCGAACCATTTTCGAATACCAATCGCGACGAGTATTAATATCGAGGCGGTGATGAGTGACCAGTAGACTGCACACATCCATACCGTGTCTTGCAACCATCCAAATGCGATGCATTGAAAACATGACGCAACAATGAACGCTCCGGCGATATTATCCAAATACCGCCGTCGACGGATCGTTGCTACGACGATCATGGCTACAGCATACAGCAGATAAATCATGGCCACACTCACTGCATATTCATGTCTCCCAAACCCAAACACAGTGAGTGCTGCAGTGCCAAATACTCCGTTTATGCCAGCTGACCTTAGTGCAATCAAGCCATGTCCAGCTCTCTCAAACCTCGAAAGAATGATCGATGCAATGAGGCAGACGGCACTCCAAGCCACAATTGCAAATCCCGTATCGGCTGTCACTAACGCCTTCAGCAGTATCCGCCAGTCATCATTCCAAAGATCCACGCGTCCGTTCGACACATGCAATCCAATTGGTACAACGCAGCCACCGATCAGGTACCATGCGTATGCGATTTGCGGATAGGGAAACGATTTCGCAATGAAGGCAATGAGCAAGCTGAGGCCTGCAAAACAAGCGATGAGCAAGAGTGGTGTAGGCCAAGCTATCAGGACGCCAAAGCAAGCGATAGCAAGTGACGTTGAGGCGAGAATGAAAGAAACCAGCAACAATCGCGACTTGGCGGATGAGTTCTCACCAATCGCAATTGCATAAACCAATAGTGGAATTGACACTATTGGAAACAAAGGACTCAATAGATGCATGGAAATAATCGCGTTTCCGCTACAACCAAGCAAGAGTCCAAACGCGATGAGGAACCCAAACGATCCCAAACCCAAGAGCCTCATCATCGAAAGCGATTGATTCTGGTCGGACGCAAGTTGTTTCGAAGCACCGAGATAAAACAAATGCTTACCTATCAGCATCGTTGCTACGTAGAATCCAATCAACGCCACTGCGCAAGCGTAAATGACTCCAGTATTGGACTCAGTGTCGACTACACGCCGAATAACAAGATTGGCGATTGCAAAACCGACGATTGCCCCGGTTGTTACGAGTTCTCCCTTAGGCGTAATTACTTTGGCGGCAAACCAAGCTAGGCACCCAAGAACAACGAGAGAGACGCATTCGCCAATTACGGTCCACCAGTCCCATGCAACGCCCAACGTAAAAATGGCGAAGGCCAAAAAATTCAAGGGCATCAACAGCATCCCGATCAAGAGGATGCCATGGCTCGTCGTTGGGAGTTTCCAACGATGCCAAGCGTTAAGCCCCAAACCGAGCGTCGCGGCGTTGATGCCGGTAAAGATAGAGAACTTTAGCCATGGCCTCGAAGCAATATGCTCCCAAAAACTAATTACGAGAGCTGTTGAACAGCAGAGGATGAGCAAGCCACCTGCAAGCTCTCCCCATTGGATGTTTTTCTCCTCCATGAACACGCTGAGCCATTTGCTCCAAGTTTGCTTGATTCGTCCAAGTTGTGGCGGCGGCTCTGAGTATTGCTGGTCGAGAGGATGGGGCAGCGGTTGCGGGACGACTGTCGCAAAGACCGGTGGAGCATCGGAAGTGATTTTCTGCAACGGCATTTGCGCCAGCACGACCCGCGCAACCGTAGGTTCCAGGCCATTAACGGCAACAACTGGACCAACTTGAGTAACCCCCTGCGTTTCGGCTACTTTCAACGGTCCGGAAACATTCTGGTCAGCCATAGGGACCGGTGCTGTCGTTCGGGAAAGCGATCGTTCCAACTCGCTGATCGTCTTGGTGCCGCGGGCGAGTGCTTCCTTGTCAATCAAGCCACGGTCAAAAGCGGCCGTCAGCGCTTGTGTGCAAATTCGCATTGCCGCGGTTCGACTGATAGCTCGGCTTGTCCAGCCACACTTTCGGCAGGCCTTGTCAGTTTCGGAAAGTTGCCTACTGCATTCAGGACATGTTTTGTGGCCGGATTGTCCTAGCATGGACGAGAAAATGAACCACAAACCGTGCCCAGTCGCGGCCCAGATCACTAAAAAGGTTAACAGGAAGACCAGACCGAAAAAAAGAGGGAGCATCATCCATCTCAAATCTAGTAAAGCGACGGAGCAGGAAACCGTCGTTTTTTGTTACTCGCATAAAGTAGTAGGCACTTTCCAAGTGCCGTCCGCAATGCCACCGATTACGGCACATGGAATGTGCCTACTACTTTTTTAGTCAATGCCTCAGAAGTCCCGTTTTTAATTGCGTCTGGCTGGACGCAATGGAGTCTGGTCTATAGTCAGCGCAGCGCCCTTAGGCGTCGCTAAACAATAAGTTACCGAATTGAGGTTGATTCCTGGGGTGCATTTCCGCCAAGATGGATTGCATGCCGGATGCACAAGTTGTTACAT
>JAYTVL010000518.1:0-13118 GCA_043744075.1 Pirellula sp. | reverse complement strand
CACTCTCTAAACTTCCCAAATAACATCACCATCTGCTGTGCGCCGCGTGGCTCCAATTAACTGAGCCCGCCCGGGTCAATTTAGGTGAGCGTCATAGCACTTAAGCACCTGACCTGGATTCCATCATTTTAGGTGTCTATGCGTGAAAAACAGCATCACTCGCTTCATACTTGACCGATACTTTGAGGCCTCGTCCATCGCGGCTCTTTTGGCACAATAAAGCCGCAGCCTGTCAGTCAAATAGAAAATTGGTTCCCCCTAAAGGTCTCCCCCAATTTTCCATTTGACTCGAACGCTTCGCTCAGTCTTATGCGGCTTCTAAATGTGTGCCAGAGCCACGATGAACAGGTTTCAACGGCAACCAAGGAGACGCACAATGACCAATATCATCGTATCCAAATTTTTAGATCACTACCCCGGTCCATACAAGTATCAAGGCGGTACCGATGGAGTCGACAACACTTTCGACATTTATTGCTCAGGTTCGGGAAACCATATCGCATCCATGTTTTATTGGGATGATCGCCTCCCAAGCGAAGTGATTGCCAAATTGATCACTGAATCATTGAACGCGACCAATCCTGAAAATGACAGCCATCCCAAAGTTGCTGGCGAATCGATGAGCGAACGCGAGATCGCTATGTTTCGCGGAATGTATTCAGGATCATATCGCTCGGTTGCGGCACATTGTGACTACCGTGGCCCTGGCTACGAAGTTCTTTCAGGAACCGTTGCCGAGTCGGTCGTATTCGTTTACGACCGGGCCTTTCGCGGCCAAGCAAAGCTGGTTAGCGAACAAATCGCAGTCGCACTCAATGCGATGTGTTAGAAAACTAAGAATTCTTCAGCAAGGTTGGTTGCCTAATCGGGCAGCCAACTTGCAATGTTGGTCGATTCGCCGCTCGCTCGATTCATCGCCAATAGGATGAATCATCAACCAAATCGGCGATAGCACTTCTAACAAGGCTGCTCCGTTGCGGAAGCGGAGAATACACCTATCGCCGTCAATCGCCACAAACGTTGGCCGGTCGCTTCGAAGATAGCTGGTTCGAAGCGGTACCGACTTACCAAGGCTCGCCCAAATTTGAGCGATTTCCGTGGCCTCCGCTCTTATTTCCAGCGGCGGCTTTTCACGTCGCATCTGCAACTCATTTTGAAAAATCGGCGGACGACCAAGCCTAGCAAATCACTCGGACACCTATTGTCATTGCCGATTTTCTGCACGGCTACTTTCGAAGTTGCTTTGCATTTGCATTCAACATATGTCAGTCGTCCAACTGAGCGTAGCGGCTAACTTCGCCATGCTCCATTCGCCCTAATTGCGGTCCCTCGTGGACCCGGTAAAGCACCCATCCAGGACGCCTTTCCGATCTCTTTTGTCATCCGGCCAAAAGTGGTAATGAGTATCAGACATCTTCCCTAAGCTTTGCTTACGACAAGTTTTACTGTAAAACTGCTTTTTGGCTGTGTTACTTGACTGGTTGTAAGCTTACTTGTTTGCTTAATGGCAAGTAATCATGCAAACATGTTTACAAGCTTGACTTACTTCACGTTTTCGCGATTGCCAGTTTGTAAACCTAACATTAATTCGGCTTGCCTTTGAGCCAGCTTGCCAAGGTGTCAGTTTGTTTGCAAACTAACCTGCAAACTGGTCAGCAAGCTTGCATTACTTTCTTGTTGCCAACCAGCTTGTTGTACGTTATGCAATCGTGCATGACGATCATCGCAGTTGCCAACAGTAAGGGCGGAGTCGGTAAATCGACGACCGCCGTTCATCTCGCAGCCTGGCTCTATGAGCAAGGCCACAGCGTCGTTCTCGCAGATTGTGACAGCCAACAGAGCAGCTCACAGTGGATTCGCGAAGCTTGTCCAGGCGTCAAGGCAGTCCGGCTTGACGACCCAAATCACATTCTTAACGAACTGCCAAATCTTGCCCTCGAAGCAGATTATGTGGTCGCAGATGGACCTGGCAGCCAGACCGAGACGAGTAGGGCGCTATTGCTTCGCTCACAATTTGCAATCGTACCATGCAAGGCTTCGATGCTCGAAGTTCGCGCGCTTGCGAAAGCAACAGAAGTACTCCGTCAATCGCAAGACATTCGCGGAGGCTTACCGAAAGCCATCATAATTTTGAGCATGGTCGGGAAAAACTACCGACTTACGCGGGACATGAAAGAAGCGGCAGCAGCATTGAATCTGCCGATGGCGAAAACGCCGATGATACTTAGGCAAATATATGCTGACGCACCCGGCCAGGGTGCAGTCGTTTGGAATCTGGGAGCCCGCGGCCGCGAAGCCTCAGACGAGGTGCAGCGCATCTTCTCCGAGATTTTTCCAGACGCGAAAGCGAAACGCAGAAAAACCAAGCGAGAGGTGAGGGCCAAATGAAAGAACGTCGTTCATTAGTCGAGGGGCTTAATGCCACTCCAACGGTACAGGAAGTGGAAGAAGCCTTTGTCTTCGGTCCAAAACGCAAGCCTGACTCTGCGTCTGAGCAAACGATTGCTCAACCAATCACAATTCCTGAGACGATGATCAAAGAACCGATTGCAGTACAACCAGACCGCAGCATCCTCCCACAGATGGCCGGACGGATACCCGTAACCACTCGCTGCCGCCCAGAGGTCGCTTCTGCGCTCAAACGAGCATCCCTGCAACGCCAACTCGCCGGAGCCGAACCCTATTATGTGCAAGACATCATGGAAGAGGCGCTAGAGACGTGGTTGAGGGGAAACGGGTATGTTGACTAGCAAGGACTTCAAGTCGTTCAAAACGGCAATGCGTCATTTGGAGGAGCGGGTTCCGCGCGCATGTTGATTTTGTCTGTGTTTGCGCACAACCAATTCAGCCCAGAATTTGAGACACGGTACAGATATTCTTGATCGTATCCCTCAAATGACTCCAAGAATCCCTTCGTACAAAGTCTGCTCAGGCCGAGCGTTGTTGCAATTCGAGCAAAGCCGGCACTTTCCATTTCTTTTTGAATTCTAAATGACCCTATTCCCCCATGGGGGTCTGGGTGCTGTGACCCAACTGAGACTAACGTCGCGATTTCGAAACCTTCGAGCCCCTCGAAAGTCTCAGTTGCAGTCAACCTAACAAGGCTTCCGAGTGTTGACTCAGTTTCAAGTATTGCGGCGATCTTTGACACGATCGCATCCTTGAGCGATCTAAAATCGCTGCTTGAATCCGTTTTGTATTCGATGATTGTCCGATGTCGTACATCAAACGGGAACGGAGTTTCTCTTTCCTTCGAACAAACCAAAACAACGTCCTTTCTGGCTGCAATCGCATAACCAAGTTCAAACCAGACATTGGGATTGTCCGAGGTGATTTCCGCCAAGCACATTCTTGACGATTGGATTTCTTTCTCGATCTTCTCAATGGGAACCGACACAGTTGGATCGCGATCAACTCGGTATGGTTTCAGACCAGCCTCCTTGATGGCGGGACTGAATACATCGTCGAACCGTTTGTCAAACTTACCTTTATCAAATGGCTGCATAACAAAACACAGATCCATACGTCAACTCCCCGACTTGTTTGAGTCACTCGTAATCATTATCTCGCGAAAAGCCCGATCTCGCACGATTCAATTCTATCGAGAATTCGTTCAACCTCGTATACTTCTCCCTAGAATAGTTCGATCGCCCCAATCATTTTGGCGAGCCTCTTCGTTCAAACCACTTCCGACAGAATCCAACAAAGGCGGCATCAATGTCGCGTGGAGGTTCGGTAATCCACTCCCGCCATTCGCGTTCTAGGTAATAAACGTCCCATCCTGGTGCCGCAATTCGTCCATCATGGTATCCGTCGGCGCTGATGGTGCCTCGATATTCGATGCGTTCATTTTGCTTTGCGACAGTTCCACGGTTTGTAAACACGATCATGTCATTGCCGTCGAACCGCACCGCGTAATCGGGCATGTGACCGTGTTCGGTGTCCTCTTCGACGATGGCGTGTACCAAACGGCGAAATTCTCGTTCTGACGAAACCGCTCCGCATTTCTTTTGAAGTAGGGAAAGCGAGATACGCCATTCCGACTGTCGGCCACAATGCTTCCTTGCGATTTCGTACATGCGTCTCTCTATTGGTTTTCGCAATCGAAAATAATCGCGGCTCAACGTCAGAACTTCATTATGTCTCAATGCGTTAAAGACCCAGTCGGACAATCTGATTTCCACCTCCTGCATTCGACCATCTCGCATCTCACGAACGATCCTTGCTCGATCGATCAGTCCGAACGTTTCGAATACTTCCTCGCCACCCGTAGCGACGTTCGTGCTTATTCGAGTTCCGCTTAATCGTTCGAACGCATCCTTGAGTCCTTGATAGCCGCGACCGTTGGTCATTCTATTGGTCGCTTTCAGCAGATCGAATGCCCGAAACCGAACGACTTGAGAGACTTCTTTGCCCGCGTTCATGGCCGCCATGACTTGGCTGATGCAGTAGATAAGCACGTCGCGATCATGAACGGTAGCCAGCCCATCGGACGATGGCTTGATCTCAACATAGGAGTTTCCGTTTTCGTAGCGACGGACATGCAGGTCGGGTTTTGTTGACAGAGAGAAGATTGGATGCTCCATAGACGCCATATCGCCTTTTGGAGCAGCATCGAATACATCGCACACAAAGAAGTCCGGAGTAGGGTGCCGATCGGGAAGTAGGGGCGAACGGATTTTGGATTCGATTGTCATGCATCGACCCTTCGACATATCACCCACAGTGTCAAGTCAATTCGACATATCACCCACGCTTTCGACACTTCACACACACGGGTTGAGTTTCGACATTTCACCCACATTCTTTCGACATTTCACACGCGCCCTTTCGACATTTCACCCACAGGCAGTTTCTAAATCCGCACTTCATTCAAGTGCTTAGGATGCTCTATCCACTGCGTAACACATTATCTAACTATATTCTTAACACCCATTACCGATACGGAATTGATCGAAGTGCCGATTTGAGTTGAATGAAGTCGAGAGATTTCCGGGAGGAAAGAAAGGCTGCTTGGCAGGATTAGTCCGAGTTTGTTGAACCGCCATGCATCAGAAACGTCATTAGAAGGCCCTAGGGGCATCATATTACGTTTTCGCTACCCTACCCATGTACCAAAGTGCTTCGACGCCAGAATCGGCATTTCTGTGAAGCTATCCACTTGGACTTGGACGCTGCCAAATACTGGCGGCGATCACCCCTTTTCGGATCACATGGATGGGGTCCATGTTCTCACTATCAGCTTCCTTTTTCTTCCCTTTTGCTTGTGTCTGTTCGCGCATAGACACATCCTAATTAAAAACGTCGAACAGCAGATTTCGCCATGACTGGACTCGCTACTCAAGTCGTGCCGTGGGGAAGCGCGAGGTGAAGCATTTCGCCGTGAACAGACAATGGATATCAGGCACTTAGCCTGTTGATTTCCGATATGACTTCTTGAAGCGCTAACTCCTTTGCTGAATAAAAACGTTCAAGCAGTATCATGTCTACTTTATTCAACCGGTGGTACGCTGCAATTGTCTGCGCTGATCCTCTTGCTGCTTGTGCGCCCCAGTCATTGTCAGCTTCGTCGCGGGCTACCAGGATTGTCCAATCTTTGTATCTCGCAAGGTGGTTATCAACGAACGAAAGTACCTGGCCCGGTACAGGGTGCAAATCGGCTTCTGTCCACAATGGGCGAGAC
This sequence comes from Pirellula sp., assembly GCA_043744075.1. Classification (GTDB taxonomy): domain Bacteria; phylum Planctomycetota; class Planctomycetia; order Pirellulales; family Pirellulaceae; genus JBKCUI01. The sequence continues at coordinate 7,435 of JAYTVL010000518.1, read as the reverse complement.
GTTGATTTGTATTGGTTGCTCGCCTGTTTTAATCCCGCGGCAGTTTCGCCATGTGTAAACGTCATGCATGAGTGCTGATAAAGAAATCCATCGGTAACTTCGATCTCGTAGTCACCACTATCATTCAGGCTGTGGACTGCGATCTCGTGATTGCGGAAAAGCCGTGAGTCGAGCGGATTCTTGGCATATGGATTGAGGAAAAGGTGAAGGCCATCAAGAATGGATTCTTCGTAATCCACTTGACGACAGCAAATTTCATACGGCGTTGCAGCCGATTCTTGATAGCGACGAGCGAAAAACAATCGTTCAACATTGGAGGCATTCGCCAATGCATGAACCTTCGTCATTGTTGCGGTGTTTGAAAAGATTACCGCACTTACTTCAGGCATCATTTCGGCTTGAAATAGGCCAAGAGGAATTTCCGCGCCAGAATCCTTGACGATCTTTTCAATTCCAGCTTCGCCAACGTGCAATTTGCTTCCGTCAGCGCCCGGAATAAGTAATGGCCCATCGTACCCATAGAGCACACGACGAATGGCGTTATCGTTTTGCACGAAGAATAGTGGCTGCTCAAAAGGGGCCACACAGATAACAAAGGGCTTGTCGGCAACATGATCGAGCTTTTCGTAGGACTTTATGTACTTGGCATGCTTTGAAACAATCGCACCCGCCAACCTGATCGTCGCTAAATCCACGATCGCGTGAGAATCTTGTGCGGTGTATTGTTCGAAGCAATTCTTGCCATCCCACTCAGGGCGAAAACCATCAGGATGGTTCGCTGTTACGGCTTCAGCGATGAACTCAACCTTAGAATCGAGACTAACGACGAAATCCGGACTCGAGTAATTGAAATCTGAGCTTAGCCCCAGTTCGCGGAAGGCTGAATTGAGGTAGAGCTCCCAAAAACACGCATTGAAGGTCGTCTGAAACTCCTTCACAAACTTTCCATCTCGGTCTTTAAACCCACGAGCCCAGTCATTTAATACGAATCTTTCAGCAGTACCAAATTCGGACGTTAGTGCGAGAAAGTTCGGGTGCAACCTGTCAAGGGCCACGATAGCTTTAAAAAGGTCCATTCTTACAACTTAAAATAGGCATTGATGATTTTGTCTGCGAGTATGACTCTAACGAGGCACAACGGGTTCGGAAACGTTTCAATATGGGAATTCTTCCTGTTCAATTCCAAGGCATTGCGTTTTGGAGACCTCAAATTGGGTGTTCACAATCGCGAAAAGGTACCTGCGCATCCAGTAATTGCTAGCAACTGCTACAATCTGCTTGACCAAACGTGTCAAATCGTTCTAGTATCGTCGGATGCTAGCAGGCCAAACCATGACTTCCATAACCGAAACGCTGCTCACGCTAGATGAGTTGTCTGAGTACCTACAGGTGTCTAAGTCCACGCTCTACAAGCTGGTTCAAGCTGGGAAAGTTCCAGGGACCAAAATTGGAAAGCACTGGCGGTTTCGGAAAGTGACAATCGACCTTTGGATTGATGGCAACCAGCAGGAAAGCACGAAGCTAAACAAAGAATAGAGGAATACTCGACTTATGGCTCTCAAGAAATCAGAACTCTATTCCTCTCTTTGGCAAAGCTGTGACGAGCTTCGCGGCGGCATGGATGCGAGCCAGTACAAAGACTACGTGCTGTCGCTGTTGTTCATCAAGTACATCAGCGACAAATATGCGGGCCAGAAATACGCCCCGATCAACATTCCAACCGGTGCCTCCTTCGCCGATATGATTGCCATGAAAGGCTCATCGGATATCGGTGACCAGATCAACAAGAAGATTATTGCACCACTTGCCGCTGCCAACCAATCACTCAACCAGTCCGATTTCCCGGACTTCAATGATCCAGTCAAGCTGGGCGATGGCAAGGAACGGACGGATCGACTCACCAACCTGATTTCTATCTTTCAAAACAAGTCGCTCGATTTCTCGAAGAACAGGGCGGATGGCGATGACATTCTAGGCGATGCCTACGAATACTTGATGCGGCACTTTGCTGTGGAAAGCGGCAAGAGTAAGGGGCAGTTTCTGACCCCCGCCGAAGTGAGTCTCATCATGGCTCGGATCATCGGCATTCACAAGGCCAAGACGAGTGCGGCGACCACCGTAAACGACCCGACCTGCGGTTCGGGATCGCTGTTGTTAAAAGTTGCCGACCAAGCAACTGCTCCCGTGACGCTTTACGGTCAGGAAAAGGATTCAGCCACCAGCGGTTTGGCTCGAATGAACATGATCCTGCACAACAACCCTACGGCAGTAGTGCAGCAAGGAAACACGCTAACCGATCCTAAGTTCAAAGATGGCGATACGCTAAAGCTATTTGACTTCGTCGTCGCCAATCCGCCGTTTTCCGATAAGCGGTGGAGCAATGGACTCGACACAACCAACGATCCCTTCAAACGTTTCGAGAGCTTCGGAGTGCCGCCCGCCAAGCAAGGTGACTACGCCTATTTGTTGCACATCGTTCGCACGCTGAAGAGTACCGGCAAAGGGGCCTGCATTCTCCCACACGGCGTTCTCTTTCGAGGTAACGCGGAAGCCGAAATCCGTCGCAACTTGATTCGCAAGGGCTACATCAAGGGTATCATCGGACTACCCGCTAATCTGTTTTACGGCACCGGCATTCCGGCTTGTATCATCGTCATCGACAAAGAAGATGCCCAGGCTCGGAAAGGGATCTTTATGATTGATGCCAGCTCCGGCTTTAAAAAGGATGGCCCCAAGAACCGGCTTCGCGATCAAGACATCCACAAGATAGTCGACGTGTTCAACAAACAAATGGATGTGCCCAAGTATTCGCGGAACGTTCCGTATTCTGAGATCGAAAAGAACGATTACAACCTCAACCTGCCCCGATACATCGACAGCCAGCAAGCTGAAGACCAGCAAGACATCGAAGCACACTTGCGTGGAGGAATTCCTCAAGCGGACATTGATGCACTGCGCGAGTACTGGGAAGTCTGTCCGCAATTGCAACAGTCACTGTTCAAAAAGAATCGCAAGGGCTATCTCGATCTTAGAATCGATAAGTCCGATATCAAGACCGCCATTTACCAGCACCCCGAGTTCGCGGCGTTTATCGCAGGGATGAACGACCACTTCGCCCAGTGGCGTAAGAAATCTGCCAAGACACTCAAGGCGCTCAGTGCCGATTGTCACCCACGCGATGTCATTGTGCCACTGGCGGAGGGCCTACTGAAGCACTATCAAGACAAACCGCTGATGGATCCGTACATCGTGTACCAACATCTGATGACCTACTGGTCGGAGACGATGAACGACGATTGCTACATCATCTCGGAAGACGGCTGGAAAGCGGAGACAACTCGCACGATTGAGACCGACAAGAAGGGTAAAGATCGCGACAAGGGCTGGACGTGTGACCTAGTACCCAAGCCGCTAATCGTGGCTCGCTATTTTGCGAAGGAGCAAGCGGCGATTGAAGCCCTCGCCGTCGAGCAGGAGTCAGTCACTAGCAAACTAACCGAGATCGAAGAGGAGCACGGCGGGGAAGAGGGGTTGTTGGCTGAGCTTGAGAAAGTGAACAAAGCCAATGTGGCGGCACGGCTTAAGGAAATCAAGAGCGATAGAGACGCGAAAGAGGAGGCAACCGTTCTCAATGAATGGCTCAAATTGAATACGAAGGAGTCAGACCTCAAGAAGCAAATCAAGGATGCGGAGTTAGCACTCGATGCCATGGCCTACGCACACTATAGCACGCTTAGCGAAGATGAAGTCAAGACGCTGGTTGTCGACGACAAGTGGCTAGCCACGGTTGATGCCGCCATTCACGGCGAGATGGATCGCATCAGTCAGCAGCTTACCAGTCGCGTGCGAGAATTGGCCGAGCGATACGATAGCCCATTGCCCCAAATGGCTGAGCGAGTCAATGAGCTTGAGGCCAAGGTGTATGGCCATCTGGAAAGGATGGGATTCGCATGGCAGTGATAACAAACCTTTGGAAAGCGCTACGGTCAGTTTGTTTTCTAGTGTGGCCTACGGAGGTGTCCTAATGGGGGAAAAAGAGTTAGGACACCGGTCTGAGACAGAGCGTTTTGATCTGCGGAATCTCATTTTGCTGCTCGAGAAAACGCACGTCCAAGCACAAGCACAGGCCAACCGAGCCGTAAACCGCTCGATGGCGATTCGCAATTGGCTGTTTGGCTGGTACATCGTTGAATTTGAACAGAATGGAGTAGATCGCGGGGTTTATGGCGAGGAAACGCTGAAGCGCGTTTCTGAAGAGTTGAAAGCGCGGCAAGGACGCGGTTCTTCGGTGGACAATTTGAAAATCGTGCGAGGGTTCTACGGGGTGTACTCTGACAGGATTGCAAATTCCGAGACGCTGTCTCGGAATTTTGAAACGCAGAATGACTGTTTCCAGACATTTCCGAAGGTAGGTGCTAACGAGTCGTCTAGTTTCATGGCAGTTCTACGGATTTCCCAGACACTGTCTAGGAAATTGGTGGAAACCTTCTGGTTGTCCTGGTCCCGCTACTACCGCTTTAGCCGTGAAGGGGGAGAGTTGAAAGTGAGAGAAGAGTTGAGAGTTGCAAGTGGACGGTTGAAAAATCAGCCGCAGTGCGCTAGCTCGCAGTTTAAGAACACTGGCTCCCATCGCACCGCTCCGGGCAGCGAACGAAAACCGGGGGCTAGCGCCCTGCGGCTGATTGTGAATCACATCAGCCGGAACGCGCTAGCGTCCGGTTTCTTCAAGACCTTTCCGATCTTGCGCATCACGCACGTACTCGATGACACGATGCAGTTCATCGTCGGTATTGAGACACTGCCAGTCGCCGCCAACAGTCCATACCGGACGATCGCGAAATCTCGTTTTATTTTCGCGAAGTGCGGTAGTACCATTGGCTTTCAATTGATCACGAACGATGCTGCCACGATAGGCATTTGCTGTGACCACTACGTGAACATGATTGCTGCGAGCGTTTACGATCCAAAGATGCCACGATCGTATGTTGCAATGTTTCTCAACAATCGCCTCGACAATAGTTCTACATTCATCATCAAGCAATTCAATCGAATGATTCAAGCGTTGTTGCCTCCACGATTCCAAGCGAGGCTGAGGCGGCTTATCGCCTTGACCGTATTTTCGCCAACCCGTTGGCGCACCTTGAAGGTGGGTACCGTAGCAAGTCCAAGTAATGTAGTAAGCAAGGGTAGCATCACTATTCATCATCGAACCCTAATCGTATGCAATTTGCTGGATCAAGTTTTTGACGTAGAAAGATCATTTTACAATAGCAAGAAACCGGGGGCTAGCGCCCTGCGGCTGATTATGGATCGCATCAGCCGGAACGCGCTAGCGTCCGGTTTACACGACAGTCGAATACAGTCAGCCCATCATGCACGAAAAGCGGGGGCCCTGCGGCTGATACATCGCGTGCGAGAATTGGCCGAGCGATACGATCGTCGCCCACTGCCCAAGATGGCTGAGCGAGTCAATGAGCTTGCGAGCAAGGTATATTGCCATCTGGAAAGGATGGGATTCGCATGGAAGTGAAGCGTGGATATAGACACACTGAAGCTGGAATAATCCCTGTGGATTGGGCTGTCACTCCGCTAAATCAAATTTCGAACTTAGATGTAGGATTCGCATTCAAGTCTTCCTCATTCAAACAGACCGGAGGTGTTCGACTTCTTCGGGGTGAAAACGTCGGTTATGGTCGGTTAGATTGGACCGATTCGAGGACTATCCAACAGAACGAAGCATATGGTTTCAATCAGTATCTGCTTCACGCAGGCAGCATCGTAATTGGAATGGATCGCACATTCACCAAGTCTGGGACAAAAATAAGCCGCGTTGTAAATTCGGATTGTCCGTGCCTGCTCGTCCAACGCGTTGGTCGCTTCATTCCAAAACTATGCACCAAAAACTTCCTTTGGGCATTGTTATGTTCTTCGCGGTATCAAAGCTTATTGCAGGTCGAGCAGAAAGGGATGGATATACCTCATCTATCCCGAGATGAAATACTGAGCCCGACAGTCGCATTCCCCCCAACCCTTGCCGAGCAGGAAGCGATTGCGGGAGCGTTGTCGGATGCCGATGCGTGGATTGAATCGCTGAAGCAACTGATCGCCAAGAAGCGGCAGATCAAGCAAGGTGCCATGCAGGAATTGCTTACCTGCAATCGACGTCTGCCAGGGTTTAGTGGGGAGTGGGAACGATTTCGTTTTGATCAGCTCTTTACGAATTTACGAAACGCAAGTAACTCGCGAAGTGAGTTGAGCACACAAGGCGATGTCGCCTACGTTCACTATGGTGATATTCACATACATTCGAATCCATACCTAAATCCCTTTTCATTAGCGACCTTTATCCCGCGTGACAAAGTCCGAAGTACTCCGCGTTTAGAAGATGGTGATCTACTCTTGGCGGATGCATCGGAGGATACTGCTGCAATAGGCAAGGCCGTGGAGATTGTTGAGCTTGGTAGCAGAGAGGCTGTTGCTGGCTTGCACACTATGGCGCTTCGGGGCAACAAGGAACGGCTTGCAAATGGCTACAAAGGTTATATCCAATTTCTGCCTGAAGTTAGAGCTGGATTAATTAGTCTTGCGACCGGTGTATCCGTGTTTGGCATTACCAAGTCCGGTGTTAAGGCGATTGAGGTAAAGATTCCCAAGCCTGATGAACAGTCGGCAATCGCTGAAGCCCTTTCAATGATGGAGAACGAGACGATCGAATTGGAATCCAAACATTCCAAAGCCCGCCAAATCAAGCAAGCCATGATGCAAGAGCTTCTCACTGGCCGCATACGACTCGTAAAGCCGACAGCTTCATCTGTCAGCATGCAGGAGGCGGTTCATGCCTGACATGATCTTAACCGCAGCTTGGCTCTGCCCACCGGAGGATTCGCACATTGACTCGTAGGCGCATCTTCATCAGCAGTGTTCAAAAGGAGCTTGCCTCAGAGCGTGCGGGTCTGCGTGATTATATTCAGGCCGACCCACTACTGCGTCGATTCTTTGACCTGTTTCTATTCGAAGACTTGCCCGCTGCCGATCGTCCTGCAGACAGTGTTTACCTAGATGAAGTCCGCAATAGCGATATTTATCTAGGCCTGTTTGCGAACGAATATGGCTGGGAAGACGACCAAGGTATCTCACCCACAGAGCATGAGTTCAATACGGCCACCGACGCGGGCAAACTTCGCTTGATTTACGTCAAAGGAGCCGACGACCAAGCCAAGCACCCGAGGATGCAAGCGTTGATCAGTCGAGCCGGCAATGAACTTATCCGCCGACGATTTGAAAATCTCGACTCGTTGAAACCAGCCGTCTATGCATCTTTGGTCGAGTACTTGGTTCAGGAGCATTTGATTAGTACTGGCCCCTTCGATGCTTCTCCCTGTCTGGAGGCCACCCTCGAAGATTTGAATCCTGACGCCATGGAGGCCTTTATCCG
>JAYTVL010000517.1:0-3746 GCA_043744075.1 Pirellula sp. | reverse complement strand
CCAGCGATTTGCGTCGCATACGGGACTCGTAGCCTCGTCCACTACCCAAATCTTTAGCTGTCCCAGACTACTGGCGAACAATAATCAATATACTTCGTGCCGCTTGCATTACGATACAATGATAATGTGTTTCGAAGTACCAAAAGCAGAATTTGGGTCAATGCATGTACAGTATTTTCGACTTGTTCAAAATAGGAGTTGGCCCGTCTAGTTCGCACACCGTAGGCCCAATGATTGCCGCCTTTCGTTTTGGCAAAGACTGCCTCGACAGATTTCCTAGTAATCGGGAACCTTCTGAATTGATTGCTCGAGTGCAAGTCGAACTTTATGGCTCACTAGCACTCACCGGGATCGGGCATGCGACAGATACGGCGATCCTAGCCGGGCTAGCGGGTTGCTTGCCGGACCGCAATGAGCCGGAATTTATCCAGTCGATCGCTCGTCAAGTCAGATCGTCTAAGCATCTGCGTTTGAATGATCGCTTTGAATTGCCGTTCGATGAACGATTTGACTTTTTGTGGCTTCGAAAAGAATCGTTGCCGCAACATCCCAATGCAATTCAATTCAAGGCCTTTTCGAGCGCAAACGAACTTCTATACGAGGACCAATACTTTTCAACCGGCGGAGGCTTCGTCTACTCAAAACAAGAGTTTGAACAACAATTTCGACAAACAAGTCCATCGACCGAAACCCCATCGACCGATCCCGTTCCTTTTGCCTTTCGGAGCTCAAAAGAATTATTGCAGATGTGCAAGAGCTCGGGATTGTCAATCGAGTCACTCATTCACGAAAATGAATTGATCAAAAGGAGCGATGCAGATATCGCCAACCAGTTAGATCGGCTTTGGGAGGTCATGGGCAAGTGCATAGATAGTGGCTGCAACGCATCCGGAATTCTGCCTGGCTCATTGAGAGTACCTCGCCGTGCGCCGGATATTTACGCCAAGCTTTCTAGGCAAGTTGCTGCGTCAAAATCCGGCGAATTTGTCAGAATACCACCGAGCAAATATCTCTGTGAAACGAAACCGATTGCCTTCGCATCCGCTGACCCGCTGCAGCAATTGGATTGGGTTAGTCTATTTGCTCTTGCAGTTAATGAAGAAAACGCGGCTGGTGGCAGAGTCGTGACTGCGCCGACGAATGGTGCAGCTGGAATCATTCCCGCTGTGCTGGCCTACTATATTCATTTTTACCCGAGGGCCGATCGAACTGGCATGCACCGCTTTCTCAAAACGGCGGGGGCGATCGGTCTGCTTTACAAACGGAATGCGTCATTGTCCGCAGCAGAGATGGGCTGTCAGGGTGAAGTTGGTGTTGCATGTAGCATGGCCGCAGGCGGATTGGCCGCATGCATGGGCGGCACCGTTGAGCAGATCGAGAATGCCGCAGAAATCGGTATGGAACATAACCTTGGATTGACATGTGATCCGATAGCAGGACTGGTCCAAGTTCCGTGCATTGAGAGAAATACGATGGGAGCGACCAAAGCAATCAACGCGGCTCGGCTGGCGGTCCTTTACGGTGACGGCAAACACTTCGTATCCCTTGACCGCGTCATCGAAACCATGCGGCAAACTGGAGTCGATATGCAAGCCAAATACAAGGAGACTTCCTTGGGCGGACTAGCAGTCAATGTGGTCGATTGCTAAGAGGTCCGTTGTAGGTCCTGCCTGCCGGGCAGGACTTCGATCTCTGCGTTCGATCGTGAAATATGGCTGAGGGCATTTGCACTGCAAGTGCCGCCCGGCAGGCGGCACCTACTTAAGGCAACTACTATATTTCCAATCGGAATCTATATTGATCAGTCCAGCCTTGACGGGATTCTGCTGAATGTACTTGGCTATCCGTTCATCTTGTTCATCGCTTCGGGACCAATGATCGAACCACTCGTCCTGCCAAAATCGACCGTCGGGCAAATCGATTAGTCTGGCGGCTTGATGGCCAGTCCATCGCTTGAAATCCTCCATCGATTCCTTCAACGTACCACTAAGTACGCTTAAAAACAAATGAAGATGATTCGGCATGATCACCCATTCAAAAACATCCCAGGTCGAGGTTTGAATTCGATGCTCAATTGCTTCGATAATCATGTCTGCTACGGTGGGAACACTAAGCCAGGTGTTGTCTACCGCTCGATCGAGCCACATCTCCAACTCTCGAAAGATGGTTCGCATTAGTTGCAAGTCTGAACTCGGATCGGATTTGCATTGCGCACTCCGTTTGTGTTCTTCCGACAACTGATGGACGCGGGCTTTACCTTGCTCGGGAATAGCGCCTGCTAAGTGGATCGTAACAAAATATCGACCATCTTCGACTTCCCAATGCGGGAGCCGACCTCTCCAAAAACCAATTGTCTTGGGCTTTCGATTTATGAGGGCACCTGAGTAGGTCCTGCCTGCCGGGCAGGACTTCGAAACCAACGTTCGATTGTTTAATAATAGCCGAGGGCATTTGCACTGCAAGTGCCGTTGTAGGTCCTGCCTGCCGGGCAGGACTTCGATCCTTGCGTTCGATTGTTTAATAATAGCCGAGGGCATTTGCACTGCAAGTGCCGCCCGGCAGGCGGCACCTACTTGCCTTTATTTTTGGGTTTGGGGCTCGGCGTTTTTGGCTCTGAAACGTTGGTTGACTTTGTTTCCGACGTCTTGGAATCGGATGATGCATTCTCCGACTTGCTTTCCGACTTGCTTTCTGACTTGTCCGATTTGCTCTCGGATTTGGGCTCGGCCGAAGACGTTGAATCGGACTTGCTTTCCGACTTTGCTTCAGATGAAGACTTTGAATCCGAGGCAGCGGATTTCTTGTAAGACTCGCTGCGGTAGTCGGTTTGATAAAATCCGGTCCCCTTGAAAACAACCGCGGCTCCCGTCCCAAGTAGCCGGCGCAGTTTCATCTTCTTGCACTTTGGACACTTCTTTTCAGGGTCCGCCATTATAGATTGGAACAATTCGAACTTGTGATCACAAGCATCGCATTCGTAATCGTAAGTAGGCATAACGAAGTCGCTATTCTCTTTGTTAGGATGCTGGACCAGTGGAGACAATGACCATGCTTGGGCGAATCACTCGATCGTGCAAAATATAGCCGACCGATGTTTCGTATATCACGATTCCTGCTGCGAATTCCCTACTTGGCTGCTGTGAGATCGCTTGGTGATGATACGGATTAAACGTTTGTTCGATGCTAACGATTGGTCTGCAATCGTGCTTACCTAAAACAGTTGCCAATTGGCTCTGAACCAACTTAACACCCGAAACCAAACTGTCGGTGCTGCCACTGGCTGTCGCCGCGTCTGTAGCCCGGTTAAGGTTGTCGACGACCTCGAGCAAGTCCCTTACGAATGGAACCAAGGCATACTTGATCTGCTGTTCCGTGTCGCGAAGCAAACGTTTCCTGAAATTCTCGAGCTCCGCTTGCGCTTTCAATTCCCGGTCTCGAAACTCAGCTACTTGTTGCTCAAGCAGGTCCACAATTTGTTCTGGAGATTCCGTGTCCATCGAATCGTTTTCAAGTGACTCGAAAATCGTATCGCTTGCCGAGCTGTCAGCTCTTGATTCCTGATTGACTTCGTTGGTTGGTTCTGTTGACATGTTTAATTACCGTTGAAAGGTTTTTAGCAATTCGACTTTTTGCGTCAGCCTGTTGGCAGGCTTACCCAGTATTCGGCTGCGGACAGCCCGAAATAAATATCGCTAGCCCATCCGTTCGGGGCTTGCCCCCGACGGATGCGTTTTGGCGTACTACAT
>JAYTVL010000516.1:0-49069 GCA_043744075.1 Pirellula sp. | reverse complement strand
CGATCATTGGCACCAGCGTGACAACGATCGAGGACGCAGAAGACCGGGAGAAATTTCAAGTGCTACTCAACGAACTAAAGATTAGGCAACCTGCAAACGGCATTGCTCGAACGATGGCGCAGGCTCGGTCTGAGGTTCAGAAGATAGGTTTTCCTTGCTTGGTTCGTCCAAGTTTTGTACTTGGCGGTCGGGCCATGGAAATCTGCTATGACCATTCGCAGTTTGAACGGTTTGTTGCCGAAGCGTTTGTCGTCGCACAAGGTCAGCCAGTCTTGATCGATCGATTTCTTGAGGACGCGACCGAAGTTGACGTCGACGCAGTGTCCGATGGTGACGATGTCATCATCATGGGAATCATGGAACATATCGAGGAAGCGGGCGTCCATTCTGGAGACTCAGCATGCGTGATTCCATCTTTTTCCCTCAGCCAAGAAGTACTTGCCGAGATTCGCCAAGCGACCGACGCAATGGCCAGACGATTGAAGGTTGTTGGGTTGATGAACGTCCAGTTTGCGATCAAAGAAGAGGATGGCAAGTCGGTTGTCTATGTGCTGGAAGTCAATCCGCGAGCGAGCCGCACAGTTCCCTTCGTGGCCAAAGCAACTGGAACAGCCGTTGCCAATATTGCGACCAAAGTAATGGTCGGAAAGAAGTTGAAAGATTTAGGAATTACAAGCGAACCGATCCCTCGAAGCGTCTCCGTGAAAGAGTCTGTTTTTCCGTTCCGCAAGTTCGCAGGGGTCGATATTGTGTTGGGGCCCGAGATGCGAAGCACCGGTGAAGTGATGGGAATTAGCGATGAATTCCCAATTGCTTTTAATAAGAGCCAGATTGCAGCCGGGGTTGTATTGCCAAGCTCGGGCAATATCTTTCTCAGTATCGCGTCCCGACATCGCGACGGCATAACAGACATGGCGCAGCAATTGCACGAAATGGGTTACAAGCTTTTGGCGACCGCTGGAACTGCACAAGTATTGGAACGAGCCAACATACCTGTGTCCAGAGTGAAAAAGCTCGCCGAAGGGAACCCTAACTTGATCGACTATCTTAAAAACGATGAAGTCTCGTTGATTTTCAATACTCCCAGCGGCAAGGGAGCAAGAACCGACGAAGGCCGCATTCGAGCTGCGGCGGTTCAATCCGGTGTACCTTGTATCACGACGATCGCAGCAGCTCGAATGGCAGTAGAAGCGATGCTAGTAATGCGAACTCGGCCGATGACAGTGATGTCATTGCAAGAACGATTTGCAACTTGACCAGACGCGAAGGCGAGCGGTGAAAACAAAGATTCCATCGGTAGCAGGAGTCGCAAGACTTCTGATAGCTTCGGCCCAGAGGGTGATGATTGAACGAGGTTGGGCTTCGTAAGCAGTAGTCAACGAAACAGCCAAAATACTGCTAATCTTCCTTTGGAGGCAACGAAACGTTGCTTTCAGGCATGCAAGCTTCTCCTCCTCGGGTGTGTTCGTCAACATTCAATCTTGTGCCAACAAATTAGCGTTCATCCTGCGAAACGTGAAACAAAGCCATGTCCGCAAAAGGCCACGATTCGGGTTTTGCATTTCTAAAATACATGTTTTCCTTGTGTGTCAATTGCTCGGTGGACAACAAATACCAACCCGATGTCGGAGTTCTCCAAGGACCATCCGCAGCGAGACTTTCCCACTTCACACTTGTTGCCACGTTCAAATCAGCCACCAATTGCGATGGTCCTCCTAACGGCGATACGAACAAAATGGTTAATGGTCGTTTCGCTGGATGGGATCTCGCCCAATCTGCCATTCGAAATGTGCTCTGCCCCCAATCTACGTTGCTCAAACTCAAATGCCGCCAACCATTCTCAGGACCGCCAGCCAACCAGTTAAAGTGAGCATGAGCCTGCCCCAAATGCGTCGCATGATAGACAACGGTTCCTACCAAACATCCACCGACCGTAACGATCGCTAGCCAACGAGGCAGGACGGCCACAGTCCGCGCCGCCATAATGTAAAGAAAGCCAAAAGCCGGTAACACATAACGAAGGTGGTGCGTAAAGCCAGTCTGGCTGCTGACCAATGTTATGAAAAGCACCGCCACCAGCGGGATCAACCACTCACCCTGTTTCGCCTGTCGCCGAACATAGCTCGCGACCATCGACACACATCCGATGCCAATCAGCACGAAGTAACCGATCGGAATCTTGACCGCCATTGCGACCAAGTAAAAATACCACCAACCTCGGAACTTCCATTCGCCAAATAGATAACATGGCATTCCCGCCTCGAATTCCCATTTCAAGTAGTCGATTCCTTGTAACATTTCGCATGGGAGCGGCATCGGTATGGCACCGAGCAGCGTCCCACGATACCGATTGCCCGTTTCAAACCGAAACTCGTGCGGGCCTCCCAGCGAATCGCTCAAGAATTCAAAATCTCCAAGCCTTCGTCCAGTACCCTCGAAACCATAGACCAAGTTGATGATCAAGATCGTACAACAAAGCGCGATCGACAATTTCACAAGACGCCGCCACGCGAGTCCCCAACGCTGAAGTATCGACTGCTCAATTGCAAATTTATCACAGCCATTTACCGGCTGCGATAGCAAATCATGGATCAGAGTAAGGCAGGGGAACAAGACGAATAGAAACAGCCACGAGAATTTCGAGAGGGTCGCCAACGCAACTCCAATACAAACCTCCCACGGAATCTCATTCTTTTGCCCGTACAGCCACTGCCAATACCAGTAGCAAGCAAAGAGCCCCGTCGCCGCCGCTGGCAGATCCGGCGCGACAGTAGCGCTGTAAGTAATAACATCAGGCGAAAGCGACCACAGCGCCAGCGCCAACCAACCGGCTGCTTTGCCGTACAACTTTGACGACCATCTGTAAATAGTCCAGGCACCCAGTAGGAAAAACAAGAGCATCACAGATCGAGCGAGCCGAAGCTGGCGCGGCACCTGTGCTAGGTTGTCCTGTATCCAATTGTGAGCATAGACATATTCACTGCGAGCTTGCGGTGCAGTCATTGAAAACCAATCTATTTTCGGATGATCGACCAGCAACGGCAGCGCAGCTAACATGCGAAACAACGGCGGATTGACTCGGTAAGCATCCATCCGACCCGTTTCGAGATGATACAACCCAGCGGGAATATGCGCCGATTCATCATTACACCATCCACTGCGAACTATCTGTGCAACTAGTAGCACGGCAACAAAGATCGCACCGAAAAAAGCAAACGACACCGTCCAATTAAGCCGTGATGTCCATGATCGAAAGTCAATGCGCATTTAGATTCTCTTTACGACTCTGTAGGAATACAAGGTCGTGGCGTAAGCCGAAATAGCTGAGCCAGTGATCGCTCGTGCGGAAACTCTATGAATCGGTAGGTCATGGACGCAAGAAGTATCAAAACACACCAATACTCGAGCTGAACCATAAAATTAAATGGGGCCATCCGCAGCGCAGGCGTAATCAAGAGGCCATGCCAGCAGAAAATCGAAAAACACATCGCTCCTAACACTCGGAGTCCCCAAACACTAACCAAAGCACGTGGCCAACCCGTTTGTAAGACCGACACCAGAATTAACCCAAAGCCAAATTGCGTTAGATTGTTGAAGAATGGGACGACATACCTGGGAACATTTCCCTGCATCCTCATGTCCCATAGAATTGCAGTGGCAAATATCGACTTACTGCCTGCAACGAACATCAGGCTGCTGCGCTGTTGATAAACCACCATCAAAATGGCGATACCGCGTAGACCATCGATAGCTTCCAAATGAACTTTGTTGTGCGGTTTATTCACGCAGCTGTAACTCCGCTAGTTTCAAGAAGCTCAAGAAAAAGCTCCCAAAAACAACTTGAAATCCGTGTGTGATACACACCACGGCTGGAATGACGATGCGCATAGTAACCTCGGGATCAAGCGGAC
This sequence comes from Pirellula sp., assembly GCA_043744075.1. Taxonomy (GTDB): domain Bacteria; phylum Planctomycetota; class Planctomycetia; order Pirellulales; family Pirellulaceae; genus JBKCUI01. Next base: position 45,158 of record JAYTVL010000516.1, on the reverse strand, counting down.
CAAATCCAATCGATCTCCAAGCCATGGTTTGCCATGATAACAATCCGACCCCAATAGTCATTAGCCCTAAGCCGACGAGCAATCCATGTTCCAGAGAAATCGTCGCCAAGCCCGCGTGACTTCTTTTAGGCGATCCCCGCAAGCCTATCAAACAGGCAAGTCGCTCTGAATAAACGGCAAAGGTCATCAATTGCACGGCGACGATCATGCCAGTTCCCGCCACCAAAAGAGTATGAATGCTGAACCGCATAGGACCGACGAACGTTGCCCCCAACTCCAGTGCAATCGCAAGTGAAAGCGACACGAAAAATAGTAGTAGGCCTGGCAACCAGAATAACCAACGTGGGCACATGAGCATCATGAATCGCAGATGCCGCCATCCGTCGCGCCACGTACGTAAATGTGGCGGTCGATTGCGCCCATCTGGCCGAAGCTCGATCGGAATCTCACCGATCCGCATTCCCTCCATCGCCGCTTTGATCACCATCTCGCTAGCGAATTCCATACCCGAAGACCGAAGGGCCATCCGATCATAGGCTTCTCTCGAAAATCCCCTCAAACCGCAATGAAAGTCTCCGACTTGGACGCCGAAGAGCAGTCTCCCAAGTGCGCTAAGAACCGGGTTGCCAAGATAACGATGCAACCAGGGCATCGCTCCATCATGGATTTTTCCTTTGAAACGATTCCCCATTACCAATTCATCGCCTTGTCGCAGTTTGGCAACCAATCGCGGAATGTCCATAAAGTCGTAACTGCCATCCGCGTCACCGAACACAACGTATTTACCGCTAGCGACTGAAATCCCACCTCGCAATGCGTTGCCGTAACCGCGGTCTTTCACCGGCACCAGCTGTGCTCCACGAAGTAGAGCAATCTCCTGAGATCCATCCACACTGCCATTATCCGCAACGATAATCTCGCCAACCAAATCGTGCAGCTTAAAAGCGTTTTCAATCGTGTCGATGCAACCTGCCAAAGTCTGTTCTTCATCTAGACATGGCAGGACAACTGAAACCTCGATGTTCGTGTTCTTTAGTGCACACTCTTCAAGAGATTCGAACATAAAAATTGCTTCCGAGTTGGGAATGCTTCATCCATCTGCCAAATGCTTCACTAACGCAACAATGCCCGCGCCATGTAAAATGACCAAACAAAATAAAACACAATGCATCCCGCGCTCGACATATTTGAATAAACTCAACCGTTCCATCACCGTTTGCATCCCCTCAAGCAGCGCCAACGAAAACGGTAACACACCCGGTAACATGTATATCAACTTCATGGCGGCGAAGTCACGATAGTCTGCCGTGAACTTAACGATAAAGGCAATGTAGCCCAAGCAAACGAGCAAGCAAAACAAGCTGCCAAAGTTGTTCTGTAACAGCACACCCGGCACTCCCCACAGCCGCCACGCACGCAATGATCGCAAACAGCCGCTCGCAAGTCCCACCAATAGAAACAATAGCGGTAGCATCCCCAATACAAAACTGCACCTTGCAACGAACATCACGCTTGGATCGGTTGTCAACCACGACCTGGGATGCTGTTCAAACTGCGCAAAATTCGCTCTCGCATAAAGCTGCGTCCAGACCGAAGTTCGATGCTGTTGTTCGATCGCTTTCTCATTGGTGATTTGTGGATCGCGCACCAAATCCACTAAACGAAATGTAAGGTATCCATCGATGATCGACTGGACTCCAGGCCGCCCCACACTGGTTCTCTCCCAGACATAGAGTGGCGTTCCTCGCCCCATGTTGGCATAAACGTCGTAATGCTCAAAATCATATCCCGCCATTTGAATCGAAATTAGACTATTGAGCACCGTGACAATGTACAAGCCTACGAACAATCGGCTGTGTTGCCTCGATTCGTCAACCAATGCCCGAATAAAGAAAATGATCAACATGGCAATCGCAACGACCCATGTTGTCCCCTTAGTCATCAGAGCGCACGCCAGCACCAACTGCGTCCCTACACTCAACCACAGCGAAGGTGCCTGCAACAATCGCAACGTCAAGAAAATCGCCGCGGTTGCAAAAAGAATCGCGAAACTGTCGTTCGAAAATTGACCATTGATCGCGATGAAACGCGGGTTCAGTGCAATCAATGCGAAAGTCCACAACTGCCACCTCGCAGAAAATTGCGAGGCGTTCAATGCAAATAGCACCAATCCAAGCGTCAACAATCCCGCGACCGAGTTAAGCAATTGCCCGGTTACGATCCGCGACGACTCGCTAACTATATCGAGCGAATAAACTACCGCCGCGCAAACATAGTAAAACAGCTTGGGATGAAAGCACTCGTGGCAATCCGCCATTGTCAAACCGCTACGTCCCTCCAAAATCAGCTTCACCACCTCGTAGTGATTGTCGTTCGCTTCACGATTGACCAACGACAAACTGATTCTCAGAATCGCTGCAATCGCAAATACTGTCAGTAAAACGATTATCTTCAATCGTTTCCCTGCCTGCGTCGACAGACCAATCTCATCCTCAAGCATCATGTCTCCCCTTTGGTAAATTGTACCGACCAAAGATGACCCCGAAGAATTGACGCAACAATCTCCACTTTGCCCGAATGCCAACGATTTTCGTCGGAGTAGACACCCCTTTTGGATACACCCTGCTCACAGGAATTTCCGTCACCCGAAACCCTAGCCTGGGTGCAATGTAATTCAAATAGAACTGCAAATTGAATTGCTGGAAAACCGGCCGAAGTGGCTGAACGGAATCGTCCAAAAGGAACCGCCGACTTAGACCTTTGAAGCCATTGGTTGGATCAGTGTACCGGAATCCTGCTGCCATGCTCATTGCGGGAGCTATCAACAATCTAATCCCAATATAACGTTCCCAGGGAGTGTTGGAATGCCTTCCTCCAGTCATGAATCGAGACCCCTGAACCAAATCGAAACCCTTCACCAGACACTCTCCGAAAACGGAAATCGCTTCGACACCGTCTTTGCCATTCCCGTCGAGTGCAATAACCCCTTCGTAGCCATGGTCCATTGCATAGCAAAAGCCTAACCGCAGTGCAGTCCCCAGTCCAACTTGATCAGTTACCAACAAGGTCCGCACGCCTAGACCTTTAAGGCGGCTGACACTTGTAGAACCATCGGAACTATTTCCATCACACAATACGATGTCTAAATGGAGACTAGCATCCTGCATCCGACGCAACTGGTCTAATATCGCTGCTCCTTCGTTCCAAATTGGAATGATCACGGCGATACGAGAATTGCACTGTGCAAACTCACATACTCTTGTCTCGAATCCCAACATGGACGAAACATGAAAAAGGAAATCGTCTTGATGTTCGGAATTCAAATCAGTTTCTGTAACTAATTTCGTCTCGACCATCCTGATTAGGCTTCCTTTTTCTCGAGGACAATCAACATTCTGGTCGCAAATAACCGTGGGAAAAAATCGAGTGCGCCATCAATCCGTTTCAGCATTTGGTACGCGGCGGTGGGGTACATCTGTCGCTTGCGCAATCCACCGGCCATCACATAAGAGAGACATGCAAGCCGGCGCACGCGCAGGACCCGCCATTTCTCCAATTCACTCTGGAACTCTCGTCGATGAAAAATACGAAATGCGTTTGCCTGTGCGGCATAGTACTTGCTGCCGTCCGATTCCGACTTGTCCCGATGCCATTTGATTTGTTGCCCTAGTCCAAGCGGCTCATGATGAAACAATCCATAGACTGTGTATCCGAGCATCCCCAAATCGGGTTCGAATAAAATCAATCGCCCCTGCGGCTTCAATACGCGGAGACACTCATCAAACGCATCTCCCGGAAATTCCAAGTGATGAAAGACATCCATCATGACCAAATTCATAATGCTCGAATCGTCAAACGTCAGATCGTAGATGTTCTCTATTTGATCGATCCACGGCGTAGTAAAAAAGTCCGTAGCAATGCAATTTGGCTGGACTGATTTCAATCCGGCGAAGCCTGCTCCGAGTTCGACGGTGTAGCCATCGGGATCTTGAACCAGCCAAGTCTGAATCAGCAAATAGAATTCTCGGTAGATCTCACGAATCAGAGGCTTCCGCTGCCAAATTTCGAAAGTGTCTTGAAGTTCTCTGTTATGGACCGAAGCAGCGAGCATACGTTCCATTATTCGTCCAACGTGGCCACTTCCCCGCCGCTGCGCGTGCAAACTTTGCGATAGACCAAGTGATCCGCTGAATCGCTAACGAATCGGACTGAACCATCTGCCATACAAAACTGTGCACCGCCGGGATGATTGCTGCGAAACGTATAAACATTTCCCCAGTCCAGCGGCGTTGGCGGATTCGGTTTGTAATTGATCGGACCATGGCAGGCGCAGTAATCTCCATTGGCATAGTAAGCGGCCGACGAAGCATTGTGCCGCACTATATCTTCACCAATGAGCAACGTATTGCTAAGGCCATCTGTGATCGACGAAAACCGTTTTGGCTCTTGGTACGTTACGCGAAAGAACAAACCATTGCATCCACCGATTTCCAAGCAACGCGGCAGAGTTCCTTCATGAATGCTGAACGCCACGTCGCCGATACGATTGTCGCCCAACACTCCTTTGTAGTTAGTTGCGGCCACTGGAATTCCCGTGAGTTGAAATTGCTGAGTGATCAGTACCTGACTTGAGCCATCGGACGGACACAGCAACACGGGCAGCTTCGACTGCATAACCTTATGCGCCGCCGGGCTATTGAAGCCACCATCAGAAAAAAAGTCACCTTTGAAGTGTGGCTCGAACGATTCAAACAGCGCCGATTGTTCGAGCTGTGGCAGAATACTTACGATCCAACCTTTGCCATTGCGTTGCCTTGCAAAACGTGGCCCCTGCTGCCACGGCCCAACACTAATCGGCAGCATGCGATATGTGTCATGGTAGTTATGCACTGCCAGCCCGAGTTGCTTAATGTTATTCGAACACTGCATCCGACGAGCCGCCTCCCGCGCCATCTGCACCGCTGGCAACAAAATCCCCACCAGCACACCGATGATCGAAATCACAACGAGGAGCTCGACAAGGGTGAAAGCATTTCTAGTTTTGATCAGGTATCTCTTCATTATTCAACCTCTCTTCGGAACATTGGAAGTCATTCGAGATACATTCCAATCGATTGCAAGTTGATCATGGTCTTCTTGGAAATTCATGATCCAATTCGAATCATAACGTGGCCCTCGAAAAGCTGCCGCACGGCACCCATTTTTCTTTGTACTGTTCGCACAGTTACCTGCCACCGATCCGCGATTTCATCGAACAGCACGGGAATTTCCAAAACATTGAGGCGTTTCTTTCTAGTATTGTAGTTGGCTCGATTGATACACCGTTCAAAAACAAGACGGTGAATAGCATGCCACATTTCGTCCTTGGTAACCCAAGTCATGCTTGGATCACGGAGCGATTTCCAGATAGATGTCATAATCTCGGACGCCATATCTTCCTCATAGTGCATGCAACGATCTATCCAACGCAGTCGATAACGGCAAAGATTTCGAACCCTTGCAGAGCAATGTTTGTAAATCACGTTGAAGGCATCCGAGTCCCCGTTTCGAACTCGTTCGATCGCTTGCAACAGAACGGCCTCTTCGCATGATGGACGTTCGATTATGGGAGTTTTTCCTTTCGGTTCTCTTAAGGACTCGCGATATGTGTAAAGCAGAATGACAGGACTCTCCTCGAGTTATCCACAAGCACTGCGTCGATCTCGACGGCAAGCCGTCGGATTGACGATCGTTTTCGCAGCGCGGTTTACCGGTACCAAGCTCGCAGGATCCGTAACGCATTTAGCTGGGTACTCCCCCCGAAAATAAGTGGTATCTGTGGTGTCCCGGTTGGTTTCCGATGTCGAAAAATGCGATAATCGCTGATCAAGGATTTTCGTTTTCGACAGCGTTCCCTCTTACACACAGCTTTTTGCCGCGAGTTCTGTTGTTGGACGTAAAGTACAATGAAAAGTCTACTTCTATTGGGCCAGGCGTTCTAGGAGATTTGAACTGTACGGTCAGTCTCTTTGACTCGCCGGGCTCCAACTTAAATGACTGGAAGGCTATCTCTTCAACGCAACCGCGACCGCAACTTCCACGAATGCCTACGATCTGAGCTGCACCGAAAAAACTCGGGTTGTGAACATTGAAAGAAAGATCCCTTACCTCGCCAAATGGAAAGTTGCTGAGGGTCAGTTCTGACGATTCTACGTCAAGAGAAATTGATCGCGTTAGTATCTTCGATCCAATCAGGCCACTAGCGAATACGAAGATCGCAGCCAAAACCAATCCTAATACAAACCTCTGATAACGCAACATACGAAACTTCGTCTTTTGGAGAATGAATTACTATCTGCTTCGCAATCCTACTCCCCACCTGTAGAGGACGCTGCCAATAACTAATAGAATCAATCCGCCCAATGATGAGTAAAGCCAGTACGGCGGCGGTTTATCCAAAGTCGGCTCTGGAAATCCAAACGCGCTCAGGGTAAAGTCTTTTTCACTCAACTCAGCAACCGACACGGAACGCCGATAGGTATCCTCATTTGTGATTGCATTGGTAGTCATGTTTCGAGACTCATTCCGTGAACTGGTCATAAACGGAACGCCACCAAGTTTTTCATCGTATCCGAATGTGTCCGTCATTTTCCAAGGAGGCGCAGCCGTCCAAACGAATGAGGTGAGTACCCATTCGTTTGAGGGATCGAATACGCCCACTGCGGAGTAACGAATTACGGTTAGGACCAACTCCTTCGCGTCCCCTTTTTGCTTGTAGGAATTAAAAGGGAATTCGATACTGACCTCAACACACTCACGATTGTTTACGGAAACGAATTTTATATCTTGGATTTTTACGTCCTCGCTTACCCAATTATGTCGATTAAACGTTCCTTGGATCGGAAGCAAATGCGGTCGAATTTCCCGCAGCGGTTCCATGATTCGATTGAAGGCATCCCTATTTTCGATTCCATCCACAGGCGGCACTTGATAGGGATGGATCCCAGTGATTGCCCATTCACCGGAGGTCGAGCTCGCAAGTTCAAAGGCATATCTTGGATTACCACATTGTAGTGTTCGCACGCCTTTCTTCATATCCTTCGAGAGAATTTGTCGGTAGTTGCTGCGGATTATCTTCTGTTGATATTCATCACGCTGGGTTACCTTACCCTCTCGAACAACCTTCTGATCAGAGGTGATGGTAACGCCAGACGTATCGGAAAAAAACTTCTTGTGGATTTCCACTAGCTTCGTCCATGCTTTCGGAGCTTCGGTTTGAAATCGCTTTAACAATGCGTCATCGAGTTCCGCTCCGTGTATTTTAGCGGACTGGCAACAGATCCACAAAACGATCAATGTTGTGGGAACGCCAATAATTGAGACATAACTCCTTGGATACAAGGGATACTCTGAATCAGCAAATTTGACGGAACGCATAGAATGGATTTTTGCAAGTAGACTTGAGTTATAAGCAAAGAGGCGGTCACGACCAAGTCGTGACCGCCGAAGTCAATGAGGCGAAGGATAAAGCATCGCCCAAAGTAAAAAATCAAATGTCGCAGACACAAGAATACTCGCCATCGTATTTCTTCTCTGAACAACCGCCAGTGCATCCATTGCAAGTTACTGAGTTTTCACTATTAGTGCACGTACCATTCACAGTAACGCCACCTACTTGTTTCAGACATTCATAGGTGCCGTTGTCTTGTCTCTGCGGGGTTCCACATCCGTTACAAGCGGCATTACACAACGCTGGCAAGGGAGACGGTGCAGCCGAAGACGTTGACGGCACAGATACAGTACCTACGAACATCAGTAACAACCCTAACCCCATTAAACTACTACCAATGAGCTTTCGTACGTTCATCGAACATTCTCCTAAAAGTAACCTAAAAATCTAAAAACCACATCAAACAAACACTAAGTACCCTTGTAATGCAAAAGCACTCGCTCGACGCGCATAACATAGGAACTATTTGGGCTCTTGCCATTGGCAAACTAACCTCGACTGCCACTGGCTTGTTGTTAGCAACGCAAAGGATGATTTTGAGCCCAATTTCACATCGACATCAATATCGACTTGCCCTCCCGCGGGAACGACGATTGGCAAGGACTTGATTGCTCGGCACTTGCAGTTTTGCTCGGCACCAATTAGCCGTATGGACTCTTTTCCACGATTGAGTACTGCAAAGTTTAATGTTTGCCAATCCCCGTCGGCTCCAGGACTTGCTGCGACCACTGAAGGCTCCGTCACGAGTACTTGGCCTGTCAGCGCGATCGGCAAATTCCGAGCATACCACGACCCTATTTCCGTATGAAAATAGATCCCAGCAAATCCCATAGTTGTGGCGATTAGCGGAATCCCCATCATCAAACTCCCAATTCGTTTTTTCAGTCTAAACCCAAGTAAGTCGGGCGATGGATCGGCTACTCGATGATTTTCTTGTCGTCCAATAGGAAATAGAAAGGAAATCGCAATTATGTCAATCACGAACACCCACGCCGGGTAGAACTCTACACTTCCAAAACATCCGCAGGTAGCTTTTTTCTGAACAACCATCGCCAACGAGGCGCCTGCAAAGGTTGCAAATAGACAAAGAGTGCAAAACCAAGCTGCGGCAGTTTTCCAGCCAGACAGCAGCCAAAGTGCGATTACAACCTCAAGCTGAATTAGTCCAAATTCCAGCGATGGAGCGATATCGAATAACGCATTTGGAGTTCCAAAATCGCGTAATTTAAGGAAAGCGGCAACGAGCAAGAAGACGCTAAACACCGAACGAATTAAGCGCCACGCAATCATTTTAGATTGCAAAAATTCATGAGTACTATCGGTCACGACCTGCCCTCTTAGCATCAAAAAAAGTATCTAGGAAATCTGTTTCCATGCCCGTCTAACCAATACGATACACGTGGAAAATAGAACGAACCGAAACAATAACGAGCGCGAGGAAACAGAATTCTTGGAAGGCGACTTACGGCCGTAGTGTTCCAGCGTGAAATTCGAGTCACGTCATTTTTCCTGAAAAACGCACTGAACGAAATTCGTCCCTACACTAGTATTGACGAGAAAACCGCGTGCGAAGCGTCAACAATTTTGAAATATTGCAAAACTATTTCTTCAAGGCGGGTTGCAACTTCGTTGTTCGTTGTTCGTTGTTCGTTGTTCGTTGTTCGTTGTTCGTTGTTCGTTGTTCGTTGTTCGTTGTTCGTTGTTCGTTGCTCGTTGCCGGAAATCTTCGCCAAGCTCGCAACGATTTTATTCCTAATCGATACCATCTCTCTGTCGATCGTCGATTCGCTGACTCCGAGCTTCAATGCAATCTCAGATTCCTCTTGCTTCGTAATACGTAGGTCGACGATTCGCTTCTGTCGTGGGGTTAGTTCCGCTTTGACATGCTCCAACAATTCTCGCAGTGCGATTTCGAATTCCTGACCGGAGTCCGCTAACTCCGAATCCAACCTGTCAAACAACGAAACGCACAATGTACCACTTCCTCGCAAGTTGCGTTTTTTCAACTCCCGCCGGACTTCGTCTATCCAAATGCGTACGACAATTGTCGAAACAACTTTTTCAATCCGTTCCTTATCATGGCAGCAATCTCGGTGCTTGTTCGTATACCTCCATAGTTTCCTCAACGCTTTATTCGCTAAGTCCTCGGGATCAAAAAAGTCCCAGAAATGACCGCGCCCCTTCGTCCGAATCGACTCGACGATGCGATCGAAGTTGCACCTAGAATACACCGAAAGGTCGAATTCATAATCGGATTTCAAATCGAGTTCGACGGCTTCGGCTTGATTGGGGTCTGATTCGAACATCTTAACACTCCTCGAAAAACGAAACGGGCATCCCCCACTCTCGGTGGGTTGATAAGGGTGTTTTTGCGGTGTCGCAAGCCATCTCCGAAATGCAAGAATAGCTGTGGACAGCCGGACCGACGTGAATCCCCCCTATACTAATAACGGCACTCGTCGAACTTTTGCGACATTTATTTAGTGAAATCTTCGAAGCTCTGGTTAGCGGTGATGAAGACACTTTTGAATGGTGCCAAGTGGGTTATTAACTTGCACTTCGTCGGAATCTGCAAAGGTTATTTCGAGTAAGTGGTATGCACAGATAGCTTGCCTCATCTGCGAAAATGATTCCATCGTCTATTACGCATTGGGGCGGAAACTTGGCAACTTCGCGCGTCTCAAATTCCGTGAGGGATTGACTCGTCGCATTCGTGATCGCTCCGCATCCCGCCGACAATGTTGCAATGATACCTGCTGCGACCCTTCAGGGTCGGGTATGGTTGGTGGATAGTTGTCCGGGGGTGCGCTACGCGACCCCCGGCTAATGGCTATAATCCTTTCGGGATGATTGTGCGAATTCCCTTTGGCATGATTGTGCAAATTCCCTTCCGGATGGTTGTGTGATCCCTCTGGAATGGTTGGGTGTGATCGACCCTGAAAGGGTCTAAGCCATTAGCCGGTGGTTGAGCGCAGCGACACCACCGGATGACGAAGCGCCCGCGAATCACCGACCCCAACGGGGTCGCAGCGTTCTGGTTGCTCCGGGACTGATACGGCGCCCTACATTGTCCCTAAAATCTGTATGCCTGTTATGGCTGCTTCGACATCTTCGATTGTGCTGGTATGCCCAAGACTAAACCGTAGCGTCCCACCTTTTTCTGCGGTTCCTAAGCAAGTGTTCGGCCAAATGGCACTCACTTTAAGCCGCAACTCGCTAGCGTGCGGGCTGGTAGGCTAGTAACCACTTGCAAATCCGGCCCTCATGCTAGCGCATTGAGGCTCAAAATTTACAAAGTGAGTGCCATTGGACGTTCGGCCCGGAGGGTGATGATTGAACGTGGTTGGACTTGGTAAGTAGTAATGTCGTCGAGGGCGACGCCGGGGCCGATGTCGTCGGGGGATGGTAAATCGGTGTCGATCATCCGCTTCCAAGGACTGAACATGATCGGCACTTTCGGTAACTGGAACGTGATCGGTTCCCAATACGCGTTGAAGATCAATTGGAACCAGCGTTCTTGAGTTGCGATGGTGAACGCGATGCTGTGTGAATGGTCGCTCCAGTCGGGAGCATTCAATTCCTTACCATGCCAGTGGACTTGCGATAACGTGAGGACGTCGGTGAGACTGAGTTGCAAATCCGCTCGCTCGGGAAGACGGCGGCGGTAATCCAATAACTCTTTGACAAAGCGATGCACTCCAGCATGCTTTTTGAGCAGCGTCCAATCGAGCCAACTCGTTTCGTTGTCTTGGCAGTACGCATTGTTGTTGCCGAACTGCGTCCGCCGCATCTCGTCGCCCATCACGATCATCGGGACTCCGAAGGCCAATATGTTGATCGCGAACAGATTCTTGATCTGCTTCGCTCTGAGTCGTTCGATCTCGGGATCGTCGCTCGGGCCTTCCACGCCGCAATTCCAGCTAATATTCTGGTTGTGACCATCGCGGTTGTCCTCGAGGTTGGCCTTGTTGTACTTGCCTTCATAGCTGACTAAGTCGTTCATCGTGTAACCATCGTGCGAGGTTACGAAGTTGATGCTCTGTTCCGGCTCACGATTGCGATGCTCGTAAATGTCTGGGCTGCCAAGAAAGCGTTTTGCGAACGTGGCGACGGTGGCTGTTTCTCCTTTGACGAACGCCCGTACGTCGTCGCGGAATCGACCGTTCCATTCTTTCCAGTGGTCGCCGAAGAAGTTACCGACTTGGTACAATCCAGCGGCGTCCCAAGCTTCCGCGATCAACTTCGTGCCGCTCAGCACCGGGTCCGTTTCGATGTCCCACAGGATCGGTGGATTGGCTTCCGGGTTGCCGTTGATATCGCGAGAAAGGACCGACGCGAGATCGAATCGGAATCCGTCAACGTGCATCTCTTCGACCCAGTATCGGAGACTGCTCAAGATCATACGACGCACGACAGCATGGTTGCCGTTGAGCGTATTGCCGCAACCGCTGAAGTTCGCGTACTTGGAGCGACGGTCGCCGTGATTTCCAAGCTCGCGATCGAGAATGTAATACGCTGGGTTCTCGAGTCCCTTCAGGCTATACGTGGGGCCAGATTCGTTCGCTTCGCAGGTGTGGTTGTAAACCACGTCGAGGATAACTTCGATATCGGCGCGATGCAGTGCCTTGACCATGTCGCGAAATTCGTCGAGCATCCCGAGCGGCGAATTCGTACTCGAATACGCAGCATGCGGAACGAAGAAGGACATCGGGTTGTAGCCCCAGTAGTTGCACAGCCCTGGAGGTGCTTCTTGCGAATCGAACTGGAATACAGGCAATAACTCGACGGCGGTGATACCAAGTTCCTTCAAGTACGGAATCTTCTCGATCAGCCCTGCGAAAGTGCCACGTTTCGCTGGTGTTACACCGGAACTGGGATGGATCGTGAAGCCACGGACGTGCATCTCATAGATTGTCGTCTTGTTGAACGAACGATAGAGCGGTAGGTCACCTTCCCAGTCATACGTCGTCAAGTCAGCAACAACGCTCTTCATCGCATGGGGAGCACTGTCTCCAGGAAGGCTGCACGCTTTGCGGCTGAAGGCTTTTGGAACCGCGATTGCGCGACAGTAGGGGTCAAGCAGCAGTTTATCGCTGTCGAAACGCAGCCCGCTGTCTGGATCGAACGGACCGTAGGCGCGGAAGCCATAGATCTGGCCCGCCTTCAGCCCCTTAACGTGAACGTGCCAGTAATGAAATGTGCGGTGAGCTTTCGGATCCAGTGGAATCACGCGCGACGGTACGGCGTCATCGACGTCGTCGAACAACGCCAACTCCATGCGTGCACAACTTTTGGAATGGATGCTGAAGTTGACGCCGTCCTCCGTGATTGTTGCGCCGAGCGGGTAGGTAATTCCCGGAGTAATCGTTGACATGGTCGACTCGTTGACGTGATGGCCAAAACAGCGGGTTCTGGGTAGAAACAAAGGTTCACTTGCCAATGATAATCAACGAATCAGCGTAAATCTTGCAAATTTAGCTCAGGAGGCAACGGAATGTTGATGGCCACTAATATATGCAGGCCAATTGCAATCGCGTAAAATGTGCGGTTTCGCGTTACTAAAGAAACATCCCCCCTGATGTCGTCCCTCATGCTTCTGTTTACTTACTGTGTGCTGATCACTCTTGCGTCGGTTTGCGGCGGCAAGCTTTCGTCATTGCTGCGGATGACGCATTTGAGAACTCAACTGCTGATGAGCGGAGTCGGCGGACTAATGCTGGGAATTGCCTTGCTGCATTTGTTACCGCACGGTGCTGAAGTACTTGGATCAAGCGCACGCGGAGGAATGGGTGTCCTCATGGGCCTAATCGTTATGTTTTTGATGATCCGCTTGTTTCACACGCATGATCACGGTGCCACCGAACATAGGCACCATTGCGATCACGCGCTGGACCATGGCAGCGACACCAAAAGTATTAGTTGGATGGGTCTGTTCTTTGGCTTAGGGCTTCATACGCTGGTGGACGGCATCGCGCTGGCCAGTAGCGTGTTGATCGATTCTCAACGTGGTGCGTGGCTCGGATTAGCCGGGTTGGGGACGTTTCTCGCTGTGGCTCTACACAAGCCTCTGGATGCGTTTGCGATCGCGTCGGTGATGAGCAAACAGAAGTGGTCCAAAAGGGCCCAAAACTTAGCCAACTTGGCGTTCTCTCTCGCTTGTCCGATAGGAGCGGCTGCGTTTTACTTCGGAGCCATAAATTTTTCCGGCGGTGATGCGTTCTTAGGTTGGGGATTGGCGATCTCAGCTGGGTTCTTTATCGGCATTGCGATGGCCGATTTACTACCAGAAGTCGCCTTCCACGACCACGATCGAGGTAAGTTGACGTTTGCCTTTCTGTTAGGCATTGCGATCGCCATTGGCATCGAAAACTTACCCGGCCACCACCACGCGCATAACTCGGAGCAACCGACGGAACACAATCACAGTCATTAAGTAAGCCGCCGTTTTATTTTCCTTTTTGTTGATTTTGATTTTTGTAAATGATACCATTAAAATGCTTGAGCGGAGGTATAGAGCTTTGGTGGAAACCAACTTGTCCCACTGATTCTGCCGACGAGCCCCAACTAAGGATTTCGATATGATGAGAGAAAAAATTCTACGCTTTGTTTTCTACGCCGTTATCGCCTGCATTTGCGGCTTCGTTTTCTTGCTTGCCATGCGGCGTGATCCGAGCAGCCAAGAAGCGGTGCGCGAAGACCAAGTAGCGATACATGAAATGACAAAGCCTGGATCAGAAGCCGATGTCGTTTTTAGCGGTATCCAAATTGAAAACCAACCCCAGAAACTGCCGGAAAACAATGAAAATGATTTTATACTGCCGCCAAACGACGGCCTTCCACAGGGACGAAACGAAGGCTTTGAGTTGGGAGCCGATAACCAAGCCAAATGGAAGTCGGCAGTTGGCGAAAACTTGATTCGTAACCCAAGTAAAGGGCCAGAGCCAAACACTGATCTCGACGCGAATTCGCGAACTGAAGGGTTAGCTCAGCGACGGGGTCGTTCACGGCCATTCGAAAGCAAAAGCAAATTTGATCCACGACTTTCACCAAGCCAAGCTGACAAAGCAGTGACAAATACGGATGCGAAAGACGAAATGCCTTTGTCGCTCGCCTCGGAGATTAGCGGCGCCCCTTTTTTGTCGGCCCCAAACTCATCGAACACAGTCACCCAGTCGAATTATATATTGCCGAGCACGCAGTCAGATAGCTTGAATGCGGTGAGTCCGAGTGCATTGCCCTCGGTGGCAGAGAATCCGACTTCGCTTAATCAGCGTTTTGCTGACGAAGTACCCATGATAACGGAACCGGAAGCACGATTCGCATTGCAGGGTGTTGGCGTTGATCCGCTGTCTGAAATGGTTTGGATCGCTGCTATCAACGACCCTTCCCTTCCATCGAATGTTCGGAGCAATTTGATCGAAGATCTCAATGAGGAAGGTTTTCCCGATCACAAAAATATCACAGTTGATGATCTGCCGTTAATTGTAAATCGAATGATATTGATCGAGGACTTACTCTTTGATGCTATGGACGACGTAAATGCCGATGCTTTCCTTGAAGCATACAAGGATCTCGAAAACATGTACTATCGCGTCGCATTCTAGTCAGTCTAGTGCTTGGCCTCGTCATCGCGTACGGCAGGATTGTCCAGGATAAAAAAGCCCCTGGTTTCACACCAGGGGAAAATTACCTTCAACCTAAAAAGTTGTAAATCTCCCGTCCGAGATGATCGGATCGTTGATAGCCTGACTCGATGAGTCACCCGTATACCAACATGATTTTACCCAACATGATTTTGTCTTGTGGTTTAAAGGAGAGAAAACCGTGCCACTTCGCCGCTTGTCCAGCGCGAAGGCATGCTTACCCAATCGAAACATTGCGATCATAGGCCACAACGAGCGCGACCAACACTCCTCCCATAATCAGTCCTAGCCAGATGAGTTCCCTCCACCGCAGTTGATCTTTACGAAATCTTGACAGTTCGAAGCCAAGTCTTTACACCTTTTTTACGTCGATCCGGCTTTAATTACGTTATCTATCGAACTTAATAAAGAGCCAAGTCATCCACCAAGAATGTTTGCTGCGAAAAATGGGCTTCGATCATTAGTCGGGCTTAACCGGACGCTAGCGCGTTGCGGCTGATTAGCCGACTGGCGCTAGCCCACGGTTTGCGGCCCATGTTTTGATCGACGCCGAAAACTGTCCTTGCGGCGTGCCGCGAACCAACGTTTTGCGGTTGAACATTGAGTAAGATAATTCACCAAATTCAAAGCGGTCATCGAATGAATGAACCTCGTCCCAATCCGGACGAACTCGTAGCGTCTGTGCAGGCAATCGAAAGCCGTGCGGGGCGCGGCCGTTTGAAGATTTTCTTCGGGTATTTTGCTGGCGTTGGTAAGACGTATTCAATGTTAGAGAACGCTCAACGTGCAAAGGCAGCGGGACGCGATGTCGTTGTGGGCTACGTGGAGCCACATGCTAGACCCGATACGCAAGCGCTGCTTCATGACCTCGAACAATTGCCGACCAAGGTATTGGAGTACCGAGGTGTGAAACTGCGTGAATTCGACCTGGATGCAGCGATCCTTCGACATCCAGATTTGATTCTAGTTGATGAACTCGCCCATTCGAATGCGGAAGGCTCAAGGCATATCAAGCGTTGGCAAGACGTCGAGGATTTGCTGGATGCCGGAATACATGTTTGGACAACGTTAAACGTTCAAAATATTGAGAGCTTGAACGATATCGTCGGCCATATCATTGGAGTCGTCGTTCGAGAAACAGTGCCGGATCAGGCTTTTGAATTGGCAGATGACCTAGAATTAGTAGATCTACCCCCAGATGAACTTTCGGATCGGCTGAGTCAAGGGAAGATTCATCTTGCCAAGCCAGCCCAAGAAGTAATCCAAAGCGCTGTTCAAAATGCAAGCCTCAGCGCTTTGCGAGAAATGTCGTTACGACTTGCAGCGAGTCGAATTCACTCGGATATTGAATCGGCTCGCAAGTTCCGCTCCGACTCCCAGCCATGGGCGACTGCCGATCGATTGCTTGTCTGCGTTGGCCCGAGCCCGTCAACTGCTCGAGTTATTCGCACCGCCAAACGCATGGCAAAGGCGCTGGACGCACAGTGGCTAGCTGTTTCAGTCGATATGCCAAGCGGGCAGCCTGAAATCAAAAAGCTATTGAGAATAGCAGAGCATTTTCGATTGGCAGAACGGCTGGGAGCCGAGACCGTTACACTCATCGGCGATGATGTCGTTGGCTCGATCTTGGAGTATGCTCGATCTCGAGATGTAACGAAAATTTTCGTTGGAAAGACTAGCGAGGCTCGCTGGAAACGCTTCTTAAAACGTACGGTAGTCGATCAACTTCTTGAATCCAGTGGCGGCATCGATGTCTATGTCATTCACGGCGAACGCACTCAAGCTGAAGGGTTTGACTCCCTTAAATTACAGATTGCGCCATTCAATTTGATCGGCTATGCATATGCATTAGGAGTTACCGTCGCGAGTAGTCTCGTCGCGGCTGGGCTCAGAATATTATTTGGATTGGATTCAGAGGCCAATTCAGGCATGATATTTTTGGCTGGCGTGGCGTTCGTCGCGTTTCGCTTTGGTAGCGGACCGGCTACTATTGCATGTCTTCTCGCAGTGCTGGCTTTCGATTTTTTCTTCGTACCTCCCTATATGACGTTTGCTGTTGCAGACACGCAGTACATCGTGACTTTCGGAGTGATGCTGGCGATTGGTTTGCTAATAAGTACGCTCGCTTCTAGACTCAACGTTCAAGTGAGCAATACGCGGAAACGTGAACGGCGAACGGCGACTTTATACGAACTCGGCAGACTACTAAGTTCAATCGCCGGAAAAGTGTTCTTGGTATCCGCAGCGAGCGTGAAGATCTCCGAAATGGTCAATGGCGAAGTCGCTGTCTTTCTGCTTGGGACATCTGGAAAGACCGAGATTATCCAGGGACAGAGTGGGTGTATTGGAAAGCATTTCTTGAGTCTACCCGCTGCACAATGGGTCATTGATCATAGCCAATTGGCGGGCGCGGGCACGAACACATTCCCGAACTCATGCGCGGTTTTTTTTCCGCTTGTTGGAGCAAACGCTTGCGTGGGTGCCGTCGCGATTCGATCGAAAGATGACAATGCGAGATTATTGGAGCCGGAACAGAGACAACTATTGGAAGCGTGCGCCAGCCAGCTAGCATTGGCACTGGAGCGTGATCAACTTGCGATCGATGCTGCGGAATCGCGGATTCAAGCCGAAGCAGAACAAGTGCGAAGCACGCTACTAAGCGGTGTGTCGCACGATCTGAAGACCCCGTTGGCTGCGATTGCCGGAGCAAGCAGTACCTTGCTCGCTACCAGTACTCTGGATGAACCGACCCGTCGACAGCTCTTAGAGACAGTCTCAAATGAGGCATCGCGTCTCAATCGATTGCTGGAAAACATTTTGCAAATGTCGAAGCTCGATGCAGGTGCAACCGCGCCATTCATGCAGTGGCACGTCCTGGAAGAGCTCGTCGGTTCAGCGTTGCATCGAACTAAAGGCGAGCTCATAGGTCACCAAGTCACGACCCGGCTACCGCCTGACCTGCCACTGCTTTATCTAGATGGACTACTTATAGAACAGCTTTTGATTAATCTGCTTGAAAATGCTGCAAAATATACGCCTACCGGTACGAACGTTTCGATTTCAGCGAGCATCGATTCTGGCTACCTACGATTAGTCGTTTGCGATGATGGTCCAGGGATTCCAGAGGGCATGGAAGAACGCATATTTCAAAAGTTTTATAGAGCGACGCAATTGCCTGACGATGGACGTGGAAGTGGACTTGGGCTTGCAATTTGTCGAGCGATTGCCAAAGTCCATCAAGGAAAGATTACTGTATCGCGTCGTCCAGGTGGCTTAAACAACAGCAGTAAAACTAGTCTCGGATTAGAGTTTTTGATTCGTATCCCAATTGAAAAGAATGCTCCAAATGTTCCCCTGGAATAATCTCGGACTGATAAACGACGCTGTTCTACCATTCGGGAAGGTTTGAAATGTCCATGACAAGTCCATTGATCCTAATCATTGAAGACGAACTGCCTATCCGTCGGTTTTTGAGAGCATCGCTTTCCGATGAATCCTATCGTTTGAACGAAGCCAGTACTGGAATGGAGGGACTACGTGTTGCACAGCAACAACCACCCGATCTTGTGCTCTTGGATCTTGGTTTACCCGATTTGGATGGACAAGAGATCATCCGACGCCTTCGGGAATGGTCCAAAGTACCGATCATCGTTCTTTCAGCTCGAGATCACGAAGCACAGAAAATTCAGGCACTCGACGGAGGCGCAGATGATTTTGTGACGAAGCCTTTTGCCGTTGGTGAGTTGCTAGCTCGCATACGTACCGCTCTCAGGCATTCCATCGCGGAAGCAAATGAGTCGGTTGTGGAGTTCGGAGAAGTCCGAGCGGACCTTGCGGCTAGAGTCGTCTACCGCAACAACCAGGAAATCCATTTAACGCCATTGGAATACAAACTATTGTTGACGATGCTCAAGCACAACGGAAAAGTCCTGACCCATCGTTTCTTGCTTCGCGAAGTTTGGGGGCCGAGCGACACAACGGAATTACATTACGTCCGCGTCTTCGTGGCCAACCTACGTAAGAAACTTGAACGAGATCCGACTCGTCCAGAGTATTTCCTAACCGAACCGGGCGTAGGCTATCGGTTCGCAAGAGCCATTTCGCAATGAAATCTATCGAGCCAAAGTTTCTCAAACTTCAAACCTCTTTTCACAACAACAATTCTGCTATCGAACTATGACTGCAAATAACACTAAAGCCGAGACAGCAATTTCCAATGACCCCTCAGACGAATCAGAACCGCAATTGCTTGGAGGCTCCTTATGGCATCGAATACGACAAGCGACAGGTACCGTCTACGGCGACATCGGAACGTCGGTGCTATACACGGTCATGGAAATCACGCGTGAGACCGTTCTTCTGAAGCACCATCATCTCGGACACGAGCAGGCTGCGGCCTTAGTTCTGGTGGGTGGTGATCTATTAACTAGAAGTGAAATCCTTGGTGGCCTTAGCTTGGTTATCTGGGCACTTATCTTTCTCACGGTCAAGTACGATTTGATGATTATGCGAGCGGATCATAGGGGTGAAGGTGGAACGTTCGCGCTTTGGAGTCTTCTTCAAGGTTACACAGGCAAGATCCTGGCTGGATCGCTTGTCAGTTTCCTCGTGGTTTGCGCAGCGGCATTGTTAGCTGCAGACGGAATAATCACGCCTCCGATTAGTATGCTTGGCGCATTTGAGCCTCTTGGACCAACCGTATCTGTCATCGTAACGCTCGTATGCTTGATCTTTCTTTTCAAGATGCAGTGGAGAGGTACGAGCAAGGTCGGCGGGCTCTTCGGATGGTTCATGATCCTCGTTTGGTTTCCGTGGATTGCCATCAAGGGATTGCCTTGGATCATTTCCAATCCAGAGGTTTTTCTTGCTTTTAACCCCCTCTATGCAATTCAATTTCTTCTGAGCTTCCCGTGGGTCGGAGCTCTCGTTGTTCTTGGCGTGGTAGTCCTCGCGGTCACCGGTGGAGAAGCCAAGTATGCTGATTTGGGGCATTTTTCACGTGCAGGCAAAAAACCGGTTCTGGATGGCGACAGCGTATTGCCAACTGATTCAGGGCGAGTACCAGTCATGTACTCTTGGTTCATGATCGTATTGCCAAGTCTTTTGATCTGCTATGCGGGACAATCCGCTTATATGCTTGAAAAAGGAGTCCCACCAAGAGCGAATACGTTCTACGCCATCACACCGCAAACACACATTGAGTGGCTAGATAAAGGAATCAGTTTCTGTGATATGACCATTGCTGCCATGGCTGCGATAATCGCTTCACAGGCGCTGATTACGGGTATGTTTTCGATCGTCAAACAGGCAACTGCTTTAGGCTTTGTGCCTCGCTTTCAGGTATTTCACACGGATACTCATGGCGAAGGGCAGGTCTACATTCCAGCAGTCAATTGGGGGCTTTTTTTGGGTTGCGTCTGGGTGACCATTGTCTTTCAAACATCAGGGAACTTAGCTGCAGCGTACGGTGTCGCGGTTACAGGAACGATGGGAATTACGACATTGATTTTTGGATATGTCGCTTACTACCGTTGGCATTGGCATGTCGGTCTGGTGATGGCCGTGTGCATTCCGATCTTTTTTGTGGACATACTTTTCTTCACGAGTAATTTGCTAAAGATTGCACACGGTGGCTATGTTCCCGTTTTGATTGCATCGGTCTTGGTTACGGCAATGATGGTCTGGCAATGGGGTCGGCAAGCATTGGCTAGTGCGTTTTACGACTTTGGAGTCCGTGAAGGAAAAAAGATCGAATGGCTTGTTGCACTCCGAGACATGGTGGATGACATAGAGATGGCAATCCAAGAGAACCTTCCAGCCGCTCGGCAATTGATTCAAGGAGGACGAAGGCTTGTTGAAAGCGATCGTGCTGCGGTGTTCCTTTGTTCTAGACCAGTAGACTCGACAGAAGCCTATGTGCCAGTTGTACTTCGCATCTTCTTAAAGAAGTATGGCGTGTTGCCGTCGAAAGTAGTTCTGATGCACGTAAATCAAATGAACATTGCGAGTATTAATGAAGATGACCGATTTGTCGTGACGAAGCTTGGCAACGACATCCATTCCGTCGTGGTCAACTACGGTTATATGGAACAGCCGAACGTCCGCAACGTACTCAAAGAACTTCAACGGCAAAAGTTACTTCCCATCGCATCTGAACGGTGGATTATTGAAGTCGGCGAAGAGGAAATCATCGTGGATTGCAACCTCGGATACTTTAAGAAAATAGCGGTCATCGCATTTAGTTGGATTTTGCGACTCTCGACACCAGCCCACAAATATCTTGGTTTGGTCTACGATGCCGCAGTATCCAAGGAAATCGTTCCAGTGGTATTTAGTCCATCAGGCGTGAAGGTTGAACTCCCTGAATTAGAACTAGTCCATCCGCCGAATCTGCCTTAGCCACCAAGAGGAAGTGTCAAGATCGGAGCTTTGGACTTTGTCGATTCTAGTTCCAGCTAGATACTTCAAGCAACAGTGCGAATGTCGCTTTGGTATTGCTGTCTCGTTCATCAATGTAATACCAGAAGCCTTTGTAAAGTCCTCGTCGTCCAATGGCGTGTAGCTGAGTGTTGGCCGCGTCGCACCAGTTAATGGGTAATTTTCTTCCATTGTTCGAATCCAACCAGACGACTTTTGACGTAGTCTTGTCGCTTAGCCAGCCACTATTTGCGAATCCATTTTCAGTTCTTCCCTGCATTGCTGAACCATTTTCTATCCGACCACTTACCATTGGAAACGTTAGAATGGCGGTTACTTTCTTAATAGGCTTCACTGAAATCTTACTTAACGGAGATGCGCAATGCTAAATGCTCGAACTCGCTTTTTTTCAATCGGAATGGTCCTGTGGCTTGGTCTCCTTGCCAGCGCACAAGACAAGAAAGCACCAGCTACCATAAAGCTCCTGATTCCCGAGCCGCCTACCCAGACTGTTCTCAAGGTCGATGGGAAGGAACTTGACCAAGATAAATCAGACAAGGACGGCGTTCGGGTTGTGATCACTCCAGGGCTTGAACCAGGCAAGACACACGTTTTCAAAATCGAAGCAAAAATTGTACCCAATAACTACACCGAGATATTTCGAACTCGCGAAATACAATTAACGGCCGGAGGGCAGTTGACCCTCGATCTTCGCAAGATGGACGAAAAGATCAAGGATGACGTTCGCGTCCGTTGGGTACCAACGCCCGAGGCGGTTGTCCGGGACATGTGCGAGTTGGCAAAGGTAAATGAGAATGACGTCGTCATGGACCCCGGTTGTGGGGATGCGATCATGATTATAACGGCAGTGCGAGACTACAAAGCCAAGAAAGGGTTAGGAAACGATCTCGACCCAATGAAGGTTTTGGAATCTCAAGAAAACGTCGCACGTGCGGGATTAGAAGAAAGGGTTACCATCAAGCAAGGCAATGCTCTTCATTTGACCGCAGATGAGGCAAAGGATGTCACGGTGCTTATGCTCTATATGGGCAATGACCTGAATGTCCTTTTGCGACCTCTTATTTGGGAACACATGAAGCCAGGTACTCGCGTAGTCTCCCACCGATTTATTATGGACGATTGGAAGCCTGATCGAACAATCAAAGTTACCCACGAGGACGAATTCACCGAAGAACTCGAGGATTTTACTCTTCATCTATGGAAGGTCACCGGCAAGGAGAAAAAGGGTGACTATCCGAAGATAGACCCCGAGACGATTGACGAATAATAGGGGAGACGAGAACTCGTAATCAATCTTCAAAGCGGTTGCACTTTCTTGACGCATTCCCAAGAGCGCAGTTGCAGGCTTGTCCGCATATCGAATTACAAACCCTCTTTGGAATTGGAGATTTGGTTCGCCCGTCTCACAACTTCGGCACGAGTTTCAGAAACTCGCAGTTGCTTGAGCATTTCATCGGATACATCAAATTTCACCTCATCCGAAGAATCTGTGGGTTCTTTTGGCTCCGGAAGGTTGCCAAGTTGATGATACAATGCAGTCGTGATGGTTTCCGAGTCTTTAGTTGATAACGAACTTCCGAGTCAACAGCGCCGCCGCGATCCCCCACTGGGACGCCACCTAGCCAGTATTATACCGTGCTGGCGAAACTTAGAGGCAATCGTATACTTAGGGTATTGTGCTAATACAGCGTTCGAACATTAGGAGCGAGTCATGCTAACTTACAAGGCTGGTTTTAAGTATGTTGTGGGGGCGGTGCATGCGCAAGTTGTTGATTTTCCAGCCGCGATTACTTGTGCGGCGGACCTAACTGAGGCTCGTCGAATGCTGGCCGCAGCGCTTCTTGACGTTGCGGAAACACGCCTAGAACTCGGACAGCCATTGCCGACGCCCGATGCGAGTGCGACCAATCCTGAGATGGATATCGAGGAGCCCATCTACCTCCACTTGTCCACCAGCAGTGAGGTCCAGCAAATGCCTGCTGGCGAGGTCGCCTCGTGAAGCGAAAGGATTTGTTGAGGCACTTGCGAAGTCATGGCTGCGAACTCCTTCGAGAAGGTCGCAGTCACTCGGTGTGGGTGAATCCTTCGAGTGGACAACAATCGTCGATACCGCGACATCGCGAAATAAATGACTACACAGCAGCCGGAATTTGTAGCCAACTCGGAATACCTGATCCCTAAAAGTATTTCAGGGAATCGGACGACCCAACCATCACCTGCGGAATTGTAGTTTTCGCTAAAGCGGAAATGTAGTTTTCGCCGAACATCCGACAGTCGAACAAACAGATCGCCAACTCGCCAAAGGTGGTGAGAAGGTAATCATGACCTATTCCCCGCTGAACGAGACGTCCAATCCGGTCATTGTCTGGCCGGAAACTCCTGCCAACTTTTTGGCGAGACGGTTCTCCAACTTTTCTGCTTCCAGGACGCTGCCGTTGCCTGGTGCCACACCGCACTCTTTGACGAGCGTGTAAAGCATTTTGAGCAAATGCGATTTTCCGCAACCGTTTCTGCCAATGAAGACATTGAGTCCCGGAGAAAACTCCAGCGTCTCGTCCGTGAAGAGGCCAAACTTCTTGGTGGAAGCGGATTTGAAGATAACGGCAGCATCCTGTTCGGGTTTGGGTTTTTTGCTCATGACGGTGAGTGAAAATGATGCTGGCAGGAATTTCAACGAGTAGTCGCTGGCGAAAGAAACGAGGAAAGTGCTGTTCGAACTTGCTCCGAGCTTTGCAACCAACCCGCGACTGCATCAGGCAGCGCCGCGGTAGCCGTCTCGGTAGCGGCATCGGTCTGAGCATGCGTTTCCCAGGTACACATCTAACCTGTTGGGTTGCTAGCAAATGCAAACAAAATGATCGCACAATTCTTCCTCATCCACGATAGGAACGGGTAGAATCTTCGAGTAGTTGGAGTTTCGTTCTACCCGTGCAATCCAAGGAGAGAAGAAATGTCGATGATGTTTCAAACGTGTTTACGCGGAACAATCACCGTCGGTGTGGTGACAGTTTTTGCCGTATTGAGTGGCCAATCAGCCGACGGTCCGAATGCGGAGCCTGATGGAAGCGAGCTGTTTGTTCGCAATTGGCTACCTAACGATACTCGTGCTCATGGAGGCGATGGATTGGGTCCGATGTTCAATGAGAGCTCATGCGTCGCGTGTCACAACTTAGGGGGCATAGGTGGTGGTGGTGCTTCAGACAAAAACATCGATCTGATCAACCTTGCCTCATTGACAACCCGTTCACGAGCGACAGCCGTTCCACTTGGTAAAGCGCCAACCTCGCAATTGGATCAAAAACCGGTAAGCAGCTTGGTTATGAACGCGATCGGTCAGACGATCCAATCGTCGCTCGTGTCGAGCCCGCGGTTTCAGTTTGCTCGCTTATTGACGACCAGACAGCCTCCTTCGGAAGAAACGATCAAAGCCAGGAAAGAACTTGCAGGCCAAAAACAACGTGAGTTTCATCCGGACTTTGCCAAGTCAAAAACAGTCGTCTTGCATCGATTTGGGACTGACTCGCACTACCGCGAATGGCGGTCGGAACGCGTCGACGACAAAGTGCGTGCAAGAAAAGTTGGCGTATCTTCATTTCGTTCTGCGAACCCAAGGAACGCGCTCGGAAATAGACCAGACGTTCAGCGATTGCGTACCGAATCTCAAGAACAAACCGTGGGACTTGCCCTGGCATCAACTTTTTTTGCAGATGGATCGCAACTCATTCGCTCTCAACGAAATGCGACCGCGCTCTTTGGAGCAGGCCTAATTGATCAAGTGCCCGAAGATGCATTGCGTGAAATTGCCCAATCGCAGCAATCCGAAAATCCTGATCAGGCAGGACGCCCTAGCAAGCTCGCCGACGGACGCCTCGGTAGATTTGGTTGGAAATCCCAGACCGCGAGCCTGGAGGACTTTACGTTGACTGCGTGTGCAGTGGAATTGGGGTTGAACGTTCCGGACCATGAACAGGCTTCACTGATCCTTAAGCCAGATTACATAGCTCCTGGTTTGGACTTGAACCGCGATGAGTGCAAAGCGCTAGTGCAGTACCTGCGCGATCTTCCAGCCCCAGTTCAGCTCGATGCCACTTCTTCTCAAGAAACGAGCGAAGTCAAAGCTGGCCACTCGAAGTTCGCCGCGATGGGCTGCGCAGTTTGTCATGTTCAAAAGCTCGCTTCGGTCGATGGCTTGTACAGCGATCTATTGTTGCATGATATGGGACAGGAATTGGGCGATAGCGGTTCCTATGGAATTCCTTTTTCTGACGATCAAGATTCTGATGTTGTAAGCGTGCAAATAGCGAATGCAACTCCAGAGTCTCCGTTTGCAACGGCACAACAAACACCTGAACAGACCGTCAAGTTGAAAGGGGCGTTACGGCAAGAATGGCGCACACCGCCGTTATGGGGTGTGCGAGATTCTGCACCTTATCTCCACGATGGTCGCGCGAGGACGCTAGAGCACGCGATCGCCTTCCACGGAGGCCAAGGGGCCAAGTCCGCACTTGCATTCTTTGAATCGACAACGGAGGAAAAGAACCAAGTGGTCGCGTTCCTAAAATCGTTGACAGCACCAATTGGGAGTCGCACATGGCCGGAATTGCCAGCACAGGAAAAAGTATCGTTCAAATGAAGGCTCGGCGAAGAAACGAGGGATAAGTCCGTGTCTGTGGATTTACAACGTCAGATGAGTTCCGCGTACTCGCGCAGACTCGAAACCGTTTGGGCGAGTCCTTGGCGTTCCAGCGAAGCGAGATACTCTTCGACGTTCATCGGCGGATTTTCTAGACTGCCCCTGTGCTTCTTGGCTGCGGCGCAGACCACATTCGGAGCAAGATCAAGCTGGCAGTTAAGAAATTCATCGGGATGCTGGGCCTCAATGCCATACGGTTTGAGGGCCTCCTCCGGGAAGTCTTTCAGATTGAAAGTCACGATGGTGTCAGCCCCACTAAGGATGGCAGCAGCAAGCACATGCCTATCATCCGGGTCAGGCAGGGTGAGGCCGCCGATCAGCAGTTCGTAACCCGTGACGAGACAGTCACGAACATAGGAGTTCATCAGGTCTCGGATACGCTCGGCTTGTTCACGCGGAATGTCAGCGTAATCCTTGACGACGTTTCGCATCCACTCCTCGTGAATATCATTGGTCCACCGAGCGTGATATAGATCGGTAACCGCCAGGTACATGAGGAAGCTACGCAGCGGTGCGGGGTAAAGAACGCAAGCGTCGTAGACGACCGTGAAATGGCTCATTCTCAGTAACCGAGTCCAAGCTCCTGGTCGATGGCAGACAATTCCTCAAGCGCATTCAGGCGATTGTGGTCCATAGTCTGTTTGTATTCCATCAGATCCTTGAACATCACTCGGCGGTGCGTGCCGACTTTCCGGTAGGGAATGACACCCCTCTCAAGCTGCTCGATTAGAAAAGGCCGGGAGACATTCAGAATTTGGGCCGCTTGCTGGGTCGTCATTTCGGCATGGACAGGGATTAGCGTGACCGCGTTCCCCTTGGCCATCTCGGTGAGAATGCTGTTCAGCAAACGAAGTGCGGTGACGGGAATCGAGATCGATTCGTCCGGCTCGTTCTCCGGTTCGATTCGTACTCGAAGCGACTTCTTCGGCTTGGCCGCGAGGAACTTGGTCAGCCGACGGCTGGATTCCAAAGCGAGCACCGCATCTGCGGCCGTCGGGGGGACAGCTTCTTGGATTTCGGCGAGCATTATGGCCATGTTTGTTTCTCCTCTTTCTAGTGGAGTATATCGGACAAACGCAGTAAATGCAACATGTGAAGCAAGTGAAATTCGCGAAATTTGTCTCAAAGATAAGTAGAACAGATGGCTAAGCGATATTATTGGCGTTTCTATTTACCCATCGCGGGACACCGATTTAATTCACTCCATCCAATCGTTGAATGAGTTTCACCTGATGCCAACTCCGATTTATCGATATCCAAGCGAGGCGCCCGGAGTAACCGATGGTGCCATTTTTGCCTTTTCGCTCGGAACCGAACCCGTCGTGTTCCTTTTAATCGAGGCCAGATCCAATCTGTGGCATCTAGCATTTGCTCGTTCAGGTACTTTTTCGAGCAGTGCTGCCGACGTCGAATTGACGGGAATCATTGATAGCTGGACAACGAGACGTTGCGTCTATATAAATAGACACAGCTTGCGAAACGCCGTTGGAAAACATGCTTATGAATCTTTGGACATTGTTATGCTAAAAATCAGCCGTCAAGTTCTGTTTTGCTACTTGAGCAATTTAATGTTTCTTGTCGTGTCCTCGACTGCATGTGCGCAGACGAAGGAGGGAAAAACGCAGCGTTGATGAGGAACAAGCGCTGGTGGAAAAATGGTACAAGGCTTACGACGAGATTATGTCACGCAGGCCTGGATGGCCACACCCTCGTCGAAAATTTCTATGCCTTTCGGAACAGGTTGCTCCCACTCTGCTCCGCAATGCTCACATATGCGAAGATCGATTCTGCGTTGCTTTTCGCACCGCGTACACCGCGAACTAGTCGGACGCGTGTAGATCGCCAACACCGCTAATGGCGTCGCCCATCCTAATAATACAGCCCAGCAACACCAATGAACCGTCTGACTTCGACTTAGATTGCGCCTGCTACAAGCGTAAATCGTTGCATGCATCGATAGTAACATAACAATGATCGCGAAAATCACAAAAGGATATTCGTTCTGAATATAATACGAGACCACATCGATCAACGGAAGCAATTTGCCGTCTACGAGGATTCCGATAACTGTTATTACGAAGAGGATGATTAAAAGCAGCAAAGGGAGTAGCGAGAAGGTCAGATAGCTGAGATCTGCAATCGCATCGTTCTTCGGCTTCATAAAATGCGTTGACTTCCAATTGGAGTCCAATTCGCTATCGTAGGTCAATAAGGAAGGTCGTGGACCGCTAAGGATGACGGTAAACTTAGAATCACCGATGACGCGGAATTTGATAGCGACCGGATTCGTAGGTGGTAAAGGAGGTGTAACTGCAATTTCTTTGATCGCAAATCCCATTGCGCCATCGGCGCGTGCGAGCAATGTAGTATTTCGCACCCATTCGTTACCCTCAGGATCCGTCAGTCGATAAACGTGAAGTTTTCCATCCGACAGAACCGTTAACTGCATCCGCTCAATGTGCCGGCCGTGAAGCGTCGACATTGAGTGAAAGCTAGTTATCGCATCGATTGGCATGTTGAGCAGCGTTGTTATTTTCTGCTTCGACTCTATGTATCCATAAAAACCTTTCCGATCAATCCATAAGAAGGGCTCCTGTTCTTCTGTTAAACGAAGCATACTTGAGACCGCGCGGCGCAGTGGGTTTCCAGTAAATGAGTTACCCTCGCAAGAAACAATCGCCTGTAGCGGCGGGCGTAGGGTTCGATCGTAAAACAGTACATTTCCACGACTGTCGAAATACGTTTGTCGATCCCTAGCAACAAAGCGATTCTCACCTTCGAAACAACTCTCTGGTTTCCTTAGCTCAAAAATAGACATCGGGTCATTCAAATTCAAATTCTCGGGTAACTTCTGTCGAACATCTGCGGCTTCGTCCCGCCGTATTCGGTCGCCGCTGACAAAAGTCTGCTGACGGTCATTTCGACTTCGCTTGGATTTGGCCCACCAAGCATTGCCATCTGCATCAATCGCGTAGTCTTCTTTAACATTCGACAAATCTGTACGCAAATTCCCGTCTACCCAAACGGAAACGAATGTAATGGAAGCGGACAGAAGGATTACGGCAGCAAAACTCAAGGTCACAACTGAAGCGAAGCCAGCCGGGTGCCGAGGAAGGATACCTTCGTCCGCTAACGAATATACCCATGCGTCTCGCGCAGCTTTTACGACTATCAATATGCCTACCAGAATGGTGCTAACTATCAGTAAATTGACCGCCAGCCCTTGCATCATGGTATTCGACGTCGCGAGCCCAGGGAGGATCAACGGAATAACGTAGACTAAAGGTAGCAGCTTCGTGCCAAACCATTTTCCTGAGCGAGCTAACATGAACATGGCCGCCGGGTGGAAGCCAAAACAGGCGAGTGCGACCACCGCCGCTGGAAAAACTTGTAATGGTCGTACCGGAAGATAGTCGATTCCTTGAGTATGAAACCAGAAAGCAACGACGAGCAACGGAAGCCCGACCGCTATGAAATAGATGATGGCCCCAGAAATCAGTTTGCTAAAGAAAATCGTACTAATCGAAACCGATCGATGAAACAGAAACGATCTAGACGCTGTACGCAAATCGGCGAACGATTGCATGACTCCGAGCCCGATTGCAAATACAGAGGCACCGTAAAACATCATGGTTGCAATGCTATGTTCCGTGAGACGGATTTCGACTGCCAAACTCTTGGGAACCGCAGACCAGAGCAACGAACCAATTATGGCGAGTCCGACAAGCAGCCAGCGGAGGTTTTCACGAAGTTCTTTTTCAATCAACGTGCGCATCGTTAAGCTCCCGTGTTTGTAAAAAAGGAATCTCTTTCTCGCGATTGAGATAAGTACGCGGTCACCGCCTCGCCGAACGTGATCGGCATACCTTCCGTCGAATGGGCACCGATTCGCATCAAGGCGGCTTCGGTCTCTTCGTCGTAGTCAGCGACCGTCACAACCGTTCGGCTCCCAAGCGGTTTCGCAAAGATTAATCCGGGGATCGAAAAAATGGCTCGACTCGCTGGTGGCACCTCTAGAGACCATGACGACACCCGATTGCGAAAGTCGTCGACGGTTGTGTTGACGATCAAGCGACCGTGAACCATGACAAGGATGCGATCCGCCACGCGCTCCACATCATCTAACAAATGGCTGCTGAGCAGAATGGTTCGTGAGCCGCTATTGCAAAAATCGAGGAGTGTTTCATTGAGCGCTCCGCGACTAACTGGATCGAGCCCCAATGCAGGGTCATCTAACACCAGGAGTTCGGGGTCGGCGGCCAAGGTCAATGCCAGGGATACACCGGCGCGTTGGCCACGACTGAGTACGCGAATCTTCTGTGCAGGATCGATTCCAAACCGACGGACGGTTGACTCGAACATCGATCCGTTCCAACGAGGAAATGTTTCTCGCTGAAATTTCTCGCTTTGTCGAACTGTCATCCAGCCATACAAAAAATGGCCTTCCACGGTATAGCCGATGCGAGCTCGATCCTCAGCAGTGAGTTGTTGGGAATCTTTGCCCAGAAGTTGGCTCTCACCACGAGACGGTGTCAAAAAGCCCATCAACATCCGGAGCGTGGTGGTTTTTCCCGCACCGTTCAATCCTAGCAGCCCAGTTATCGAACCGCGAGGAACACTCAAATCTAAATGTTCGACAACTGGTCGATTGCCGAAGTATCGAGTGAGACCTTGTGCGGAAATAGCTAAGTCCTTCAACATGTTTTTTCCTCCGGTATCATCTTTTCCAACCGTTTGGCTAATCGTTCGGTTATCTCTTCACAGGAGAATCCAAGGGTAATGGCTTCGCTGACAAACGAATCCAACACGAGATCCAAACGACGAAGGCGTTCGGTTTTGGTGTAAACGCTTTTTCGGCTGGCAACGACACAGCCACGACCCGACTGGCTCTCGAGGACTCCGTCACGAGTCAGCTCAGCGTAGGCCTTGGCGACGGTGTTCGGATTGATTGCTAGCTCTTTGGCCAATTGCCGAACACTCGGGACGGCGTCGCCAACATTCAGTTTTCCAGACACAATAGCCTGTCGAATCTGATCGGCAATTTGCCGATAGATCGATTGCGGGCTCCCGGCTGAAATGTGTATCTGCATACCTGACCTCCAAGGCTCCAGCGAAGCTAGGTGTTCTACCGTACTGCTTCCTATGGTACACTTGTTGCGATTTCCAGTCAAGAGAATTATGAAAAGATTAATGCAACGTACATTGACAAATGAAAAATCAGCGCAGGACGGGAACAGTTGAGGACAACTATTCGACTATGGTCGTTCGGGCCTACCTCTTGATCCACAGAATGGTATTATGGTTGACATCAAATCGAAACGCCGAGCCACATTAAAGAAAGAAACCTGTTCATGCGACCGAGCCAAGTCAAAGCCAAGTTGAGGCGTGGCGAACCGGCACTCATTACTTGCTGCCACTTCATCGATCCTAGCGTCTACGAACTCGTCAGCTTAATGGGCTTCGACGGAATCTGGCTTGATCTCGAACACCACTCGACTAGCGATGAGACGGCATCGAATCTGATGCGGGCCGCCCGCGTTGGAGCATCGGATATCATCGCGAGGCCTGCCAAGGGTGAGTTCATGCGCATGGGCCGTCTTTTAGAAGCTGGAGCGCAAGGGATTATGTATCCTCGTTGTGAATCAGCCGAGGAAGCTGTAGAGTTGGTTCGGTGGGCGAAGTTTGCACCGCAAGGGATACGAGGCGTGGACGGAGCAAACGGAGACAATCCCTACTGCGCCATGCCAATGCCACCCTATCTAAAAGCCGCAAACGAGTACACGCTATTAATCGCTCAACTGGAATCGCCCAATGCCCTCGACCATGCAGCAGCCATCGCGAGCGTGCCGGGCATTGACGTCCTGATGTTGGGACCTGGTGATCTCAGCGTCGTGGCTGGTATCCCTTACCAATTCGATCATCCGCTGATCCTCGACGCTTACCGTCGCGTCGCAGAAGCAGCGAAGAGTGCAGGCAAATGGTGGGGCACGGTCAGCGGCACTCCAGAACATACTCAAAAGCTGTTCGATTTGGGAGCAAAGTTCATCTGTCACGGCTGCGATCTAATCATGGTCAAACAAGGCATGGAGCAAATCCAACAGCGTTACGCGGCGCTCGGATTCACCTTCGATAACCGAATTGCTGCCGAAGCTGCACGACTAGAATAGTGCTCTGACCAATTAGATTTTGGGGTAGAACGTAGCTTAGGCTTCCAGCCTGAGATTCCAGCGTTATCCCTCACAGGCAAGATGCCTATGCTACGTTTAAAATTTGTTTTTGCAATCAGCTTGCACGCATTATACGGAAGCACAAATGATATGAGTACATCAGAAATATCGACTGTTGGCGTGGTTGGATTGGGGTTACTCGGACGCGGTATCGCTGCGTGCCTTCTCAGTCGGGGCTTTCGAGTAATCGCCGTTGCACCCTCGCGCGAAGAGCACAAGGTAGCTTGGCAACACATCGAATCGATGTTGAACGAACTCGTTGATCTTGATGGACTTGAGCTAGTTGTGCGAAATTCAGCGGCGAGCCGAATGGTGCCATGTACCGACTTTGAAACTATGCATGACGTCCGCTTCGTCATTGAGAGCGTGACGGAGGACTTGGCAATCAAGCAGTCGGTCTTCAACGAGCTTGAACGTGTCGTTTCCGATTCGACCATTATCGTCAGCAACACATCAGCGATTCCAATTAGTCTCTTGCAGCAAACTCGTCGGCAACCTGAGCGTTTTCTCGGTATGCACTGGGCCGTGCCAGCACATTCGACTCGCTTTCTTGAACTGATTCGAGGTGAAGCGACATCCGACGCAGCTCTCCAGATCGCAACTGATCTCGCCAAGCAGTTAGGTAAGGACCCGGCTATCTGCATGCGCGACGTGCCAGG
This sequence comes from Pirellula sp., assembly GCA_043744075.1. Classification (GTDB taxonomy): domain Bacteria; phylum Planctomycetota; class Planctomycetia; order Pirellulales; family Pirellulaceae; genus JBKCUI01. The sequence goes on along the minus strand of JAYTVL010000516.1, from coordinate 12,009 downwards.
CTTTTCGTGAACCGCATCGCGTATGCAATGTACCGAGAAGCGCTGCATCTAGTTGAAACGGGTGTTGCAGACGTAGAAACCATCGACCGAAGTTTACGGAACACGTTTGGCCTGTGGGCCGCCTCGTGCGGACCATTCCGCTGGATCGACCTGACAGGTGGCCCCGCACTGTATGCTCGTGCGATGGAACGAGTCTTGCCGACATTGTCTTCAGCCACTACGGTTCCAGCTCCACTAGCCGAACTAGCTGCCGCCAATGCAACCGGTACAACGAATGGAACTGGCTTTTACGACTACTCAGCCGAAGAAGCACGCGAATGGGAAGTGCGACAGCGTCGCTATACTTGGCAAGTCAAGAAATGGCTAGACGAAGAATTTCCATTAACTTCGCTATTAGAGGAACCTTCAGCATGACACTCTCGCATTCCCTACTGATTGTTGGCGTCGGTTCGATTGGTGAGCGGCACTTGCGTTGTTTCCAAGCTACGGGTCGCGCTGAAGTTGCATTCGTCGAAATCAATGACGCACTCCGAGCCACGATCTCTGAACGTTACGGCGTTCCCGGTTTTGCGAATCTCGACGATGCGATTGGCGATCGACTTGATTCAACTCAGTCGACCACCCCGCGGTTCACAGCGGCGGTTGTCGCGACGCCGGCGAATCTGCATATTGAGATCGCCACTCGACTGGCGGAAGCAGGCATCCATTTGCTCATTGAGAAGCCGCTCAGTACCAGCACCGACAATATCGACCTGCTAGCACGAACAGTGAACAAGCGAGGTTTAGTAGTGAACGTGGCGTATGTCCTTCGTTGCTTTCCAGCTTTGGCAGCGATGCGCGATGCATTGATAAGCGGACGGTTTGGAAAGCCGGTCGAGATCGTGGCTGTTAGCGGTCAGAATTTTCCAACATACCGTCCGGCCTATCGAAACACATACTATACGGACCATATAACAGGAGGTGGTGCGATTCAAGACGCACTGACGCACACGCTCAATGCTGGTGAGTGGTTGGTCGGCCCGATTGAGCGTCTTGTGGCTGACGCAGCTCATTGTGTGCTTGAAGGTGTTTCGGTAGAAGATACCGTACACGTGCTAACGCGGCAGGGTGATGTGCTCGGCAGCTACAGCCTCAACCAGCACCAATCGCCGAACGAATCCACGATCACGGTCATATGCGAATGCGGTACAGTCCGTTGGGAATCGCATGCCCAACGCTGGCGATGGATGATTCGTCCTGACGAACCGTGGCATGACGAACCAAACGAACCGCAACCTCGCGACGCCGCTTTTATCGCACAAGCCATTCGATTTCTCGACGCAGTCGAGCGGGGCGAGAAACCGCTTTGCAGTTTGGACGAAGGCATGCAGACAATGCGAGTCAATCTGGCTACACTAGCGAGTATTAAATCGTGCAACTGGCAAACCATTGGTGATGATTCATGATCATGGACGAGTCTCAAATTGCTTCCGAACCTACGATCCAGCAACTGTTTGATTTGACCGGTCGAGTCGCTCTCGTGACTGGCGGCTATGGGCATCTTGGTCCGGCCATGTGTCGTGCACTCGCCGAATCGGGAGCGTCGGTCGTCGTTACCAGTCGCGATTCTGCCAGGGCATGCGAGCTTGCAAGCACCTTGCCTTGCGTCGGAGCAGCCAAGCATTTCGGCATTGCGTTAAACCATATACAGCCAGACTCTCTGGCTACAAGTTTTGAAGCGGCTCTTTCGCTCACTTCGAAAGTGGATATCCTCGTTAACAATGGTAACGAAGCTGTTGGTGCCGACTGGTCTACGGTCACGTCGGAAGAGTTCTCGCGACAGCTCGCCAATGTCACAGGCTACTTCGTACTGTCGAAATTGATGCGAGATCATGCCGTTGAACGCAAGGCATCCGCGAGCGTGATTTTGTTGGGGTCTATGTACGGGGTGGTTGGTTCGTATCCAGACGCCTACGAAGGCGTTTGTGCTGCTAGCCCAGTTGCGTATCACGCTCTCAAAGGCGGCATCGTTCAAATGACACGCCATCTTGCGGTCTACTGGGCGCGCGACCGGGTCCGGGTGAATTGCCTCAGTCCCGGCCCGTTTCCCGGACCACGTGCTGCCGAGAAAATGGTGGAGCGGTTAACAACGAAATCACCGATGGGACGCATGGGTTTGCCGAGTGAACTAAAAGGTTCGCTCGTGTTCCTGGCCTCCGATGCTAGCAGTTACGTGACCGGGCAAAACTTGATCGTCGATGGTGGCTGGACGGCTTGGTAATTGCAATTTCAATCAACGATTTTTCTACGCACGACCAGCAGATTTGGGAAGAGGAGCTCCAAGACTTCGTGCCGGACCGAGTGTTCGACGCCCACATCCATATGTTTCAACCGGAGCATTTGACTGCTTCAACTTCCACTTCATCCGCTTGGGGGCTCGCGGACTTCACTACACTACAACAGTGGGCAGCGAGACTGTATCCAGGTCGCGAAACGCATTTTCTCGTGCTGGGAACACCCATGTTAGGAATGGATGTCGAAGCCCACAATCGCTGGTGCATCGAACAAGTCCGACAAGATTCACAGTCGCACATGAATCGACTGGTGACACCAACATGCCAGGTAGAAGACATCCGACGCGATATCCGTGAACAAGGATTCATTGGGCTAAAACCATACCGGCTTTACTCCGTCACGGGCGACATTGCTCAGTGCCGAATTCACGAGTTCTTGACTCACGAACAGATGGAGCTAGCCAATGAAATGGGGCTTTGGGTGACAATGCACCTTTCCCGATTTCATGGTTGCGCGGACCAGTCCAATATAGACGATCTTCGAGAATATACCGGTCGCCGTTACCCGAATATCAAATGGATTCTGGCACATTGCGCTCGCAGTTTTACCTATTGGCCCATTCGCAAGGCCATCGATCAACTGCGAGACATGCCAAATATTTGGTACGACGTCTCAGCAGTGACGGACGTTCGACCGCTGATCACGCTGTTCACACGTGAGAATCGGCGACGTATTTTGTACGGTTCCGATGGAGTCGACGCGACCTACTTTCACGGACAGTACGCAGCCATGGGCCGGGCGTGGCAATACGTCGATATCAATCGCCTCCCATTGCAGTTTCCCCACTGCGATGGCCGCCCGATTCTTGCAATATACGAACAGTTGCTCTCCATGAAGCATGCAGCCGAAATTGCTCAGTGGTCAAAGGACGACATTGAAGATCTATTTTGGAGGAACGCAGCCGCGGCTTTTGGCATTCAGTTCGGTAAGGATGCTTCCGCTTCATTTTCGCCAATTGGCAAGAAGACCAACGCATTGTATGAGCGAGCCAAGGAGCTCATTCCGGGCGGCACGCAATTGCTGAGCAAGCGTCCTGAGATGTTTGCTCCGGGACTGTGGCCAGCATACGCTCGCGAAGCTCATGCTTGCGAAGTGGTCGATCTTGACGGCCGTCGATTCACCGACATGACTACGTCAGGAATCGGATCGTGTCTTCTAGGTTACGCCGACCCAGATATCACGGCGGCAGTGCAACGACGCATCTCTCAAGGTTCGATGTCATCGCTCAATGCATCTGAAGAAGTCGAGTTGGCGGAACTGCTGATCGAACTGCATCCATGGGCCGAGCAAGCTCGTTTCGCAAGATCGGGTGGAGAATCCATGGCAATTGCTGTCCGCATTGCCCGAGCCGCTACCGGTCGAGATAAGATTGCGTTCTGTGGCTATCATGGTTGGTCAGACTGGTATCTCGCTGCGAACGTGAATCCAGCCGGTGCAAAAGACGAACTGCAAGGCCATTTGTTACCTGGCTTGGCACCGCTTGGCGTGCCACGCGGTCTGGCCGGAACGGCATTGCCCTTCACCTACAACCGACTGGATCAGTTGGAACAACACTTCTCCCGATACGTTGGCGAAGTCGCAGCCGTCGTCATGGAACCAACACGATCAACTGATCCCGAGCCAGGGTTTCTCGAGGGAGTCCGCGCGTTGTGTGATCGGCATGGTGCTGCCCTTGTGTTTGACGAAATTTCATCCGGTTGGCGCATGCATTTGGGTGGAGTCCACATGAAGTATGGTGTCGTGCCGGACATCGCTGTGTTTGCGAAAGCGATCAGCAACGGGCACCCGATGGCCGCGATCATCGGTCGCCGCCGCTTTATGGATGCAGCGCAAACCTCGTTCATCTCGAGTACTTACTGGACCGAAGCGGTCGGTCCGACTGCTGCATTGGCTACGATTCGAAAACTGCAAGAAGTCAACATTGCTGCTCACACCAAGCATATTGGCGGCTCAATGCGCGACGGTTGGCACGCACTGGGCGAAAAATTCGGAGTGCCCGCTAAAGCAACAGGTCATTCGGCATTGCTCCACTTAAATTTCGATACTGAACAAGCTGCTGCACTGGGGACTTTATTCACTGCAAGGATGATTGAGCGAGGCTACCTATGTGGCAGCGGCTTTTACCCGAGTTTTGCGCACAAGGAATACCATGTCGCGAATTGTCTCGCGGCTGCAGAAGCTGTATTCGCAGAAATTGCCGATGCGATCAAACTTGGGGATGTGTTGCACCGACTCCAGACTCTCGGAGTTCCAGTCCGCCACACGGGTTTTGCTAGACTAACTTAAGGGGAACGGCAATCTATTTCCGGAGGACCCAGTTAGCTCTTGGGAAGTGGCATGTATAGCCGTTTGGGAAATGCAGTAGATAGTCTTGGTGTTCAGGTTCGGCCTCCCAGAAATCACCTACTGGCTCCAGCTCGGTAACTACTTTGCCAGGCCACAGTCCGGACGCATTTACGTCCGCAATGGTTTCGGCAGCAATCTGCTTTTGCTGTTCGTTTTCATAGTAGATTGCCGATCGATAGGAGCTGCCTCGGTCGTTGCCTTGGCGGTTGGGTGTCGTTGGGTCATGGATCTTGAAGAAGAGCTCCAAAATCTGCCGATATGTAGTCTTGTCTGGATCAAAAACGATCTCGATCGCTTCGGCATGAGTGCCATGATTTCGGTAGGTAGCATTGGCGACATCTCCCCCAGAATAGCCCACTCGAGTTTTCTCGACGCCAGGCATCTTTCGAATCAAGTCCTGCATTCCCCAAAAGCAGCCACCAGCCAATACCGCTCGTTCAGTCATCCGCTTTTCTCCTCAAATCGCCGTTGTATTGTTCGCACACTTCGAATTCCGAAGGCGCTTTTTCAAAGCCCAATCCATTGTATATGCTAGCGCAGAAATACCGCCAACTTGACCTGCGGATTCGTTATGCTCACTTTGAGCCGCAACGCCCTAGGTGCGGGCCGGAAGGCTAGTAATCACTTGCAAATCCGGCCCTCATGCTAGCGCATTGAGGCTCAAAATTCACAAAATGAGTGTCAATGGTTGTTTGCCCGGGGGCAAGCAGAAAAGCACCGAATGGCAAACCATTCGTGCGTGACGTAACAATTCCAGGTTGCACCACTATCTTCATGGCATTTTCCTCAAACCGCCATTTGTTCTACAGCCCAGCTAGTTCCGGCGGCTGAGGATTGATTTCAATCCGCGTACCCAACATTGGGGGCATACCATCCATCCGAGTTTCGAAGTCCACGTCATTCTCATGCAGTCGTCTGCGAATATCCCACCGGTATCCTGCCACGTGCATCATGCCCACGCAAAGGAAAACAACCAGAATATGAAAAAGACTGATAGCAAACAGCCCTACAAAATAGGACGGACCGAACACCGGCATTGTCACACCCGGAGGGAATGGCCCTTGATTCGTTATCAACGGAGCGATAACCAGCATGTTAACACCAAGCAACATCACATAAACAATCAATCCTACAATACCTATCCATCGCTTCGAGTTTCTGGCTACAAATAGCCATGCTACGGAGAACCAAACCAGCGCCCTTGACAGTTGGTTACTAAAGTCGAATAGAAAATTGGATAGGTAGTTGCTTTGAGGGTACATGGTATTCGTTTGCATTGAGACTCGCTGGTTAACGAATACGTCAATACTGAGCGCGATAGCAACGGCAGAAGTCAGCAATAGTATGGAGAGAATCGTCAAACGGTATGGCAAAGCAGCAACTTCGACCGGCCTCAGATGCAACGTGGTCGCTCGAAATAAGATCGCCAATAGGACGTAAGTTAACAAGCTCGATCTGAATGACATCCACTGAAAATGTATCATGTCACGGACGCTCATATAGCCAACATTTGGTAAGAATGTAGCCATGGCAAAAACGCCAAAAAACACCATAAGATTGGGTGCAATGATGAGCACCAAAGGAACAATCCAAGTCGACCAATCCGTCCGTCCGCTTCGAGCGGCCAACCAAACAACGCAGGGTATCCAAAACGGAAATGCGACGAATTGCATGAGCAACGACAAAAAAATAGCTGCTCCCGGAGTCCACGAAATCAACCAAATCATGACATATGGAACGACAAATTGCAAAATGGTCGAAAATCCCATCGCCGCCAATAACAGCAAAACCAGCATTTGCGGATTCGAACACGGTTGTTTGCCTTTGACTTCGCTTCTGATTTTCACATTGGGCTCTGTTTCTAAAGGTAGCATAGGCATCTTGTCTGTGGGGATTTCTCTTGAATACTCAGGCTGGAAGCCTAAGCTACGTTGAACGAGCCAACTCGCGGGCCAACATTACGGCTTTGCGGTCCAGGCCCCAACGGTATCCGCCAAGTTCGCCTGTCGAACGCAATACACGATGGCAGGGAATCAAATAAGCGATTGGGTTGGCCCCAACAGCATTTGCAACGGCACGGGTCGCGGTTGGGATTCCTAGTCGATTCGCCAGATCAGAATAGGAAGCGACACAATGTTCGGGGATTCGTAACAACGCTTCCCACACCTTCAACTGGAAATTGGTTCCCCGCAAATGCAATAAAAGCTGCCTGGGAACTTCCGTTCTGAAAATCGTCTCGATCACTTCGGCTGTGCTGCGTTGATCCTGTATCAAGCTAGCTCGCGCCCACTCCGCACGAAATTGGTCCTGTTCAAGCTCGACCTCCGATGGGTCGGCAAACCTAAGAGCGCAAACGCCGCGGTCGGTTAGGCCAATCAAACAACATCCGAAGGGAGAATCGTGCCAACCGTAACGAATGTCGAGACCTCTACCATGCTCGGCATATTCACCGGGTGTGACCGCTTCGGTAGAAACAATCAAATCATGCAGACGGCTTGGGCCGCTTAGTCCTACGGCAAAAGCAGCTTCCAGAACCGGAGTCGACTCGCGCAAGAGCCGTTTCGCCTCCACTGCGTTCACGTGTTGCAACAGACGCTTGGGACTGACACCTGCCCAACGGCGGAACATACGCTGGAAGTAAGCCGGACTAAGACCGACCGTTGTAGCAATTTGCTCCAATGATGGCTGTGCCGATGCATGTGCTCGGACGTAGTCAATTGCTTGTTTGATTTTTTCGTAATCGGATTGCATCTGGCGTTGGCTCACTGGTTTTGATTTCAATTCAAGTGAATATAACCACCAACGAGCCCCCGACTCCACCCGATTCTTGCGCGCAAAATTGGATTCCTTTCAGTGGGATAGGCTTCTAGCCTGTCATATTTAGCTTGACAGGCTGGAAGCCTATCCCACGACGGAATCTCTTCACTTTATTTCCATGAATCGAACGCAGACGGGGCTGGCAACTTTTACGCTAGACTCCGTCAGAGTCAATTCACCTGTCGATGGATTGATTCGAAAAACGATCATGTTGCCACCCGATTGATTAGCGACCAGCATGTATTGCCCCGTGGGCTCGATGGCGAAGTTGCGAGGCGTCTTGATGCCTGCGCTTTGATGGCCAACTGCTTTTAGTTCGCCCGTCGTCTGATCGATCGAAAAAATCGCGATCGAGTTATATGGGTCGCGATTCGATACATACACAAATTTTCCGGACGGATGCACGACCGTCTCTGCTGTGCTACCCCCTTTGCGAACGACACCGTTTGGCAACGTGGAAAGAATTTGTCTTTGTTTCAACATTCCTTTGTCGGCGTCGTAATCGCAGGCGATGACTGTCAAGTTCGATTCGCCATTGATATAGGCGCTCTTGCCATCGGGAGACCAAGCGAAATGGCGTGGGCCAGTCCCCTTCGGTGTGTCGAATGCACCATGTGGCGTCAGCGTTCCTTTATTGGCATCGAACGAATAAACAATGACTTTGTCCAATCCGAGATCGCAACATAGGGCAAACTTATTGGCCTTGTCCAGGTGGATCGAATGTCCATTCTTCTTTGGCCCCTGATGTTGCTGGAACGAAGACGACGAGCTGAGTTTGCCATCGGCCTCGATCGGGATCGAAATGCAACTGCCACCAGTGTAGTTAGCGGCAAGCACGTTTTTGCCAGTTGAATCCACGACAAGATGGCAGGGTGCTGCTCCCTGCGATGGTTGGGAATTGAGAAACGTCAGGCTGCCAGTGGTGGCGTCAATGGCAAAGGCGCTGATCATCGCGTCGGATTCGTTAACAGCGTAGAGAAATTTCTTACCGGGATGAAATGCTAAAAAGGACGGGCTGGTTGTCTCTCCCGCAAGAGTCACTGACGAAAGGGAGCCGTCCTTGAGATTCAGTTCGCACTGATAAATGCCTTTGCTTTCTTTGCCTGTATACGTACCTAGATAAACGCGAAATCTATCTTGCGAGTGAGCCGGCCTGCAAGCCAACGCACCCACAACGACGAATACGATGAAAAAAGATCGCAAGAGCATGAATGGAACTCCATCAAAAAAGGGGCAACAGGATTGTGACAGGATAGCGCACTCACTTTGTAAATTTTGAGCCTCAATGCGCTAGCATGAGGGCCGGATTTGCAAGTGATTACAAGCCTTCCAGCCCGCACGCTAGCGCGTTGCGGCTCAAAGTGAGTACCATTTGGCGTAAAGCCAGCGGAATCCCGTAAGCCTTGTGCTGCGGATCATCGGGCTTTTCGGCTACGGTTATCAGCACCTTTGAAAAATGATCGTCTGTCTATTTGCCCAACTGCCCGGTCAAATTGAAGTCGATCACGTTAGGCTTGCCCTTCTCAACCTTTGCGCTCAAATCCGTAGTCGCCAAACTTGTGTACTTGAAAGGCACGGTTGGAGCCGGTAGCGGACTTTTCTGTTCTGGCAACAGATTTGCTTGGTCCTGCATGGCAACGACAATGACCTTGTAAGTGCCAGGTGCTGCACCATCACCAGGCTTGTCCGTCTTGAGCGAATACGATCCATCCGACTGAAGGTCACCATACGCAGAAGCATTATCTGCCGAAACAAAACTAATCGTGCCCGATGTTACGGGCATATCCTTGTAGGTTACTTTCCCTGTGACAACTACCAAGTTAGAACTGTCGCAGCCGATAGCATTGACAATGACTGCAAGTACAAAACACAATTCCCGGATCGAAGATCCACTCATACAAACTCCCGTTTATTCTGAACTAGTGTTAAGGCCACAAGATTAGTACGACACATCTCCCCCTCTATCCTTGAACGCGGTAGAGGGGGAATGGCTATGCGCTACTCGAGCGCGACGACCTGTCCATCCGACACAGTCGCAAAATTCTGCAGCAATAGCAGCGGAATCGACTTGGACATAAATTGAACACTGCCATCACACATTGCGAGATTTGCGCCGCCAGTATGATTGCTGGTAAAAGGCGTTTCGTTGGTAAAGAATGCTCCTGTGTATCCAATAGGATATGTCACAATCTTATGATCGATAAAGAGCCAACCCCTAGTTGCGCTTGCAGGGTAGGCATAGTATCCCCAGGTCCAAGGTTGAATACCGCCCCAAGTTCTTGTATTCAAATTACGACCGATAACCGACGAAGTCTCTCCTAGGAGAATGGTGTTGCTGGATCCATCTGTAATAGTCCCGAATGTAGTTTTGCTTTCTGGAAACATCACGCCCGATTTGTTATACCACTGATGCCTTCCCTGCGTTCCTTGTACAAGTGCAACAGTAGACGCACCACCGTTTGCACGGTAATGAAGTGCGCCCTGGAATACAGCGCGGATAGCTGGATCGGTTGAGGTGTTGCCGTCTGGACTTTGCGTTCCCAATTCCGAGCTTGGGCAAATGAACGATGGAATGGGCCTTTCAAAAACGGAGTCAGCGCCGTTGTGGGGCGCGGCTGTCAATCGCCATGGCATTATGAAATCCAAAGCGGTGGCGGTTGTCGTAGTGCCAAGCGCAGCTACGGTTACCGATGTGTTGACTCCATTAATCATTGAATCGATCCTGTTTCGAACATTCCCTTGTTCGAAAAATGGAAAGATCTTTCCTGGCCAGCCGATGAGATACCTCGAGTCCGTCTTTTCCTGACCACCGGTTGGAAAGGTCCTGAATGTGTCGTGGTGGTTGTGGAACGCCAACGCCAATTGCTTGAGGTTGTTTGTACACTGCATGCGTCTAGCCGCTTCACGTGCAGCTTGGACTGCAGGCAGCAGCAGCCCAACCAGAATCCCAATAATTGCGATCACCACCAACAATTCGACTAGCGTAAAACCAAGCCGTTTTCTCATAACGATTCTCCTTTTGAAAGTACGAAACAAACAAAACTTTTTTCAACGTAATGATTCGAAATGGCAAAGTCAATCTTTTTCGAAGAATAAAAGAATATCTGACAAGGAATTTTGCTTTTTTGTATCTTCATCAGGGTGACACAATGAGGAAAGAACTGATCGCCAAATCGCTTGCGGGCGTTATTCGTCCCGCCCAATGGATAAGGGTCGCCCTCGCGATCATTCGAGACTTCCTGCCAACAAGCAATGAGAGGATACGAGAATCCCGCAAGCCTTGAGCAGCGGATCGTTCAGGATTTCGGGCTAGAGCGCGAGGAGTGCAGGGAGATCCGTGTGTAGCCTTGAAACATAACCATCCGCAGGTCGAGCCTGCGGTATTCGCTGTTGCATGCTGCTTTATTTGACAATGTATTTCTTTGGTATTTCCGCACCTGCGACGAATGCAAGTTTTCCAATCTTGCACATCTGGTACACGTTGATGCGAAAATCGGGACAAGTGCTTACCAAGCAATAGGCATCTGTGGGCGTGAAGCCGTACTCAGTGATCAGCCAGTCCATCAGGCTAAATGTCGCCGTCTCCACTGCGACTTCGAGCGGCTTGTTCGCGTTGATAGCGATCAAGGCATCCGGCTTTTCGATTCGCATCCAAGGAATCTTCTTGGCCTTGATGATGTCAAGCTTGACCTGGACCGTCGCTTTGGTTTCGGCGGCGGTTCCCGTGAACTCGGTGTCGCCCTGAGATGCGTGGACGTCGCCTAAGTAAAAGAGTGCACCGGGATGATGGATTGGCAAGTAGATGCGATTGCCCACGGCTACATCGCGGATATCAAGGTTGCCTCCCCATTCGCCTTGGCCGTCGAGGCTCGTTGTCACTTCGCGATCAGGAGCGACGCCGATTGTGCCGATGAAGGGCGTGATTGGCCAGGAGATCTTGCTGTTGAAATGGAGGGTACCGTCGCGCGTCGTGCCGCTGGGTCCTGGAGTGTGCTTGAAGATCTTGGTGGTAAATTCGCCAGACAGTTCGGGCCAGCGAGTTAGTTCACCGGCCGGTCCTCGGCGTGGACCAATAGCAACCCATGAGTAGCTGTCCACGGTAATCGCATCGAGAGTGACAACGAGCATATCGCCGCGCTGAGCTCCTTCGACGTAGATCGGGCCCGCGATTGGATTAGCCAGTGGCGGCGAGCGATCGAAGCCGGGCCGTTTGCCAGGGATCGCCTTGTCGGACTCCGACTTGAAATAGCCTGTGCTGGCGTCAAAGGTCTCTAGCTCGAAGGCTTCTCCTGGTTGAACGCGAAGGAGTGGTTCGTCGCGCCAGTCGAAGGCATATTTGCAGGCTTGCTCGCGGGGGACACGTTGCATGGTTATACTTTCTCAGTTAGGTAGAATCATCGTCTTGGGAACTAATTTATAACAGTCTAGTGCCTCGACTACGTCGATTTTGTGGGTAATGGATCTTGTTAAAGATCCTTGCGGCAAAGGATCTTTAACAAGATCCACTACCAA
>JAYTVL010000515.1:0-13192 GCA_043744075.1 Pirellula sp. | reverse complement strand
CTTCCGTGCTTGCGGGTAAGGTGTTGTAAACTAACAACTTATACGCAGCCGGGGCCACTTTAGTTTGCATTTGCATGAATAATCCGCGCTAGCGCGTTGCGGCTCAAAGTGTATGCCATTACCCGGTCGCCAACCTGCCTCCACCGACCTCGCGTCGGTGGACCAAAGACCGATTGGCTAGAATCGCGTCTTCAACACCTGATTTCGTCCCCCCTTGTTTTCGTTCGCCGGACGCGAACGAAAACAAGGGGGGACGGAGGCGCTGCGGAGTAGAATTGCTAGCCTGTCAGTCTGGCTTCCACCGAGACAAGCTCGATGAAGAGCTTAAGTCCACGCCATTCCAGACGAGCTGGTTGGGGTCTCAATCCCGGACATAGTACAGTCGAGCTACGGCAATGTATAATTTGCCTTTGCATCACATCACAATTAGGGCGAAGCTCCTGTCGAGCCTTTCCGTTCGGTTCGACTGTAGCCGTAGCTTCCTGAACCACTCAAGTATCAGCGGAGATTTTCATGCTTCTTGCCGCCATATGCCTATATATGCTTGCAACTATCGGAATCGGGCTCTACGCTTCGAGCCGAGTACATGGAGCAAAGGACTTCATGGTAGCAGGTCGGTCGCTGCCACTCTATATGAACTTCGCTTGCGTGTTTGCAACTTGGTTTGGTGCCGAAACGCTTCTTTCGATTTCTGCAACATTTACCAAGGACGGCCTTAAAGGCGTTTCAGGAGATCCCTTCGGCGCGGCCATGTGTTTGACGCTGGTCGCACTATTTTTTGCAAAGGCTTTCTACCGAATGGACTTGCTGACCATTGGTGACTTTTATCACAAACGCTACGGCAAGGTTGTTGAAGTCGTTACGTCAATTGCCATTACCATTTCCTACCTGGGTTGGACGTCCGCACAAATGACAGCCTTGGGACTGGTGATGTACGTGCTGGGAAATAGTGGACTGACGATTGACCAGATATCCACACATCCGAATATTGGCTTGAATAGTGCTATTTTGATTGGATCGGTGATCGTTACGATTTACACGCTCTTTGGCGGAATGTGGTCGGTGGCCCTAACCGACCTTGTTCAAACCGCCGCGATCGTGATCGGGCTGATCATTGTGGCTGCGATCATTGGACAGCAAGCCGGTGGTATTGGAACGGTGATTCAAGCGGCTCACGCGGACGGCAAGTTTCAACTTTTTCCAACTGGTGGGGCGAAATCCTGGTTTATTTTCATTGGGGCATTTTTAACGTTTGCCATTGGATCCATTCCACAACAGGACATCTTTCAAAGGGTGACCAGTGCCAAGGATGAAAAAACAGCCGTCGTTGGAACTTTGGCTGGCGGCCTTTTTTACTTCTTTTTCGCTTTTGTCCCGATGTTTATCGCATACTCAGCAGTCGTCATTGATCCGAACTACAAGACGCTTTTCGCGAGCGAGGACGCAAGGGAAATTCAACAGATTTTGCCACACTTGATTATCAATAGCACACCGGTTTGGACGCAAATTCTATTTTTCGGAGCACTTCTATCAGCCATTTTGTCTACCGCTAGCGGCACGCTGTTAGCTCCTTCCAGTCTGTTCACGGAAAATGTTCTTCAGCCTTTTTTACATAAGCTCGACGACAAGCACCTTCTTACAGTTCTGCGTTGTGTTCTTGTTTTCTTCTCGATAGCGGCCACAACCATCGCGTTCAATTCGACCAGCACGATGTACGAAATGGTCCAGAATGCGTACAAAGTTACTCTGGTGGCCGCTTTTGTGCCTTTGGCTATGGGTGTTTACTGGAGTCGGGCATCGACACAGGGCGCGATTGGCTCGATCGTCCTTGGCTTAGCTGTTTGGCTCGGTTTTGAGTTTGCAATCGGGTGGAAATCGCCTGCAGATTCGGAAAGCCCGTATGCGTTGATCCCGCCTCAGCTTTGGGGCCTTACGGGCGCATTCATCGGAATGGTTTCTGGTTCATTACTGCCACAGTGGATTCCTCAAGCTGAAGTCGACCATGAGGAAATCGCAAACAAACCGCGTGCCAGCATCGGGCACTAGTGAATCAGGTTCCGAACTCAGGTCGGCGGCGACCGAGCTGTTCTTGAAGACGCATTACAATGCTGGTATGCATTTGGCTGACGCGGCTTTCGCTAAGGTCGAGCGTTGCACCAATCTCCTTCATCGTCAATTCTTCGTAATAGTACAGAATGATGATGAGACGCTCATTACGATTGAGACCTTTGGTGACTAGACGCATCAAGTCGCTCTTGTTGACGCGACGTGTCGGGTCTTCGCTACGCTTGTCTTCCAGGACGTCGATTTCACGGACATCTTTGTAGCTGTCCGTTTCGTACCACTTCTTATTGAGCGAAACCAGCCCGACAGCCGATGCGTCGCTCTTCATCTTTTCAAGCTCGTCGATCGAGATGCCCATATAGGCACACAGTTCGTGAGTGCTTGGAGCTCGGCCATATTTGGCTTCGAGAAGCTTCGTGGCCTCGTTGAGCTTGCTCGCTTTGCTACGGACGAGTCGAGGGACCCAGTCCATAGTTCTCAGTTCGTCCAGCATCGCACCGCGAATTCGCGGGACGCAATAGGTTTCGAATTTGACTCCGCGCTCCATATCAAACGCATCGATGGCATCCATCAATCCGAAGATACCTGCGCTGATCAGGTCATCTAGTTCAACACCTTCCGGCAGCTTTGCTCTAAGTCGTTCGCCATTAAATCGAACAAGAGGCATGTAGCGTTCGATCAAGATGTTTCTCAGATCGATGTTTGTTTGGTCCGCTTTGTATTTAGTCCAAACATCTAAAATGTCGATGCTCGATGCTACCGTCGTCGCCATCCGAACCTCCGTGATTGATCTGGCAGGGGTATGATCACCAGCGGAAACTGGGATCAAAAGGTCGTGTTTTCTGGTGTTGCTCCGCGAACGAAGCGAACTTGTGTGTACCCATTCCATTTGGAAACACATGGTCCTCGCCGCAAACCATCGTGGTCGGCTTTGAGGAATCCGTTCTGGGGTTGGGACTCTACCGAGTTGGAACTGTTAATTCCACATCAATTGAGCAAAGAACTATTCCAAAACTATCAGGCTTTACCAAATTGCCTAAATCTGCAATCTTTCGTCGGTAAGACGCGAATTACAGTTCACAGCGATTGGAAATAGCCTGATCAAGGAGTATTCCTTCGTCCCTCTCGTAGCTTTTCAAACTTGTTTCGGTAATTGATTTCGACACTCTGACGAACCACAGAATCTGCAACCTGTCCAATTCCCAAGCCGATAGTGGAATATGCCACCGTGGCAATTAGGGATTGAGTCAAGATCGATTCTGGAGTTTCACCGCTCAGTAAACCAAGAATAATCGAGGCTGACAAAGCGATACAACCAAGGCATGCCGCAAACAATCGTCCCAACGAATGACTCACTGGGGATAAAGTCTCTAAGCTACTTGACCAAAAGTTACCCTTTGGCTGAACGTTGACTAAGTTGACCGACTGACGTAGTTTATAACGTTGTGCCAGACGGTACTTCCCGTCGAAAGAACTATCGGCAATGGATGTTCGGTTTCTTCACTCAGTTGCAAAAAAATCCAAGATGTTTTCGAATAGGGTTAGCAAATTTTACCAATCCCCTCTATTTTACCACCATTATGGCCAAACAGCATTCTCCTCGGTTCCTTGCCATTGCCACGGATTCTAAGACTCGCGTTCGAGAATGTACGATTGAAGACCTCAAATCACGCTTGGATCAAAACAAACCGTTCGTTTTGATCGATGTTCGCGAGGAAAGTGAATTTGCGGCTGGGCACATTCCGGGCGCTATTCACCTTAGCAAAGGGGTAATCGAACGAGATATCGAAACGGTTGTATCCGACCTCAATGCCGAAATCCTGCTTTATTGTGGCGGTGGATTTCGATCCGCGTTGTCTGCAGACAACTTGCAGCGCATGGGATACCAGAATGTTGTCAGTGTAGACGGAGGTTGGCGAGGATGGACAGATTCCAATTACCCGATAGCTAAACCGAAATGAAACGCAATTCGGATTATGCCTCTAGAAATAGATAGACATAACCCCTAGTGCATTGTGACAGCTAAGATTTAGGGTTTGATAGTAGTGAACGAGGCGACGAGTCCCTGCGATTTGCGTCGCATACGGGACTCGTTGCCTCGTCCACTACCCTAATCTTTAGCTGTCCCAGACCACTAGTGTGAAGCGCATTGAGGCTCAAAATTTACTCAAAACAGGAGTCGCATACTAGCAGATAACTGGCTAAAATGCTCTCGAGATATTTGAGAAGAGTTTCAAAAAAACTCAAAACAAGGCCGCTTGGTGAAATTGGCAGACACGCCAGACTTAGGATCTGGTGCCGAGAGGCGTCGGGGTTCAACTCCCCGAGCGGCCATTGAATTTTCAAGAAAGACCGTACAATATCGCTAGTCCATCCGTTCGGGGCTTGCCCCCGACGGATGCGTTTTGGCGAACTAAATACAATTGGGTTTCCCAACTCCCATTCCCTCGGCTTCGCCCGCCGGAGGCGGGCGAAGCCGAGGGGAACGGGTCGATTTGCGAGTGCCGGTCGTTAGAACGCTAAAACAAGATTGGTGGGGGACAAGCCCCCGACCAACCTGAAAGGCCAGGTTAGCCGAGAAGCGCGGTCTTTTTTCTTTTTTTCCGGCAATTGCAGGAAAGTTGGCTTGTGTGACTGTCGAATCGATTTCTAGCCCCAGCAACCAACGAATAAAAGCTGCAAATTCTCTGAGAGAGCCTCGCGAGCGGCGCGATAGTGGCTTGATGATTATCGACGGTGATCCGATTGCAAAGCATGCCCACGCTGGCGGAATCGAATGCACCGAACTCTTTATTTTGGAGACCAAGGAAGAGTCACATCGCCAATTAGTCTCCGAATGGCAGCGTTTGGTGCCGGGGATACGGATCAATCTCATTTCCAAACCTGCCATGGCTAAATTGCAATACGGAGATCGAGATGTTTCTTTGATCGCAGTTGCTCGTCAGCCTAGCATTGCCCTGGAGACGCTAGATGAACGGCTGCTGCCATCGGCTGATAAGTCATCTACGTGCTACTTGGTGTTGGATCGAATGGAGAAACCGGGAAATTTGGGTGCAGTCATGCGGACCGCAGATGCTGCTGGGGTGGCAGCAGTGCTGCTGAGCGATCCGGTTAGCGAAATGTGGAATCCGAATGCGATTCGATCCAGTTTGGGGGCGTTGTTTCGGGTGCCAATGGCTGTTGGATCAGCAAAGCAAATTCAATCGTGGCTGACGGAACGCGCTATTGCGATCTATGCCGCACGGGTGGATGGACAACTTACGCATACGGCACCACTTTATGAGGCAAACGTAAGTATTGTCGTTGGAAGCGAGAGCGATGGGCTAGGAGAAAATTGGGATCAACTATACGTGACAGGGGTTCGCATCCCTATGTATGGCGCAATTGACTCTTTGAATGCGTCGGTAAGTACGTCCATCATATTGTTCGAAGTGCTTAGGCAACATGGGCTTTTCTAGCTCGCTAACATCGCAGGAAGTTGCTTGCAAGCCGAGGCTTATCTATGTCCAGGAATTGAAAAAGTTAAAATGAGAATTGGAAAATAAAAAATATAGCGGTGGAAGTAAGACTACTGTTGATTGGGTTTTTGTTGATTGCTTTTGGCTGTGACAATTGATTTTCCGACGATATTGCAAAGCTGTTGAACTTCATCGAGCAATGGAGTCATTCGCTATTCCAGTTCTTCACCTCTTCGATCCAAAACCATTACTCCAGAGTGTAGCGTTAGGTAAGTAAGTACACGTCAACACCACATCCATCCTTTACATTTTGCATTTTCCAATTCTCATTTTAACTTTTTCAATAGCCTAGCCTGTCACATGCCCGTCGCCAGGTGTCGATATTACTTCGGGTGACGCAAGCTGCAGTTGACGTATGCGACTTGTTTCGGCTAAATCCAACAGTCCGAAGTAGGTGCCGTCTGCCGGGCGGCACTTGCACAGCAAACTAGGCCTGCCGGGCGGTACGAATGCAAACGATCACGGACATGCGCTTTAGGCGCCGCGTAGAAGAAAATGGGTAGATTTTTCGGATTATACCTATTGTGCGTTCGACGTTTTGCCGAAATAAGACATCTAGGCGACCTTGAATTTAATATGCGTTTTCGATTGAGACGCGAACAGAACAGAAACAACGGCATTTCAGCTCAATCTGGGCGGAACTGCTACAAGCTACCAAAGGGAATTGTTAGCATGCGAACTAAACTCGGGAACTGGACACGAATGGCTGTAGTTGTCGTTGCTGTGTTTAGCACACAGAGCGGATGCAAAAGCGGTTGGAAAATGCCTGGCACGGACATGTTTCCGTGGTCCAAAAAGCCTTCGGAATCGACTTTGGCTGGCAGCAGTCCAAGCTTGTCGATGCCATCAAACAATCCGACTTCGCCAATTGGCCCGGCTTACAAAAATTCTCCGAATGCGTTGGCAAGCAATGCAGCCAACCCGAGCCGCCCCACTTCGCCGTATGGTCCTAGCTTCAACATGCCGCCTAACAATCCGTTGGCGAGCAATGGCGCTGGGGTCTCAGCCGGTGCAAACGGCTATTCTACTGGCTCATACAATATGGCAGGAAACGCAAATCGACCTGGAGGATTCACTCCTCCGACCGGTTATGGACCTCCGCCTCAATCACCTAACGGATACGGCAATCCTCCGCCTCAAAACGCATTAGCTGGATTGCCTCCTGCGTACGGTGGGATGCCCGCAGGATTGCCGCCATCTCAAAACAGTTCGGCGGCCTATGCTCCGATGGGTAATGCGGGTATTCCAGCTATTCCTGCTATGCCTGCCGGTTACAACGCTGCCGCTGTCAATATGCCGCAAGGCAACTTTTCACAGAGTAGCATGCCAAACGCTTTACCTAGCTCATTCCAATCTCCAGGTCCTAGCTACGCAAGCGGTCCAGCAGTCGCGACGCAGAATTACAATGGTGCTGCACCGTATCGCCCAGGCAGTGTAGGTCGTCAAACGAGCTACGATTTTTCCAACCAAGGGGCTGGCGCTTCCGCATTGCCTCCTTCAAATGTCCCAAATACGGCCAATCAATTGCCAAACGGGATTTATCGATAGACAACTGCTTTCTAAACAAGCTTAAGATCCATGAGCCGGAGTCCGACGACTTCGGCTTTTTTCGTTTTGAAGCTGAATGGGACTAATCTTTCCTGCTAAAACGGGGTTGCGGCCATAATAGCGCTCCCTTTGTAATTTCTGAGCCTCAATGCGCTAGCATGAGGGCCGGATTTGCAAGTGATTACTAGCCTTCCAGCCCGCACGCTAGCGCGTTGCGGCTCAAAGTGAGGCCATTTGGGTTTCTGCCCGGGTTGCTGTCCCATGGCCCCGGTAAGGTCGATCGAGTTCAATTGACAGTTGATCGGGAAGTTCCTCTAAAGGTGCTAGCACTTTCGTGGCCGTGGTGTAGCATACTGTCAGAAATTGTTGGGCTTGCCGCCCCCATTTATCAACGGCAATCAATTTGTTTCAAGGTTTCTTCAATGACTTCGTGCACACGCAATTCTTGGCGAGGCCTCCTCTACCTATGTTATTTTTCGGCCTTCATAGGAGCAATTTCGCCAATTCGTTGCCTCGCATTACAGGAGCCGGGAGCCAACTCCCCGGCCGCTTCCAAAGTTGATCCGCATTCGATACCGCTACCGTCGGCTTTACCTACTTCCACTTCAGTTCGCAAGAAAGCCGAAATTGAGGAGAAGATCGCAAAGGGCGAAATGTCCAAATCGGACCTAGAACCAAAGGACTGGATGGGAAAGATCGACAATTGGTTTGGAGTCTATCTCGTATCTCCCATGGATGCCGTTTTGTTTTTCGATTTTGGCACGAAAAAATATCTCGGAGTTAAGATCCCTTTCGTGGTACTCTGGTTATTAGTCGCGGGAATTTTTCTGACGCTCCGCATGGGTTTTATCAATTACCGAGGATTCTGGCACGCCATCGAATTGGTAAGAGGTAAGTACGATGATAAGCGTCACAAAGGAGATGTGTCCCACTTCCAGGCCCTATCATCGGCCTTATCGGGTACGGTTGGACTAGGAAATATTGCGGGCGTTGCCATTGCGATAGGTACGGGAGGTCCAGGTGCAACATTTTGGATGATATTGGCCGGTTTGCTAGGAATGACGAGCAAGTTTTCGGAATGCACTTTAGGAGTGATGTATCGCAAAACAGACGTTCATGGACTGGTACTGGGTGGTCCTATGGTTTATCTCGAAGAAGGCCTTGGCAAAATGGGAATGCGAGGCCTAGGTCGTTTTCTTGCGATTGTCTTTACGGTACTTTGTATCGGAGGATCGTTTGGTGGCGGAAACTCATATCAAATCGCGCAATCGCTGAACGCTTTGAAATCGGAGCCCGCGTTCGAGATCTTGAAAGGGCAGCCTTGGATATACGGTTTGGTCATGGTCGTGCTAGTCGGAGTCGTCATCATCGGAGGTATCAAGTCCATAGGCAACTTTGCAGGCGCTGTCGTTCCATTCATGTGCATTGCCTACATGTCGATCTGTTTAGCAATCCTTTTCATGAACATTCAATATCTGCCAACCGCGGTGATTGAAATTGTCTCCGGAGCGTTTAGTCCTAGTGCGATGTACGGGGGATTTCTGGGTGTCATGGTCATCGGGATGAAGAGGGCTGTTTTCTCCAATGAAGCGGGTGCAGGTTCGGCAGCCATCGCCCATTCGGCAGCGAAAACCGATAGGCCAATTAGCGAAGGCATGGTGGCATTGCTCGAACCATTTATCGATACAGTGCTCGTCTGTACACTTACCGCAATGACAATAGTCTGCACCGGGGTTTACCGACAACCGGAAGTCCAGCAGTTGGCTGTCGATAACCAAGGATCGATGTTGACTTTGGCTGCGTTTACTCAGAACCCGACTTATGATTGGTTCCGCTATGTCCTGTATCTCGCTGTGTCCCTTTTGCGTACTCGACATGCGTATCTTGGTCTTATTATGGTGAACGCTGCTTTGTGTCGCTTTGCGGTGAGAAATGGTCGATGCTTTACAAAATCATGTTTTTGATTTTCACATTTCTCGGTGCTGTCATTAGCCCCACAAACATCTTGGACTTTAGCGACATGCTTATTTTGGCGATGTCAGTGCCAAATCTAATCGGTGTGTTCTTGATGAGCAATCTAATCCGCCGTGAGCTCGACAAGTATTGGGCCGACTACAAGAGCGGCGCCATGAAGACGACTAATTAACAGTTTCCAAATGACTGGCCCTACCCATCCATCCTTTGACCTCATGCTATGCGGTGGCGGCGTAATCGGGCTTTCAATAGCTTACCAGTGCGCCTCAAAAGGCTGGAAAGTGCTCGTGGTGGATGCGGGTAAAATCGGGAAAGCCGCTTCTTGGGCCGGAGCCGGGATCTTGCCCGCCGGGGCTGGAAACGACGCACTCGATCCAATCGAGCAACTTCGGAGCCTGTCCCATCGGTTATACCCTGATTGGTCTAGGCGATTGCTCGAACAAACCGGGATCGACAATGAATTTCGACAGTGTGGTGGATTGTACCTAGCTTGCACTGCGGCAGAACGAGCCACATTGTCGGCCAACCAAATCTGGTGGAAGGAACATGGCATTCAATTTGAGTCATGGTCTCGCTCTGAGTTGGCGATTAAACTACCCGTCGTTGCTGCACTTGTAGAAAGGAACTCCAAACTAAATGCATGGTACCTGCCCGACGACTGCAGGTTGCGTAACCCAAGGCACATTTCCGCATTGGTGTCAGCTTGCGAAAAACTGGGTGTTACCGTACTAGAGAATACTCGAGTCAATCAGTTAAAGACCTCTAGTGATCGAATCGAGTCCGCGGTCGCTGGCTCGATGGAATTTCGGGCGGACCGGTTCTGCGTCACCAACGGAGCCTGGGCTTCGCAATTGCTTGGGCCGATCGGTATTGAAACAGGCATCTTGCCAGTTCGGGGGCAAATGGTTTTGTACAAACTTGACAAGCCCCTTTTTTCGATGGTCATCAATGAAGGGCACCGTTATTTAGTCCCGCGCGACGATGGCCATGTTCTCGCCGGTTCCTGCGAGGAAGAAGTAGGGTTTGATGACAGAACAACTCCGGAGATCCTGACTCAGCTTAGGGAATGGGCAAACAACATTTGTCCGGCATTGACGTCAGCCCAGGTCGAACGCGACTGGGCAGGACTGCGACCGGGGTCGTTTGACTCATTACCCTACTTGGGGACTTTGCATCCGTTTCAGAATGGGTTTATCGCTGCCGGGCACTTTCGGAACGGTTTGCACTGGTCCACCGCTACGGGTCTGTTAATGTATCAGTGGATGAGCGGTCAAAAAACGGAGATTGAGCTCAATCCGTTCTGCATACTGCGTGGACACACGCTAGGCTGTCAACTTTCTTCCCACAGAGAATCTACCAAATGACAACGTCTCGCATCGACAAGATCCAAGCCATGCTCCTGGAAGATCCACGGGATTCGTTTTTGCGATATACGTTGGCGATGGAGCTCCGCAAACTAGATGAAAATGAAAAAAGTTTGAAACTGCTGGCTGAATTGGCAGATAACGACGAACCAAAATACGTTGCTGCGTTCTTCATGGCTGCACAACAACTCGTCGAATTGGATCGATTAGACGAGGCGAGAAGGTTTCTACGCGACGGAATCGACGAAGCACGGCGTCAAGATAATCAGCACGCCGCAGCCGAAATGAGCGAACTCCTTTCTGAGATTGGCAAGTAGCTGCTTTGGAAATCACAGAATGATTGCTTCAATTGTTCTTTTAGCCCTTGAGACCAGCGGAAAGAGTGGTTCTGTCTCAGTCAT
Organism: Pirellula sp.; assembly: GCA_043744075.1. GTDB lineage: Bacteria > Planctomycetota > Planctomycetia > Pirellulales > Pirellulaceae > JBKCUI01. Next base: position 2,323 of record JAYTVL010000515.1, on the reverse strand, counting down.
TCGCGATTCCGACGGTCGAATCGATTGCGATATGGAAATGCTGTCGCCAGACTCGGGGTCAGCGAAGACGTTGGCGCCTGCGATCGAAGCCTTGATGTCTAAGAACATCATCGAAATGCGAAGCCTCAATGGCATCGCGTTGCTCACCGGTCCAGGATCTTTTACTGGCTTGCGGGTCGGTATCGCGACTGCCAAAGCGATGGCGTACGCTCTCAAGATACCGACCATCGAAATCGATACTCTTGACGTGATCGCCAGACAATGCCCGGTGGTTTGCGATTCGGTTTACGCCGTGCTCGACGCGTATCGAGGCCAAATGTTCTGTGCGGAGTATTCTATCCAAATTAATGGATTAGACACTCGGTTTGAAAGGGTTTCGAATACAGAGATCGTCGACATTGACGTACTTTTGGATCGGGCGGAACGGCGGACTGATAGAAGGAAGGAAATTAATTTTTGCGGACCTGGTTGCGACCGGATCCGAAAATTTTTGGCGGATACAGAAAATGGTCGGCCAGAAATTGCATCGGCACGTGCTGAAAGAATACGGTGGATTGATGGTCCTTTAACGGTACCTCACGCGGAAAGCGTAGCTCGACTTGGGCTTGCCAAATACTTGGTCGGCGATGTTTTGGACCCTTTTTGTATTCAGCCACGTTACTATCGCGCAAGTGCCGCAGAGGAAGCCAAAAAGTAGGTCCGGACTGCCGGGCAAGACGTAAGGCAGTTCTTTGGTGCTGCGAAAATTTGCCGATCAGCTAGACTGGTGTATCTAATCGCGATCGCATAGCAATTGTCCGGCTAAGGAAAGCCGGACCTGCGCGATTATTTGTGACCAAATAACCGAAACCCTAATTCCATTCACATTCATGGAAATCAAGCGAAACTCTACTCGAAGCGTCCAGATCGGTTCAATCTCGGTTGGTGCCAATCATCCGATTGCGGTCCAAAGCATGACAGCCACTCAAACAACCAACGTGGATGCAACGGTAGCGCTCGTCAACGATTTACAAAAGGCTGGAGCCGATATCGTTCGCATCGCCGTGGACAGCGACAAAGATGCAGAGGCCCTAGCGGAAATCCGGAAACAGACATCTGCTAACCTGTCCGTTGATCTGCAAGAGAACTATCGGCTAGTAGAAAAAGTGGCGCCACACGTCGACAAAGTGCGCTACAACCCAGGTCATCTTTATCACCATGAGAAACAGCGACCTTGGCAAGATAAAGTGAAATTCCTTGCCGACACAGCTGGAGCCAACAACTGCGCTTTGCGAGTCGGTGTGAACTGCGGCAGCGTCGATCCAGGACAGAAAGAACTGTTTGATCACTCAGACTCAATCGGTCCAATGTTGGCATCAGCTTTTGAGCATTGTGAATTGCTTGATTCGCTAGGCTTCATGCGTTACGTTGTTTCGCTCAAAGATAGCGACCCAACTAAAGTCGTTGAAGTGAACAAGCGATTTGCAGAAAAACGACCGGACGTGCCGTTGCATTTGGGCGTTACGGAAGCTGGGCTTCCCCCAGATGGAATCATCAAAACTCGAATTGCTTTCGAGCAACTTATCGGACGAGGGATAGGCGACACAATCCGTGTAAGTCTGACTGTTCCGAACTCCAAGAAATCGATGGAGATCGAAGCAGGTCGGCAGATCATCGACGACATCCGAAACGGCAGACTTCGATCTGTCGTTGCGTTGGATCCATCCAAGCTGAATATTATTTCTTGTCCAAGTTGTTCGCGAGTCGAGAATGAGGCTTTCGTGGAGTTAGCCCAGGACGTCAAGGAAATGACTGCTTATGCGAAAGACTATGCGATCACGATCGCAGTTATGGGGTGCAGAGTGAATGGCCCTGGCGAAACAGACGACGCTGATCTTGGGCTTTGGTGTGGACCAGCCAAAGTGAATCTCAAGCGTGGCGGTGAGGCCATTGGAGCCTACACATACGACGAGATACTGCCGAAACTGCGCGAAGAACTGGATCGATTGATCAACGTTAAGAAAGACCCCTTCAGGAAATCCTCTCACCGCTAGCGATTCATGTTCAATTGTCTCCTTACATCGCGAGTTTTTTCCTTGGACGCCCGAAGTCGACGCCATCCAGCTTGTCTGGGTGGTGAGTGCGTTTGGTAACCAGAAATCGACGTATTTGCGAAGCCCCCTCTTCTCCCTCGACCGGCTGCCAAAGGCAGCCGGCCGAGGGAGAAAAGGGGGCTGGGGAGATTTCTTCTGGTTACCAAACCTGCTCACCATCGACGCAAGCGGACTGTCGATTTAGTAACCCGAAGCGTAAGCGAGGGACAGTGATCAGCCCCTCGCTAACA
>JAYTVL010000514.1:0-13213 GCA_043744075.1 Pirellula sp. | reverse complement strand
TTCCTCTGAAACATGCTTCGAATTTACCCATTCCAAAGGAACAAAATGTCCCATCCAGATTTCCATGTCAATACCAGTTTTTTAACAGCCCAGGATAAGCCTCCATCGGTGATCGAAGTTGTTCCCGGTGCAACGAGAACACCTAAATCGGAAAGTGTTAAGTAAGCTTGCTTAAAGCTGGTCACAAGTGGTAATTCGATTCGACTGTTCTGATCACTTGAGTTGAGGCTTATCCATCCATTGCCTTGAATGGATGTCAGTTTTGGCATTACCAGCATGCCCCCTTTGTTGACCGTAAATTCAGTTCGCAAAATTGAATTTAGGTTGCCGGTAATGCTCGTTAAGTTGGGTAGATCAAGGCGACTTCCTGCTCCAGATACGACCACAGAATTTTCCCAAACACCCGTATAGCTAACGATTGGAACACTGAGTTGGATTCCGTCCGCAAGGTCGAACTTTGCTCGGTCGGCGGTTGACGTTATTCGACTCAAGTCGATAGTAGAACCTTTGCGTAGCACGATCTCCGAATCGATGATGTTGGCGAGTAATGGAAAGATCACAGTACTGGCAGAAAGCGAAATTCCGCCTACTATCACTTCTGTTGTGCCCGGTGCAACTATCGCACCTCCGCTTGAAAGAGTTAAGTACGCTTGCTTGAAGCTGGTCACAAGTGGCAGATCGATTCGACTGCTAGGACCATTTGCCGTTAGCGTAAACCAACCGTTACCCTGGAATGCCCCTAGTCTCGGCATGGCTAGCGTACCAGCATTGTCTACAAAAAATTCGGTTGGAAACAGACTGTTAGTACTTCCGGTTAGGTTCACTAAATTGGCTAACTCTAACCTGCTGCCAGCGCCCGAGACAACGAACGCTTTACCTCCGCTGCGGATATAACTCGTAATGGGGACACTGAGTTGGCTGCCATCCGCCACGTCAAACTTCGCGTTATCCGCGGTAGAAGTAATTCGGCTCAAGTCAATCGTTGAACCCTTTCTGAGAGTTATCACTGAGTCTGTGATGTTGGCTAAGAGTGGGAAAATTACGATGCTCGCCGACAGAGTGATGCCACCAGCTAACAGTTCAGATGTCTCTGGCGCAATTATGATGCCGCCATCGCTCAGTGCTAAATTAGACTGCCTAAAACTGTTTACGAGTGGAAACTCAATACGGCTACCAGAACCGCTGGCAGTCAGGTTGAACCATCCTTGGCCAGGAAAGGACGATAGCATTGGAACATTTAGTACGCCGCCTTTTTCAGTATAAAACTCAGTTCGTGATGAACTGTTTGCGTTTCCTGCGACAATGGTAAGGTTAGGCAAATCAAGTCGACTTCCAACGCCTGAGACCGAAAATGCTCTTTCTCCTTGTCCTGTGTACTCACTAAGTAGCGGCAACGACAAAACAGCTCCTGCCGTTAGGCTAAACGTAGACAGGTTAGCTTGTGACAAACGAGGTAACAGAATCGTTGCGGTTCCATTTATTTTGAAATTTGAGTCGGATGCCGTTTGTAGATCTGGCAATTCAATCGACCCAGAATTCGCATCAAACGTTGCAAAGTCTAAGAAGGCAATGGAATTCAATCGAATTTTCCCATTCGATTCAGTTCGTATTGTTCCGTTTTGCATGGCAACCGAAGCAACAATGGTCACGATTGCATTGCTACCCGCTGCAATCAATTTTGCATTTGCGACAATCGCTAACTGCCCAGCGAGACGTGATTGACTTTGAATTTTTAATTGTGATCCAATCGTCAAATTGGTAAACGCATTTGTATAGAGTCTATTTACAATGACTGAAGATAGATCCACCTCAAGGTTCAAGGTAGTTGTTGGAGCAATCAAGACATCATCCGTCGCGGTTGGAAGTCGATTTCCTGTCCAGTTAGCCTTGTTACTCCATTTCGAGTTTACGGTTCCGAGCCAGGAAATGGTTGGATTCTGTAAGTGATCTCCAACTGACAGTTCTTCCTCAATTTTTGTAACGTTTCCGCGGCCATCGTATGAAAACGTTGTTAAATTACCTCGGCCATCTGTATTATCTCTAATCTGATTTCGTTCTGTGCGAGAGACACTCATTATTGGGCCAATCGTGTCAGCCAAATCGATAATCTGCCCCAGTCGATCTAGGCGAAGAATTTGCACGTTGCCAGCACTATCGGTGTATCGAGCAATTGCCTCGGAATTTGGCGAGGCATTAGGTGCATTGGCACGATCCGCTAACGCCTTGGGTGCGATGAGTCCGCGCGATTGGGCGGGTTCGAAATACCTCGTCGTCCCATCACCAATCGTCGCCTTTATTACTTGGCCGAAATCGTTGTACTCCGCACTCTCGCGAAAACCACGCTTATCGATTTCCCCAGTCATGAGATGCTTGGAATCATAAGTCCAATGTCTAACGGAGCCGTCTGGATCGGTTACGGTTGCCAAGTTCCCGTCGCTGTCATAGGAAAGTTGCGTACGTCGTCCTGCGGGATCGATGATCCTGACAACCTTGCCCGATTCATATTCGAACGATTGAGCGAGTCCCACTGGATCTACAATCTTGGTAACCAAACCTATCCCCGAGTACTCAAAGGTGGTGATGTTGCCATTGCGATCTAACTTGGAACGAATGTAACCGTCTGCACTGAAGACAAACTTGGAACCATTATTGAACGTACGCTGATAACCATTCGGCAGTTTTTGTAAAGTCGAGAAATCGCCGGGCGGTGACACAAACGTATCTCCTACCCCTTTGCCGAAGACGAGCTGTGTGCCATTGCCGTTAATTAGGAGGACTCGACCATCTGGGTTCGCAACGACTTGAGATAGTTCATCGATACTCCAGCCGTTGCCGAAAATCCCACCAATACCGTTCACGACAGCAATCTGAATGTCTTGTTTGGTTTTCGTGCCAACAATTGTCTGTTCAGTGAATTGCCTCATGATTCCGGAAGTAACCGATGCTGTATAGATGCCAGACGATTCCCTCGAGAAATCTTGATTGATTGCGCCCATGGCACTTGGCGATCCGTCAACTCGCCAGAAGAAATCCGCGCCGCCACCTACACCCGCTACGGCCGAGAATCCTGAGGAACCTCCTCTGGAGAAGGTCGCAGCTGCCGTCAACCGATCTCTCGAACTAGAGTTGAGATTGTTATATCCAACGAAAACGTTGTGAACTGGGTTCGCGCGATTTGACTTGTAGTTTAATGTTAAACTTCGCGACTCGCCGAGTGATTCGTAACTGACCAGGTCATGCCACTCATGCAGCGCGCCCGTGTGCAATTCTACGAGCGAGCTACCTTGCCCTGTTGCCTGGCAATTTTCTGTACAACCATCATCGTGATTTTGGGAATTGTTGCCCGGCGGCGTTGGTGGTGGAGATGCAAAATGCCAACTACTATTTCTGACACCGCCCGAAATTGTGTCAATCCTTTTGCCATCGGTGCTGACTCGCATGTCGCCAACGTCTTCAAACTGACCTGTGGTCGGATTGATTGACCACAGGTCCATCAGCGCCCCTGGGGCGTATCCTGAGCGATTTGGAACCGTGAGTAGAGCAGGGATTGCGAAAGTCATTTCGCCGGGCTGAATCGTTATTACCAAATCGGGAGACAAATTGGAGGGAATTGCTGCAGGCGTTCGATCGACGGGTACTTCCGTAATGCTCAAAGCGCCTGTGAATGGTGTCCCCAGTTGATTAAACAATGTCCCAGCAGATATCTTGACTTGTACAGGAGCATCATTGATCCCAAGCTGCTGACTAACGGTTACTCTAGATGCGGGATTGACTTGCGTCCCAGAATTTAGCGTTGGCAGGAATATGGATCTCTCAATCTTGTTGTCGAACCCAACGTAGACTTCATGTTCAAGAAGAAGTGGAAGCTTTTCGGCAATAAAGGGATAGTTTCCACTCGAAAACAAGTCCGCTCGCACCCGAAGCGTGTCGCTTACCGGCGCGCCGTTGCCAAGTTCGATGAGAAAACTGCCGTCCGGTTGCGTGAATGCCTGTCGGCTGCCTACTTCCACTCGCATCCCAGAAATGGCGGAGCCAGCGACATCAACGACTTTTCCTGATAACCGAGTTGATGTGACCGAATCCGCTGTCACTGAAACTGTAACCGTTTGTGTAGCGTCTAAATTGCCATCCGAAGCGACTACTTCGAACTGATATTGCCCGATCTCCGAAGGTGTGGGCGCAATGCGAAGCTTATTCCCAACAAGGCGCGACGTGGGCATTGCGGTCGTACTTCGCAGGTTATAGCTGATTGAGTCTCTATCGGGATCTTGAGCATTGAAACTGAGCGAAAACGTTTCTCCCGGCTTGATTGATAAGCTTGGAATCGTTTGCAAAACTGGGGCCCTATTCGCAAGACCGGTTAACACTTCCGGCTTGAGCGAAAACGGAATGTTATTTGGGTTGCCAATTTGAAGACGAATAGATCCTGATGTCTGGTTGCGAGCAAGCCCTCCATTCGCGATCGCATCTTGGAAATTGAGGTAGGGAACGCCACTCGGCGATACACCAGATGCATTCAATACATTTACGCCATTGGGAAGACCTGGGAAAAGTAGAACAGTGTCTCTACCTATCGGTTCGCCAGAGTTTCGAATACGAACGTCCGCCTCATAAGTCCCGCTGGAACTTGCTTGAATCTCGGAGAGATCAACCGTTGTGTTTGCCGCCTTGGTCATTAACGCAAGGTTTTTTGAGACACCGGGATTCAATGTACTTCGGGAGAAACTCAAGCGATTCGCAGTAACGCCATCGAGTGCAACAGAGTTGTCGATCGGGCGGAACAATATTTGGCTGTTGGCAATTCCGTCATGGTTCAACAACTGTAGCTTTAGCATGGACACATCGGCAGTAATACTCGTCAGATCCACTGTAAGGACATGGCCATCGAAACTTGTAATTCCTGGAGTGATCTCGGACGCATACGCGTTTGCCGTGAAAACCGGACTGCCTGCGATCCCTCGATCCACCACCGTCTGATTCTGGTCAGAATTGCTAACGACATAGACCGCGAAAAGATCGCTCGTCGCGGATCCAGCAAACTCCGCCAAAGCCGCATCGATATTCAAGCGGTAGTTTCGCGTGCCCTTGGATTGTCCCGTGCCGATTCGAATAAGTCGCTCTGTTTCAAACGCACCTTCATCCTGAAGTTTGTCGGATATGCCGCCGGCTCCCCGGAGATTGAGTTCGTTGACAACGTTCAGCACATCAAGTGGTGTGACCGATTTGTCTCCATCGACATCAATAGCGTACGAGCCGACGTCGCGAACACTTGGCAGAACGCGAGAACCTGATAGGTTCAAATCATTAATAATGACCAATGCATCCAACGGAGAGTATTGTCCATCTTCATTTGCATCTAAACCATCCAGAGCGTTCATGAACGCGACCGCAAATAGCTCACGTTTCTCTAGTTGCTGAATCGCCAAAAAACGATTGCGGAATCGACGCCGCTGACGAGGGGCGTGATTTTGTATTCTCAAGATGTAGGGCCTTAATCGAGATGTAGGAATGAAGCCTAGGTGGACTCGGAACTTGCGAATTTAAGTTAACGAGAGTGTCTCCCAATTCTATTGTTTTCATCGTGCAACGCAACGTTTTCAGTCAGGTATGCCCATAAAAACGTAACTACTTGGCATGTCTCACGTCCAAGATCACGAACCCAAGCAAAGTATTCTCGGAATCTTGCGAACACTACCCATCACTCTTGGATACGTTTTGAGGGATTTTTCCCGTCTGCTCGATCACTTGCGTCAGCGTCAGTTCTGCGTCCCATTTGTCCTTTGATGACTCGTCGGAAGCTTGACCTGCGGTTCGTAGCTCGATTCCCGAAACTAGAATGCCGGTTTGCGTTTCTTGCGATTGGATGAATGAAAATAGTTCGCTTAGCTCCACTCCCTTTAACCCGATCGCGGTGTCCTCCCTCGCAAATATTGTCTTTGGGATGACCATTTTTCCGATCACACGAATGTCTCCCAATCGACTCTCATTGATGTTTGATTCTGCTAGCCCCTTTCGAATTCTAGAGAGCGAGGTTTCAAGCGTTGATTCTTGGGCGCGACCTGATGGTACTATTTTTCGCATCTCGTCGATCTTGGCTGATATCGCAATGGAGGTCTCATTCTCCCGGTCTGATCGAGTTTTGATCGACAAGTTCTGCGAATACTGAAAGAGCAATATGCCTAACGCTACGCACGCAAACAAGCATAGCCAGCACTGAATCTGCAACCATCGCAACAAGATTCTATTCATTGTTGCTTGGCCTCCTTGATTGGTGATTTCGTTTTGTCAGAGGCGTTCAATTGATAAGTGAGCCGCTCAAGTCGCAAGGAAAAGCCGTCCTTCATTTGCATGACGTTTGGTTCTGCAAACTGGAATCCACCTGCCCTCAACGAACTAACGAAGTCTTGAAAATCAGTCAGCGATCTGGCTGATCCTTCGACGCTACTGAGTTGTTGCGACTTGGCCCGTATCGCATCAATACGGAATATCGCTTCCTCCGGCAACTGGTTCAAAAAATGGACCACTACTGGAAATGACGAATAAATCGGAGGCTCTTTGCTCAACTCTTGCTTCGAAGACTCTAGTTTCCGAAGCTCGCTCAACAGCCTTCCTCGAATGTCTGTCGGCACACTCTGACGTGGAAACAACTGCTCGAATGACTCCGTGCGTTCACGATCACAGCTTGCAATCGAATCGCTCAGTTGGGAACTCTTCAAATACACATACCCAGCACTTGCAACCAGTAACATCAATAGCGATGCAGTAAATACCAATAGGCTCGCATACATGGGTGCGCTTCGATATAGTGTTTTGACGCTGCCACGTAGATCCGACCAAGGGTTCCAACTGCCTCGTGCCCACTGTTTCTCTGCCTTATTCGCCCATTCGTCGATGCATGAAGACTCATGTATACGGATTGGCCTGCCTGCCTGCTCAATCTGCACCCGCAGGTCGTTAGCCAAGTCCCCCACAATATGTACTTCGCAGCCCGAGGTGTCCGCTAAAACCCCTTCGATTGCAGCCTTGGAATCCGACCATCGCCATATCGTCGGCCTACCAGCCTGCAATTTAAGATAATCCCAGGTGTCTTGTTCGCCATTTTGCCAAAGAAGATGGCCTTCTCGAATCCCGTTTTCCTTGCACCAAAACTGCGACGCCATCAGGAACTTGGGAGCAATGCCCGCAATCCATGTCCCATCTTCCTCAAGTTCCGAGATCGTCGTCTCAAGAGCCACCCGATCTGCAACGACAATGAGCCCCTCTTCACGTTTGGTTTGCATGCCTTTCGGAGAAGCGATGACGTCAATCACGATTCGTTCCGCATCCAATGGCAAGTACTGTTCCAACTCGTAGACCAATGCCTTCGTACTTCGAAAGTACTTTGCCTCGATTTGCACCGTTTCTATTGCGAAACAATGGCATGAGTCCAATGCAATGACACTGCGTCTCTGGCTTACACTGTCAAATTGCATTAGCGTCTACCTCGTAGGTCGAGGGTTTGTTTTCGCTCCCCTTTTTCGATCGTTACCGACTCCGCGTTGACTTCGGCAATCCATGGGCTGTCATCTGAATCCGTGAGATGTCTACCCTTCGCGATCAATTGAATTCGGTTGTCGGGCCATTTGAGCATGGCATAGCAGTACTTCGGGTCACTGTCTCGAATCACCCCTATCAACGAACCCAGAAATAAATCCGCCTCAACCGGTGCCGTGGCAACAACAGGCGGCGGTTCTGGCGGTGGAGCTGGCTTGGGTGGCTGCATTCTGCGCAAAGCGATCGACGATGCCTTCACAACGTCCTGTACCGATGGGTTTGTCAATCGCCCCATGTCGTTGTCGACCGTTTTCTTTTCCTTGGAACCGCTGGCCAATAACGCCATTTCAGGTCCAGAGTCTTCAACCAACTCCAACTTTGCAATCCACTCCACGATCACGCCTGGGAGAAACCAAGTTGCTCCCGCGACAAGCAAACCTGCTCCGATTATCATGCGATTGATTGTCAACCAAGAAAGTCTCATGGCAGATGAAATCCAAATTGTTCATCGGCAAAGCCCGCTAATCGACGGCGGACGTAAATCGCAGTAAAGCTCTTGCCAGATCGATTTGGGGAATCGATCCAAACCGAATACGTATTCGAATTGGTCGAGAACCACTCGTTTGCGAACTGAGTCTGCGACGAAGTCAGCCCCAATGTCTTCAAGAATTCAGTTAAGTTTTTCGGCACTGCCTGTTGCCTAATCGCGAGTATCTCATCCGGCACGCTGCTCTTAAACTCCGATTGCCAAAGTGCATTGAGCGTGTTCGGATCGGCGGTCATAATATTCACACTGCCATCGGTCCACAATGTCATACGTTCCGACACCTCACTCCAAAACCGCAGTGATGCCGAAGTGTCATTTGTCTTTGGGTTGTCCACTATATCCTTCATCAAAGTTGGATTCTTCGGAAACACCGAACGCAGTATAGCTCGATTGCCAGCAAGAGTCCGAATCGTTGGTTTGACACTCTCCATTGTGTACTGCCTAATCAATCGCTTGACAGGCAATTTAGCCGATTCGTCCTGGATATTCACGTCGAAACGGGTTCCTCCCAGAAAAATCGAAAAGGAACGTTGTTGAACTGACGTATTCTGCTGCTCGGACGTCTGAGTCAGCAAAGTAGGTGCAAGGTCCAAACACGTTCGCCGAATGGAAACAGCTGCCCACCGCTGTCTGGATTCTCGCTGAGCATCTGCCGCTTGACCGCTTAGTCGGATCACGCGTGATGCGATCTGGCTGACAATCGCCCCGCATAACGCAATCATGAGCAACACGATTACAAGGATCACGCCTGACGAACATCTACTTTGGAAACGACGTTTACGCATCATCGCACCAGAATCTGGTTCGAGCGAGGCACAGGATCGTCAGCGACCCAAAGCTGATAGCGAAACGCACGCGGCGTTGGCCCCATTTCTCTCGGCAGAGGTTGGCTATTCCCTTGATCATCGACCCGTTCAAACGTTGCTCGCCGAATATCCCAAAGTAGCGTTTGAGTCATGGCAGGTTTTCCCGTTTGCTCCTGCCCCAAGTAGACGGACCGGGTCAATCTATTTCGTTCCTTGCCACTCGGAATCAACTGATAAGCAACGGATTGCACCGTGCCCTGACTGCTATTCCATTGCCTGGCAGCAGGGACAGTCATTATCAAAACTCCCTCGTTCAATGCAACGCTTCTGGCTTGAGCCAAGTCGTTCCAGAAGACTCGATTCAGTTCATAAGCCCATTCGCGATGCCGCACTTCGGCAGTACGTTTCTTTTGTCTAACAAGCCCACTCAGAACGCCATTGAGTGCAATCAACATCAATGCGGACAAACTCAATGCAACCACTACTTCCAAAAGCGTCATCGCTTTGCGCTTCATGGTTGCCTCCCAGCTACCCTGTTCTGTCCAAATGCAGAGTTTGCAATCAAAACATCGATCGTCGCAATTTCCCATTCTTGAGTCGCCCAACCCTGCGAGTTGACATTCGAGGAATCAGCCGAATTGCGAAGATCCACAATTGCCACGCGTGCCACCGAACTGCCGTCAGGAGTCGCTAAATTAACTTTCGACATTTTCCATACCCAATGGCTTCTTTCAGGCACTGCTCCATCGCTTGGCAGCGTAGGAAATCCGTTTGAAAAGAATCCGGAAATCAACCGATCCAAAGCAGCCACCGCGTCAAGCTTCGCCTCAGCCGCACTTCGCTGCCGCTCAAGCCGCCCCGCGCCCACTAACATGATCGTGAGCAGACTGCCAAGCAACGCCAAACCTACAACAACCTCCGTAAGCGTAGTGCCGGACCGCAATAGTCGTAATGTCCGACCGCGTATCATCCCAGGCCATGTGATCTCAAGGTACATGTCGCACCTTGCCCGTCCCGCCAGCTACGTCCATTCGCGTCAAGACCGATCCCTCTCGAACCACTACCCGGTAATCCACTGAGCCTTGCGAACGTACAAACTGAATCGTTTCAAATGCTTGCCCTGTCAAATCCTCAACCTTGATCGCCATAGGCAATCCGACAGCCCACTTGCGCATCTGCTCCCCATCGCGTTCGATAGATATGATTGACCGGTCTGGCATGGACTGGATTCGAATGGATACATCCGACATTCGACTCAGTTTTCGAGCAAAGAAGTCGATTGATTGCCATTGCTGGATTGCGGACAACACACGCTGTCGCTGAAGTGGGACAGCGAATCGAATCGTGGTCATCGTCGTTACCATTCCGAGCAAGATCAATACCACGAGCAATTCCACCAACGTCATTCCGTAGCGAAACCGTGGCTGTCGATTCTTGGCACTCATATTCATTGCGCTTTCGCAGCGCGGCCAATCGACATGCTCGTAATATCTCGATCGCCACCCTCTCCGCCATCTCGGTGGTCTGCTCCAAAGCAAACTACCTCATAAGGTTCCGTTGCTCCTGGGCTTCGGTACTCATAAGCATGTTTCCAAGGGTCCCTAGGTACGAAACTCAAAATACCTTCTGGAAACTCTTCGGTCTTCGCCGCCAATACAGCTAATCCCTCTTCATTGGTCGGGTAGCGATCAAAGCTGGAATAGAACGTATCGAGCCCTTGCATCAATTTGCTAATCTCCACTTTCGCGACATTCTGTTTGCTCTTGAGCATATACCCCCGCACACTCACAGTCACAACTCCAGACAGCATTGCCAAAATCACCAAAACGACCATCAGCTCAACCAGCGTAAACGCTTCTCGAAAGTGCTGCTGGCACGACAGCTTCATGCCGGGAACGTAAGTCTCCGGCACTTCTTGTTCCGACCCTACCGGGTAACGCTGTGAAGCATTTGGAAACGGTGCCTGGAATGCAAAAGTCACTCTCGGCAAGAGTGACCTACCGTAGGTCGCACCTGCCGGGTGCGACTTTTGGAACGTAGACCAATATTTCCCATGATAGAAATGCTTCACAGCGTTGCCTACCTGTTCTACAAAATGCGACCCAGCGCTACGATTCCGAAAGCACATTACCAGTCTCCAATATAGGGAGCAAAGTTGCTAACAATATAAAGCCTACGATAACCGATAGTCCAATAATCAGAATTGGCTCCATGATCGTAGTTAGTCGATCCGCAAGCATTCCGACTTGATGATCGTAGTCTTCGGCGATCTGAAAAAGCAAGTCCTCGAGTTCACCCGTGTTCTGTCCAAGCGTGAAGACTTGCACCAGTGCCAATGGAAAAATCCCATCCGTTCGAATGGCGGTCCCTAAATCTGCACCGGACGCAAGCTTCCGCCTCGTCTCGGCAATTACATCGGACATCACTGTGTTCGTTACGGCTCCTTGAGCGATCTCAAGCGACCGGACCAATTCCACTCCCGATTTGAGCAATGTCCCAGTCACCATGCACAACCGCGAACAGTTCTGCTTGATGATCAACGACTTTAGCACTGGAACCTTGAGCAAAAACCGATCTCGCCATCGTTGCACGACTGGACGTTGCAAAGCTATTGTCCCCGCCATAAAGCATACCAGCAATAATACTCCAATCTGAATTCCCCAAGCCATCAGAAAATCGCTACATGATTTCAAGATCCGGGTCGGGAGCGGCAATTCCCTTTGCAACTCCTGCAAACTATTGATCAACGTTGGAGTCACCGACGTCATCAGGAAGATCGTCACCAAAATGCTCAGTATCAATACCAGGCTTGGATAAAGCATCGCTGACAAAACTCGGTCCTTGAGCCGATCCCTTCGTTCTCGAAACTCGGCCCCTTGTTTCAAGACCGCTTGGAGTGCTCCGGATTGTTCTCCGACGCTCACCATTTCGCAAAGCACTGGATCAAACGTATGCGGATGGCGACGAACTGCCGCCCCAAGCGAGTTGCCGCTCGTAATTTGTTCTCGAATATCTTGAAGCACATATCGAAATCGACCGCGACTCTGCTGAATCGCCAAATCGACCGCATCTACCATGGGTGTTCCGACTCGCAACAGGGTTGCCATCTCACGCGTAAACCAAGAAACCTGGCCACCCATCGACCCACGGATCTTGAGCGGCTCTAAAACACTGGCGAGCCAGCTACGCGGTTTCTCATTGTTCATCTGCAATCTGGGTGCGATTCCGGCAACAGGCGATATCGACTCAACCTCGACACCGCGAGTGCGAAGCTGATTGCGAGCTTCGCGTGGGGTATCGGCAACGATGGTGTTTACCACTTTTCGACCAGCCGGTGACTGCGTGTAGTATTCGTAGATGGGCATGATTTTCGAATAATTAATCTGAACAACGCAACGTTTGGTAGGATAAGCTTCCAACCAGCTTCCAGCCTGTCGAGCCCGTAGGATAGGCTTCCAGCCTGTCGAGTTAGTAGAATAGGCTTCCAGCCTATTGAACAGAATACGACAAGGCAAAAGCCGAACCTACATCTAAAGTACGAAAGCCCGGTTCAATGTACCAAATCCATTCTCAATCTGCCTGTGCGGTCGCATTCCTTTTTTCGATTTCCTATTCGCTAGCAACTGCTATTGCAGAATCCAAACCAATACGGTTCGCAACCACGATCGAGTCAAGTTCCCTCACTGGTACCCAGGAGGTTGATCTCAATCTAGGCGATCGGCTTTGCAACGCGGAGTTCGAAATCGAGTGGACCATCTCAAACCCACTGGAGACACCGATCAAGTGGCCCCGTTCAACATCGTCGTGCGGCTGCATTTCTTCCTTTCCAGCATCTCTCAGCGTGGAGCCAAATAAGCCAAACGATCAACCGGCCTCAACTACAGTCCGTTTCAAAATCAAATTGCCATCCAAACCGGAGTCCCTATCCCGCCAACTGGTTTTTTGGGACGATGGCGGAACCGCCCACCTATGTGGCAACCTGAAAGTCAACGTCATGCCGTATTTTCGCTTAGAGTCGCGAACACTTTCCGTTCTAGACGACTCGGAAATACAGAAAACAATCCGACTCACGGCAACTTCCGATCAAGTCGACATGCAAAAACTACAGTTGACTGTGAGTGGCGCAGAACTCGTTGCGTCAGCTTACCAACCAGTAGACAGCAAGTCTGGCGTTCTGCACCTTGATCTCGATCCGAAGCTAAGCAGCGTTGACACGATCCAATCCGATTTGCACATCGAGATGCAACTCCCAGGAGTACCGAATAGCGTTGATTCAATTGCTTTGCATTTTACCCATCGAACCACGGTCATACCCAAGACACCCATC
>JAYTVL010000513.1:0-3755 GCA_043744075.1 Pirellula sp. | reverse complement strand
CGACCTGTACGATTAAAGTTATCCGCAAGCCAAAACCTAGTTCAACCGGGTGGCACGCCCTGAGCGATAGCGAAGGGCGTGGATTTGAAGTCCAGTACAATTGACACTTCACACGCCCTTCGTTCCTCAGAGCGTGCCACCCAATTTACAAGTAGATTTCAACCTGCCCTCGATAAATTTCTTGACGCGAAGCCACGTATGTCCGGCTGTTTTTAGCCGGACATAGCAATGCTTAAAACGGATGGATAATACGGCACATGACCTACGAATCAGCGGCGACTTCTTGTTCGACTTCGTCGACTTCCGGTTTGCCGTCTGGACCCGCGTAGCCACCACAAGCTATAATCGCGTCGCGAATGGCATTTGCAACGTCTTTGTTCTCCATGAGATAGTTACGAGCCTTCTCTTTTCCCTGGCCAATGTACGTATCGCCGTATTTGAACCAAGCACCACTTCGATTAACAATTTTGTGAGCTGTCCCCAAATCGAGCAAATCTCCTTCGAAACTGATACCGCAAGTGTGCATCATGTCAAATTCGGCAACCCGGAACGGTGGTGCGACTTTGTTTTTGACGATTTTGGTTTTGACGCGCTGACCAACAACCATTTCGCCATCCTTGAGTTGCCCAATTCGGCGAACGTCAATTCTGCACGAGGAATAGAATTTTAGAGCGCGACCGCCGGGAGTCGTTTCCGGGGAACCGTAAGACATGCCCCCGATCTTTTCTCGTATTTGATTGATGAAGATGACGCAGGTCTTGCTCTTGGCGATAACACCGGTGAGTTTACGCATGGACTGGCTCATCAATCGAGCTTGAAGTCCGATATGCGAATCACCGATTTCCCCCTCCAGTTCTTGTCTAGGAACCAATGCTGCTACCGAGTCGATGACAATGACGTCAACGGCATTGCTCTTGATGAGCATTTCGGTGATTTGCATGGCTTCTTCGCCGCTGCTTGGTTGGCTCACTAGCAATGTGTCCAACTCAACGCCGAGCTTTTTGCCCCAACTTGGGTCAAACGCATGTTCCGCATCAATGATAGCTGCAATGCCACCCGCCTTTTGAGCTTGGGCGCAGATATGCAACGCGATGGTCGTTTTACCGCTGGATTCAGGACCAAAGATCTCTATAATTCTGCCCCGAGGAACTCCGACTCCTCCAAGCGCCATATCGAGTGATAACGAGCCGGTTGGAATGCCCTCAATCTTGAGTTGGGCTTCTCCGCCGAGAGGCATGATTGAGCCTTCGCCAAATTGCTTTTCGATTTGTTGGAGAGTGGTCCTGAGGCTAGGCTCTCGTTTATAAATGTTTTCAAGACCAGTGATCGGTTCGGCGGGTGGACCCTTGTCGGATTTCTTCTTGCTCTTACTTGTTGAAGCGGCCATACCTGAAATTCCCTTTTTCTGAGTGAAACCAAAAGATGAGAGACGGAGAATTGGTGTGCAATCGCATGCGGACAGGTATCTCTCAACAGTACCAGTCGCCCATCACCTAGAGATCAATCTCGTTTGAACGTGGCATTCCAAATGCAACGGAAGATGCTAACGCATTTTTGACCAATTCACAACAAGCCTCTAGGCCCACAAATAAGTTTTCGTCATCGAATGGACACCTCTGGTCAAACGCAAAATTTTCCGACCTGTACGATTGAAATCGCAGAATGGTTTTTTTGTGTTCTGTCCGTTGTTTCATGGCCTCCAAAGTTAGTCGTGAATAATCCTCCATAGTGGGGGGCGTGAAACCCCCTCCACGACTCCACGACGGCATTTTTTGCCTGAGAAAAACTATTTTGAAATTCTTCAAGCAAAAATGTCGCGAAAGGTCGACGAGTGCCGTTTCTATATATAGAGGGATTTATTTTCGTTCCAAAAATGCTTCGCAGGAGTGCATATACAATCCCCGGTTTGGGGGTTGCGAAATTTCGTAAATAGCGTTTGGCTGCAACCATTGCATTTGGAGAGGGACTTACAATCATGACTGAATCCGATGAGTCGTCCGACTACCATTTCGACATCACCGAGTATACAAACGAAAACTTTCGTCGCACCGAGGCGAGAATTAAAAACAAGGGTCGCGCCCAGGCCTGGGACTTCTTTGATCCAGAAGACCTCGCGAATTTGGCACTGACGAAATTGTGGGAACGCGTGAAACAGGACCCTGATAGTTTTCGGGAGAAAGTATCGGTTGACAAGCTATTTTCGACGATTGTCATTGGTATTTGGATTGACGAGGTTCGGCGGGAATTGGAAGTGACGAACTTGCACGGGAGCGGAGCAGTTTGCGTTTCGCTTTTTGGTGCGCTGAATGGTCAAGTCTCGCAGCTAGGTCTGGAATTCGAAGTCGCACTTCGAGAATTGCTAGAACACGTCAAAGCAAAATTGAAGTCACGACATCGCGAAATTGTCGACTTGCTTTTGGCTGGAGAAACGCAGTTGGATATTTCGTTGAAGCTCGAGATCAGCGAAGCGACAACGAAACGAGATATCGCGTCCCTACGAAAAGCAATCGTCAAGAGGCTACGCGAAGATTTCGAACAACCAACAACCAACAACCAACAACCAACAACCAACAACCAACAACCAACAACCAACAACCAACAACCAGGTAGCAACCCGTCTTGAAAAAATAGTTCCCCATTTCTTGAATTTTGATGACACTTTTTTCGCGGTTTTCGCGGCATAGTTAGGTAGTGGATATAATGAAACTGTTATTTGCAATCTGTCGTCAGCCCTAAATGTTGGGAGCGAGATGGAAATGAGTTCAAATTGCTGGCAACTGGCTGTTTGTTTGTGCCTATCTGCGTTTATCAATCAGAATGCGTTGTGCGTCTTTGATGAAGGTACGAAACCCGTTCGCTCTGTTGGAGAATTTTCTGCGGACAGAATCAATGCATCCCAGAAAGTCTCAATCGGAAATTACTTTGTTTCCGAAATAGTGATTTGTCGAGCCGAACTTTTTACGTCAGCAGGCCAGAGTCCAATAAGTTCGGTGAAGCCTTCTTGTGGATGTGTTTCGTCTAAGTTATCGGAACCGAACAAAACAAACGGCAAGATTAAAAGAGAGTTGCTATTTACAGTAAGAGGTGTGGCACCTGGAGTATTCCGTTCCAAAATCGAAGTGATGAGAGAGGATGGAACGACCTTTGACTTACTATTGCAAGGTGACGTTATTCCTGTAATCGAATTCATTCCGAGAGTAATCGACCTCAGCGAATCCGCTGATTCTCGATTGATCGAGGTCCGTAGCAGTGACAACAAGATTGACATGGAAGATGCGCATATTTCGATTGGAGATGATCGATTTGTACTCTCTTCATTTGTAAAAACAACTCGCTGCGTTCAGTTTCAATTGGGTTTGTCTCCTGAGTACAGGCTCGCTCAGTTATTGTCACAGCGAGAGATTTTGTTTCGGATACAAGTAAATGAAAGGCAATTCTCAATCGGTTTACCAATCAAACATAAATCGAAGGAAATCTTGGTTCCATCAACATTGACGGCTGACAAAAATGACCGAAAGCCGAAACACGTATTCTTGATTGGCAGCAAAGCTGATTTGAAACAGACAACAGGAAGAGCGCGAATACCTGGAGATACCGCAGGCGATGATCCTATAGCGATTGGTTCCTTTCAACGTCGAACCGAGAACTCGGGTGTGTTCGAATTGGGTGCAACCGGCTAGGCTTTTTTTGAGCGTGGAATGCTATCGCAAAGGGATGTAGCAGCATTTCAACGAACCACAAAACTTGGTAGTCGA
>JAYTVL010000512.1:0-3758 GCA_043744075.1 Pirellula sp. | reverse complement strand
GTTGAGGGGAGGCAAGCTCCCGCTCAACCTAAGTGAATTGGCTCAACATAAGTCCATTGTTGGTGAAAATGCTTCACAGCGTTGCCCTGACCCCTTACCCCTGACCCCTGACCCCAGACCAACGACCAACGACCACCGACCACCGACCACTGCCAGCCAGCCAACTGCCAACTGCCAACTTCCAACTTCCAACTTCCAACTTCCAAACATGCCCGAAACATTTATTCTCATTCCTGGCCGAACCACCGATCAAGGTTGTGGCGTCAGCGAGGGCAAATTCAAGGCGAAATACCAAACCGCGGTGAGTTCCTTGCAAGTCGCACCCGGCGACATGGAACGACTCGGGCTAAGCGAAGGTGATCGCGTGCGACTAACAGGTGAAGAAGGTCAGTCCGTCGAAGTCTGTATCACTGCCGCAAAGAAGGATGAGTTGCCCGAAGGACTTCTATTCATCGCATATGGCAATATTTCTAGCCAGTTGATGACTGGAGATACACACGGTTCCGGAATGCCCACCAGCAAAGGGATGGAAGTGACCATGGAGCTATTGCAGAAGGCTACATCATGACTTATGCGGCTACTCAAATTTACGCGCCCGCTCCAAGCGTTCCGGGCGAGCTGAAGGTTATTCAGGACGCTACCTGCACTTTTTGCGGTTGTGTTTGCGATGACATCGAACTGACAGTCAAAGACGATCATATCATCGAAGCCAAGCGAGCATGTGTGCTCGGCAAAGCTTGGTTTTTGAATCATAGCATCGAAGATCGACCAAGTTGTATGGTCGATGGCAAACCTGCCACGTTAGAACAGGGCTACGATCGCGCCGCTCAAATCCTCACGCATGGTAAGTACCCGATCGTGTATGGTCTGAGCGATTCTCCATGTGAAGCCCAACGCGTCGCCGTCAGTATCGTCGACTGGATCAAGGGTACCATAGATACGACCACCAGCGTTTGTCACGGACCTTCTGGGATGGCCTTTCAAGGAGTCGGTGAAGTAACTTGTTCGTTGGGCGAAGTTGCAAATCGAGGCGACCTGATCCTGTTCTGGGGCTCCAACCCAGCAGAGAGTCATCCTCGCCATTTCACCAAATATAGTCTCATGCCCAAAGGGATGTTCTTGCCAAACGGTCGCAAAGATCGGACTTGTGTGCTGGTTGATGTTCGGAAGACCAAGAGCGCCAAGGCGGCCGATATTTTCATTCAGATTAAGCCTAAGAGGGACTTCGAAGCCCTTTGGACTTTGCGAGCCTTGGCCAAAGGGATTGAACTCGACCCGGACCTGGTTCAACGGGAAACTGGCGTCGATTTTTCCGTGTGGACCGATCTAATGGATCGCATGAAAGCCAGCAAATTCGGCGTGATTTTCTTCGGCATGGGTTTGACCATGACCCGGGGCAAACACGCCAATAGCGAGGCGCTACTGGCTCTGACACGCGACATGAACGAGCACACACGATTCGTGGCCAAACCCAATCGAGGGCACGGAAATGTCACTGGGGCCGATAATGTCGTTTCATGGCGAACAGGTTATCCGTTTGGCGTCAACCATTCTCGTGGTTACCCTCGTTTCAATCCAGGTGAGTACACGACATCCGACACGCTAGCCAATCGAGAAGCGGATTGCGGAATGACGATTGCTTGTGATCCGATGGCCAATTTTTCGCAACCTGCGAGAGAGCATCTGGCGTCGATTCCATTCATCGCATTGGATACCAAGGAAACGCCGACGACTCGAGTTGCGGCCGTGGCATTCACCGTGGCAACCTACGGGATAAATACCGGAGGCACTGTCTATCGGATGGACGATGTCCCGATCCCGCTTCGCCCTGCCTTTCCGTCGCCGCACCCCAGCGACTACGACGTCCTAACGGAGATAGAAGAACGCGTGAAGAAAATTTTGGGCGTGACTCACGTATGACCTCTTCGGACTACATAAAAATCTCGCAGGGGCTTGTTTACGATCCACTGCATGGCATCGATGGTGAAGTTCGAGATATCTGGATTCTCAATGGCAGCATTGTTGATCCACCAATGGATCTTGCCATCCGTCCTTCGAGAACGATTGATGCTAGTGGCTTGGTTGTGATGCCTGGCGGAATCGATGTGCATTGCCATATCGCAGGTCCGAAGGTAAACGTGGCACGCAAAATGAGACCGGAAGAAAAACGTAGGGGCGAACAGATGCCCCGTACGGATATCACGCATAGCGGATCGTTGGGGAGCGTACCGAGCACGTTCGCTACGGGCTATAAGTACGCAGCCATGGGATACACCACTGCGTTCGATGCGGCCATCCCGCCGCTTGGGGCGCGACATGCTCACGAAGAATTTGAGGACACCCCGTGCATCGACAAGGGTTTCTATGTGCTCATGGGAAACAATCACTATGTGATGCAATCCCTCATGAAAAACGAACCCCAAAAACTCAAGGCGTTTATTGGTTGGTTGCTCGCGTCCACCAAGGGATTTGCTCCCAAACTAGTCAACCCCGGCGGAGTCGAAGTTTGGAAGTCCAAGCAAGCTGGCAACGTCAGCGGCCTGGATACGCTCGTCGATCATTTCGAAGTGACCCCTCGCCGGATCATCCAAGGCATTGCGCAGGCGGCAGCGGAGCTTGGATTGCCGCATCCAGTTCATATCCATTGCAACAATCTCGGCATGCCGGGCAACTGGGAGACAACGCTTGAGACCATGCGAGCTTTGGAAGGCCACCGCGGTCACATCACGCACATTCAGTTTCACAGTTATGGTGGTGGGGCTGGTGACGAAAACACCTTCAACAGCAAAGTGATTCCGCTGGCAGAGTACGTCAACGCAAACCCCAACATTACGATCGATGTCGGGCAGGTTTTGTTTGGTGAAACGACCAGCATGACAGGCGACGGCCCTTTGGGGTACTTTCTTTCGAAGGTGTACGGCGGCAAGTGGTTTAGCAGCGATACAGAAATGGAATCGGGCTGCGGGATCACTCCGATCAAGTATCGCAATAAATCGCTGGTGCATTCCCTGCAATGGGCGATTGGTTTGGAGTGGTACTTGTTAGTGAAAGATCCGTGGCGTGTCGTCATGAGTACCGATCATCCCAATGGTGGCTCCTTCCTCGCGTATCCTCAGATTATCCGATTCTTGATGGATCGGACGTACCGAAGAGATATTTTGAAGACTTGCCCGCCAGAGATTCTACAGCGGTCTTCGTTGTGGGATATTGATCGCGAATACACGCTCAACGAAATTGCCATCATCACCCGGGCCGGGCCGGCCAAGATTCTAGGTTTGAAGAACAAGGGGCATCTCGGTGCCGGTGCCGATGCCGACATCACGATTTATACGCCGCATGAGAACAAAGAGATCATGTTCGAGATGCCTCGGGTGGTGATCAAGTCCGGTCGAGTCATTGTGGAGCAAGGCGAAATTCGCGAAACGCTGATCGGAAAGACCTTGCACGTGCAACCGAACTACGACCAAGCGGTTGAGTTGGATATTCAAGAGTGGTTTGAAAAGTACTATTCTATCCGGTGGAGAAATTATCCGGTGGATCTGAGTTACCTGGTTGAATCGTGTGTGATTCCAACGCTTTGATTCCCAACATTGTCGCCTTTCGCTCCTCGGCTGTGAATTTATTAGTGTCGCCTTTTGCTCCGCAAAAGTGTGCGTCGTTAACGCTACTTTTGCGGAGCAAAAGGCGAGTGCGCCTTTAAAGGCGATTGATTTGCTGGGTGGAAGTCCTAGTCAGGGTAACGTTACCGCCCTGTATCC
>JAYTVL010000511.1:0-3762 GCA_043744075.1 Pirellula sp. | reverse complement strand
CATCGACCTCAATGTTCAACGTGGAGTTGGCTAACTATAAGCCCTTTTCGATTTTTAAAACACTTCACTCAATTCTATTCCTAGTGGTCTGTCACAGCTAAAATGAGGGTAGTGGACGAGGCAACGAGTCCCGTATGCAACACAAATCGCAGGGACTCGTCGCCTCGTCCACTACTATCGAACCCTAAATCTTAGCTGTGACAATGCACTTGGAATAGAATTGAGTGAAGTGTTTTAAAAATCGAAAAGGCCTTATAGTTAGCCAACTCCACGTTGAACATTGAGGTCGATGTCGTTGATCGCCCGCATCAAATCCAATGCGTTGACTGTTCCATTGTCTTTTCTCCACGGATTGCTCTGGAACATGACCGTCTGATACATTGGGTGCTTTTGTAAGAGTCGTTGATAGTTTCGAATCTTTGCAAGCGCTTGTTCGCGATACTTTTTCTTGTTTGCTTCATCTTTATTGCGATCCTCCTTCTTGGACGGTACCGCTCCCTGAAGGACAAGCAATTCTCGTTGAAACGCTCCTGGATCAAGATCCGATTTAATGGGTATAGAAACCTTGGAATCGAACTTCTTACGAATCGCACCACTTTGGGTCTCATCCAGCTCTTCGGTCGCTACTTTGCAGGAATCAAAAATGGCGTCTCCGAGTCCTCCAATCGATTTGTTAAGCGTCTCGATTGCATTCCCCCAACGAACATTGAGTTCTTTCAAGTGTTCTTGACCTCTACCGGTGACTTGGCTTCCGAGTGGATTGTTTGCTAGCAACTTCATCAACCGACAGACGAGCTCCATTTTCTTGGCCGCATCACTAAACGTCCCTTTCTTGAATGACTTTTCCGCTTGCTTATATAAATCAACATATCGAGTAAACTCTTGCTGATCGACATTTGGCGACGACTTCGCCTTGTTCCTTGCCTCTTGAAATGCGACTTTGGAAAGGTCGTATTGGGCTTTCAACTTTAAGTTCTGTTCAATTTGCTGACGTTTGATTTCTTCTGCGTTGGAATTGTCGTTTACAAATCTCTGAACATCTCCCCCCGCAATATCTTCCAGCGCCCAGGTGACCTCTTCGTTGATGTTTTCCAATTGCTTGATCACTTGGTCGTATCGATCCTTTGTGTCTGCAGTGATCAAGTTCCCTTGCGCTTCGTTTACCTTGCCCATCAGAGGAAGATTGGCACCGAGCACTACTTCCTTTCCGCCCGTAGCTTTTTGGATTGCATTGCAAAGCTCCTTGTTGATACGATCTCGAAGGGATTTGATCCTTTCCTCACAAATCTTTCTCGCTTTGACGAGTGATTCATAAATACCAAGTACGTTCGTCTCTACTTCCGCCTTTAACTCCCGATAGCGCTCTGTCCATATATCCTTTTTGGCTGCCATCGACCCGGCACCGTCGTTTCGAAGGTCGGCGAGAGCAAGAACGAGAATGCCTCCCTTGCCGGCATACCGTTCTGACAAAGCGCGCAATACGCTCTTTACATCCTTGCCCTTGACCTTTTTGATCAATTCATCAAACAATTCCTTCAACGCATTGTAGGTCATCACATCGTCCTGCGGAATCAATATTCCAAGTGCCGTATCCTTCACGACATTCTTGCATTGACCTTGCAATTCAAGGACTCTGTTTGTTTTTTCCAGTAGAGCAGTCTTATTGTCGGTCTTCAAAATCGATTCGATTTGCTCGACCTCCAAGTTTGCTGCAGCATGCCAAGTTTCCTCGCGAACCGTCGTCAATCGGGCAGCTTTCAACCATCCCTTTAGCAAGTTGAGTTGCGTTACCAATTCATTTCTGGCTGTTTCAATCTCCTGCCCAGAACTGCTTGTCGCCAACTCAGATTCTCGAATCACCGTTTCCAACCCTGTTTTTAGCAAGGCGTGATTCTTCATGACATCGTCAAATACGATTGATTCTTCGCCCGCTAGGTCCTTCTCTCGCCGTTCAATCCAGTTCTTAGCACCGGTTATTTTTTCGTTCCAAGTTGCTATTTTGGATGGGTCACCCACTGGATCGAAACGCAGGCCTGCATACCCCTCAACGCTCGAAGTAGCGTGTTCCGCCGATTTTTTCATATCCAATACGAATGGGCCAATATCCTTTTTCGACGCCATTTCATCGGTCAGCTCCTGTATCTTCGTCGGATTCGACAGATCTGAGACTTTCTTTTCGATCTCTGAAATCGCAAACTTCAATTCCAATAGTAATGCGTCGATCGTCTGAATGGTTGGGACCTCATTTTTCGCAAATGGATCAAGAACTAGTTCTTGTTTGAATCGAGCACGCAAATAATAAATCAGGTCCTGAAATCCACAGGCAAATTTCTGAGCGTCTCCGGTTACCTGATTTGCTAGAACCGTAACTCGCGATGCTTCTTTTCCCAATTCCAGATCTTTGGATAGGAAATGGGATTCAGCCGCCACGTACTGCTTCGCTTGCGCCTCGGCTAGATTGAAAGCGTTGACTGCACCTACAAAATCTCGACCCTTGTCACCAATGGCAACCGCGTCGGCAATCTTCTGCAGTCCAACGATTTGATACTGTTTCAACGAAAGTTTTTCAAGGCTCGCCTTGATATCCACGTAAGACTGCGTCTTAATTTTTTCCCACACAAAGTACATTCCCTCAGCCTCTCTGACCTTTTTATCGAGCTGGGTAATGAAATTAGAATTTACATTTGCTCCTGCCAGCTTCCAATTTTTTACGAGCGCAGATTGCTCTCCCAGGGAAAATCGATCAAGGAATCCTGGCGATGAGGGATTCCCAGAAACGAGTTCCTGTGGTGGCAATGCGATTTCTGCACGCTGCATCAACGTCTGCGCTTGCTTCAGCGATGATTGGAACTTTGATTTTCCTTCTACAAACTCTTTTTGTCTTGCTTGCCATGCCAGAATCGTCTGCTGGATTTGGGTCAACTCAAATTGCGCCTCCACGAGAGTATCAATCTTGAGCCAATTCAATTGAGACAGAACCTCGAAAACACCAGCAATATCGCTTGCCGTGGTCCCATCATAGTTCTTTGCGAAAAACTCAGAAATCTTTCGAAGCTTTACAAGCTCTTTCCCGAAATTCTCACGAGTCTTTACGATTTGCTTGCCATCCGGCTTAGATTTGATCTCGTCTCGAACTTCTTTTTGACGTTGTTTTTCGTCATCAACAACCTTTTGGGTTCTCGATTGGAGCGATTCAAGATTGGCGATCGAATTCTTGATCTCCTGCTCCTTCTTTTCCATGTTCTTCTTAGCGTTTTTTTCTTCGCTGCTTAAGAAGCTGGCTTTCTTTTTTAGAGCTTCAAATTCGCGGTATTGCGCCCTGAGGACCTCAAGCTCGTAGGCAGCTTCCTTGAACTCTTTTTCAAAGCCTTCGAGTTTCTCTTCGAGTCCTTCACCGTATGCCGCGATACCGTTTAGCTTATCGAGCTGCTTGGAAATACCTGACACGGCTTGTTCCATCCGCTTAGCTTCGCCGGCAAGTCCCAAGCCCAGGATCTTTCGGCATTCCTCGCACCAGGTTTTTGCGGTATCCAGCGAACCCTTTTGAACGAATTCTTCCTTCGAATTGATTTCACGATCCTTGATCGAACCAGTGGACATCGTACCCTCGTACCATTCTTCTATTTCAGAATTGTAAGTGTTATTTCAATTGAATGAATGGGCGTCGATCACAACATGGGCCGCAAACCGTGGGCTAGCGCCCTTCGGCTAATCAGCCGCAACGCGCTAGCGTCCGGTTCAGCCCGACTTATGATCGAAGCC
>JAYTVL010000510.1:0-13307 GCA_043744075.1 Pirellula sp. | reverse complement strand
CGCCAAAACAAGGTTGGTGGGGGACAAGCCCCCGACCAACCTGAAAGGCCAGATCGCAGAACGGAACAAAACTCGCATCAACGCATTTTTCGTAAACTGCTATTTGTCGCACAGCCCAGGCAGAGCCTCCGGAGCAGTGCATTCCCTGGCGGAGCCAGGGAACGAGAATTAAGTATGGTGGCGATGAGCAAGAAGTCTCAAAAAATGGCTTGCGTTCACGAATAATCGAATCCGATAGAATTAATACCGTCGCCCCGCAACCCATTCAAGTAACGTAAGATTACGTCACCTCTCATCGTATAGAAAACTCTGCCGGTGGCTATTTACTTGCTTTGATCTTCAATGAATCATCCAACCAACAGTACTATTTCCGAGTGCTTTCTACGCCTGGTGGCTGGCGACAATCAGGCAATTGGAGAACTGTGGAATAACTATTTTGAGCAACTTAGCCGCGTCGCCAAGAAACAGATTGGCAATGTGCCTAGGAGGGCATTTGACGAAGAAGATGTGGTCGTAAGCGTATTCGAATGTCTACGAAAGGGAGCTCAAGATGGTCGCTTCGCGGAGATGTTGGATCGGAACGAACTGTGGAAATTGCTGGTAACCATCACCCGGCAAAAGGCCATCGATCGAGTGCGTCGTGAACTTGCGGACAAGAGAGGCGGCGGGATAACTCGAGGTGAATCCGCGTTTGGCGAGACTGAACAGAATGTAAACTACGGGATCAATGAATTGCTAGGGGATACGCCAACGCCTGATTCGTTGGTCGAAATGGAAGAAGAAAAAAATCGACTTTTGGCGATTTTGCGTGACGACTCTTTGCGCCAAGTTACGGTCTTAAGAATGCAAGGCTACAACCAAAAAGAGATTGCTGACCAGCTCGGTGTAACCTCACGCACCATTCAACGTAAATTTGATTTGATTCGTAACGCATGGCAATCGCAACTTGCCGCGAGGAAATCTTGACACCATTATCTACACCACTTCCGTTGGACGACCGTATCGATTTGATTTGCGATCGCTTCGAAGCTACCTGGAAAGCAAATAGTCCGATCGGAATCTCGGAATTGCTGAAGGAATTCTCAACCGATGAGCGACCGCGACTATTACGAGAACTCCTAGCAATCGAGATAGAACGCAGATTTTCTCGAAAAGAAACGATCTCGAAAGTAGACTACCTCGCGGTGTGGTCGGCATATCAAAGCATCGTAAACGCAGTTTTTGACGAAACCGTTGACGTGTGGAAGAAGACCACGCTTCCAAGTCATACGAATATTCGCATACAACCGGTCGTTGCGAACGAAGAACCTCGCAAAGATCAAGATCCGCCAATGAAGATCGGGAAGTACGCGATCATCGAGGCCTTGGATCACGGAGGCCAGGCGACTGTCTATCGTGCGATTCATCCAGAGCTTCGCCGCGACGTGGTGATCAAATTCTGTCACTTCGACCGCATTTCCAACGCTCGCTTGGCGGGATCCATGGCGGATGAGGGACGTGTGTTGGCAAGTCTCAATCATCCGAATCTTGCCAAGGTCTTCGATTTTGACTTTCTTGAGAATCGACCA
The DNA here is from genome assembly GCA_043744075.1 of Pirellula sp. Taxonomy (GTDB): domain Bacteria; phylum Planctomycetota; class Planctomycetia; order Pirellulales; family Pirellulaceae; genus JBKCUI01. The sequence goes on along the minus strand of JAYTVL010000510.1, from coordinate 11,739 downwards.
TATTTGGTGATGGAATTTGTTAGTGGCTTGAATCTCAGCCAATATCGAAAGCAACGCAATCCCTCGACTGGGCAATGGATTCCGATCGTTCGGAAGATAGCGGAAGCACTGGACTATGTTCATCAGCAAGGTGTCGTGCATCTAGATATCAAGCCGCAAAACATCTTGATCGATCAATCGGACATGCCTCGGTTGATCGATTTCGGATTGTCTCGAGCAGAGACTGCATGGAGTCAGTCAGGACCAGATTCGACTACCTTATGTGGCACAATCCAATACATGCCACCTGAGCAAGCCCAGTGCGATACCGAAAAAGTCGGTCCCAAGAGCGACATCTTCAGTTTGGGTGGAGTCATTTACTTTCTTGCAACTGGCCAGCCACCGATCGAAGGCAGAGATTTGCAGGAGTGTATAAGAAAGGCTCAAGCTGGCGATTGGAATCGTGAACGATTGGCCGAATGCGAAGTGGGAATTGTCGAGATTATCAAACGAGCAATGTCCAATGCTCCAGAGGATCGCTATGCGAATGCCGGCGAACTTGCAGCAGCTTTGAAGAGACTGGAAGTAGTTTCGAGCCTGAACAAAGCAGCGAAGTGGATCATGTTTGCGGCGAGTTTTTTGGTTGGATTGGGAGCAATCGGGATATCGCAAATCGGAATTCAAGAAGCTCCATCGGTTGCAACCACCGGGATGAACATACGAGTTTGGCGCGACGAAGCGATCTATTCACTAACCGATACAGCACCGGTCAGCACCGGCGACCGGATTGAAGTGACTTCGGATATCCCGGCTGGACAGCATGTTTCTCTGTTTCTTTTTGATAGCGACGGCAAGTTGACGTTGATCGATTCCAAGCCAGCTGCGAATGCAACGTTTACGTATCGCTTTCCTCAAGATCCGTCCCATTTTGAACAAATTGTCGGTTCTTCGGGAACCGAGTTCGTCTTTCTGTGTAGACGACGCGATCGGGCGATGTCTATCGACGATCTCAACAATACAGGTCTGTTTGGCGACGCTTGGCCGACCTTGCCGAATGCGTCGATCCTTCAAGTCAGGCCGGTCAAAGTCGAATACCTCCAACGCGATCGCGGCTTTGGCGGAGGCATCGAAACAATTGATCCACAACAGCAAGTTTTTGACCAGCTTGATTTGGTTAGAAAAACACTTCTTCAGCAAGGTACCGGCGTTGAGGGCATCGCTTTCTCGCACACTGAATGATGTCAGTTGTCAGTTGTCAGTTCTATCTGTGTAGTGCGTTGCGGTTGCGGTTCGCTTCGGACTCTCGATGCAGAAGCTCGTTTTGAATTCGATCGTCAGCTGAATCTCTTGCGGCAAGTATGCTTTGTATTGAAGCCCTTTGTGAGCTATATGGCCGGACTGGTCCAAACCGACATTGGAGTTGGTCTGGATGACCCAAGAATGTCCAGAGAGTCGACGCGGGTTATTCAAATCTGGCTTGCATTGGTCAAGTGTTCATCTTTCGATCGTCAACCGGCAATTCGAAGACGATCACGGCTCCGATACGCCCATGATCCGAGTTGGAGTCTTCTACAAAAATGCGACCCTGGTGCGCCTCCACGATTCGTTGGCAGATTGCCATTCCCAAGCCTGTGCCTCTTGTCTTCGTCGTGTAGAACGGATCAAAAATTTTCGTCCTTTGTTCTTCATCAAGCCCCGGCCCTTGGTCCGAGATTCTAACTTGAACTCGATTGTCAGACTTTCCCTGAATCGTCTGACAATCGACGCATATTTGACTGTTGGGTGGAGCGACTGCGAGTGCATTTTCGAAGATATTTCGAATCACTTGGCAAATGCGTTGCCGGTCGCAAAAAACGTCGGGACAAGGCGAACACCTCAATACAAGTTCCACTCTCATCGATCGCCATTGGCCGACTAGGTTTCCCCACGTTTCATTGCACAATCCTTCAATACTTTGACGTGACTTTTCCAGTTGGATCGGTGCCGCATAGCTGCGAACTTCTTCATAGAGCGATTGCAGTTCTATCATCGCCGACTTGGATCTTCGCACCAAGTCTTGCTGTTCCGGAGCCGATTCAAGATCGAGGTCGAGCATGTCTAAGCAAGCTCTCGAGCGCTGCAACGCATTTCGGCTCTCGTGTGCTAAACCTGTCATCATCTGACCAATCGCTGCCAGTCGCTCACTTTGGATCAGCCTTTGTTGAGCTGAGCGCAGTTCTGCTTCGGTTTGATTACGCTCCGTCATGTCACGCATTATCCCAGCATAGAGCATTTTTTCACCGATTTTAACTTCGCTCACTGCCAGATCGATCGGAATAAGCGAGCCGTCCTTTCGTTGTCCGAATACTTGTCGTCCTATTCCAATAATCGCAGCCTTGCCTGTTTCCTTGTATTGACGAAGGTATCCATCATGAGCCGATCTTTCAGGTTCGGGCATGATCAATGAGATGTTCTTGCCAATTGCTTCCTGAGGAGTAAACCCAAAAAGTTTTTCAAATGCGTGATTAACATGCAACACAATTCCGCGTTCATCAATCGTGACGATAGCATCGACAGCCGTATTCAAGATGGCGGCCAAGAGGGCCGTGTCTTCAGAAGAGCCCGAAGTTGCCGGAAAATCTTTTTGCCGCTCTGACATAGTAATGCCCTCACTTTTTCGTAGTCTTGGTCAACCTAGTTCACAGGCTGGAAGCCTATGCTACTATGACTTAGCAATGCCTCTATTTGTTGTTGCTTTTGGTCAACCAGCCTGGCTTAAACTCATTGAGCATATCACGAAGTGCATCGCACTCGTCTGAAGTGATCCTAACGCCTTTGGGAGGACTTTTTTGTTTCAACAGAATAGCTTGGAGCTCCGATTGCACATGCTGCATCACTGCCTCGGGCAATCCACCGAAGTGATCCGATAGGATTAAGTAACTGCACGGAAATCGAAACATTCTCGTTTTCAAATCCAATTGATAAAAAGATCTGCCTTTAGAGTCGGCTGGGCCTCTAGCCGAAAACGCCTCGGCAAATCCGCTTGTTCCTTTGACTGCGGACTTCAGCTCAAATTCGTCTGCAAATAGTAGGCCAGCGATCAACGCATCGCCTACGCTTGCGATGCGACGTTGTGTCGACTCGCTCACATAGTCCTCGGCTCGTCCAAGCGCCTCGTTCATTGATTTGTCGAGATGGCTAGCCTGACGCGTTTCGTAGTTAGCCCGAGTAATCAAGTTCTGAATGCGAGTTTGGTGCTCCAAAACCATCAAAGCAACGATATCGCTAGTTTCCGTCAAGTGATTTCCGATTGCAACGGAAGAAGGAATGTGCGTTTGATTTGCTCCACTCTCCATATCCACTTTTTGAGGATCCTCGCGATCGAGTGCAAAAATGTTTCCTAAGTGCCGCATGGCTCCATGCTCACCCGTAACATACCAGCCGCCCCAACGCTGATCGAATGGACTTCGGTGATCGGTGATATAAGTCGAAGAACCAGAGCGTGGTCGACCAGCCTTGTCCGAGTAAATCGACCGCACAATGACCCCCGGAACTCGCTCGGTCCTGGAGGTTGCATGGCATGATAGGCACTGCCCACGGTCACGAATAATTTGATAGTCTTGCGGCTCCCGTTCAAATGTATAGAAAACCGGACCCAATTGAGGGTCCACAGCAGTCAGTTCAAGAATTGTGCTGCCAATGACCGACCCGACGTAAACGGAATCGTTGAAATAGAGCGCACGCGGTGTTCGAGGACCGATATACGGCAATTGAAAACTGGTCTTGGAAAAGACAAGGCATTGCGACGACTCATCAATCTTCAAGGCCTTGAGCAGTGACTTCAAATAGCTGCCGTTGGAATCCGCTTCTAGCTTTTCTCTACCTGTCTTTAATCGTTCCTGCAATTGCGCAACGGCGTCATGAGATTGGCTCGTTTGATACGAAATCGGCGGATGCTCAAAATCATCATCGGCTTGGACCACACCACCAATCAGAACCCAAGCGACCAATAGATGAAAATGGAGCCACGTAACTTGGAAGTTGGGTGGATTCCATACCCGACTTCTTGCGCTGTCACTGGTATTCATTGCTTTAACTCATCATTAAGTAGTTTGACGGAAGGTGTCTCCAAATCATCGTACTGTCCGCTTCGAATGCAAATCAAACATGCAACAAGTGCAGAACCACCCAAAAGCAACGCGACTGGTAACGCGATATACAGAACACTCATTTTGATCTCTTTTCGGAAAAAGCACTCGTTGACATGGCCATCGTTAATACGGTCAAGCCGCTAATTGGCATCAAGACGGCGGCGATCAAAGGATGTATCCAACCCATTATTGCGAGTGTCATTGTCACTGCATTATAAAGCAAGGAAGCTACGAAGCACCGTTGAATTCCGCGGACAACTCCATTCGAAGCTGCCATCAATTCCTCAACCGAAGCTAGCTGACCGTTTGCGATGAAAATGGGTGCTGCATAGAGAGATTGTTCGCTTCCACCCCGAATTGCAATTCCGATGTCAGCCATTGCTAGAGCAGCCGCATCGTTTACACCATCGCCAACCATCGCGCATGGCAGGTGGCTTTCTTGCTTGCATCGTCGGATGACATCCAGTTTATCCTCGGGGCTTAGTTGACCCAAAGCGACGTCGATGGCAATTCCAGTCTTGCGTAAAAATGTAGCAAGCAAGTCAACGATTTCTTGTCGGTCACCTGACAGGATTCCTAAACGCCAGCCTCTAGCCGAAATGGATCGCAGTGTTTCAATGGCGTCTGCACGAAGCGGATCTCCCAACTCAATCATTCCGCAGACACATGCATTGATTGCTACCCACACAACTGTACGGTTTTGCGAGAGCGCTTTTAATTGCAAGGTAATCCATTTTTCAGAAATCGCGATTCGTTGTTCGTCCAGCCAAGCTTCGTTGCCGATCACGACGGTATGTCCATTAACTATCCCCTTGGCACCCTTACCAATTCGGTGTTCTATTTCGGATGCGGATAGCAATTGAATTTCCTGGGTCTTTACACAATCGCAGATGGCTTTTGCAATTGGATGGTGAATCGAATGCTCTAAAACTGCGGCGTAACGGAGAGCTTCATCGTTTCCGTGCCAGTCCAACACGCTTAATCGTCCATGAGTCAGGGTGCCCGTTTTGTCGAGCCAAAGCGTACCTGGCGTAGCCATGGGTTCAAGGCAATTTCCGTCGCGAATCCAGATCTGTCGTTTTGCCGCCCGGCCCAAAGCAACGGTGAGAACTAGAGGTGCTGCCAAGGCCAAAGCGCATGGGCATGCGATCGTTAACAAGGCCATGGTGTGCTGAGTCGCCGTTGCAGCGTTGGCAAAAAAAGCCCATCCCGACCAAGTTGCAAACGCGAGTACTAACACGACCAGTACAAACCATTTGCTGACCCGATCTGCCGCCATGGTCCAAGGTGTTCGATGGCTTGAAGCGTTGCGAACCAGCTCCATCAGTCGACCAACTCGACTGTTGACTCCTGCCGCAGTCACCGCAATCGTCAATGTTGCGGTCATATTGGTTGTTCCTCCGACCACCGCGTCACCTAAGGAAACAGTCACTGGTTCGCTTTCGCCGTTTAGCAACGACATATCGACGTGGCTGCTGCCTTGTATAACCAATCCGTCGGCGGGAATCGCTTCACCCGGTCGAACTACAATCTGATCGCCCACCTGCAAGCGGCTGGCTGGCACAATTTTTTGAGTGCCGTCCAATTCGATTCGAGTAGCAGTAACCGCATTCCATCGCAATAGCTGGGCAAGAGAAAGACTGGTTCGGTATTGAGCTCGAAATTGAATGTAGCGGCCAATCCGCAAGAGCAATATCAAGGATGCGAGCGAGTCAAAATAGATTTGGCCAACGCCACTCGCCGCTCCGATTACAGAGCCAATGACTCCGATCAACAACGACAACGCAACGGGGATATCCACGTGAGGCGTTCTGGTACGAAGCGCCTGCCAAGCAGTTTGAAAAAACAAGCGACCAGGCAAAAGGACTGCGAACATGGCAAGCACTGTCCCAATCCACCGTAAGAAATACTCATGCCCAGCTGAGATTCCCGTCGATTCACCCGCGTACAATGCAACTCCAATCCACATGGCATTCGCAGCAAAGAATGCAGCCATTGCGATACCAACCCAATGCTCACGCTGCTGCTGTAAAAACCCGTGATCGTCTTCGCTATCTGGTGTCCATGGTGAAAGCAAATAACCGAGTTTCGCCAATCTTCTTGAGACGTTTACCGGTTGTGTGCGAGCCGGATCGTAGATCAGCTCGACGGTGTGATCGCTCATTCGCACTTGAGCGCTTTTAAGGCCTGGGATTGTCGGCTGCATCCTTTCAATGAGCCATGAGCAAGCAGCGCAGTGAAGTCCGTCCACCGCCAATCGCACGAAGCACATCCCATCAGACGTATTGTGAACCTCAACGCCAGCTTCTTGTAAATCCTCCAAGATTGCCGAACGGGACGTGTCAACGGTCCCAGTTTCAAAGCCGTTCGATTTCGCAGACCGCAATTCGTAATAGTCTTCTAAGCCGAGTTCATGGATAAGTGCGTATGCTCCCATGCAACCGCTGCAACAAAAGACCCTATCCTCACCTAGTTGACAGAAAGTCGGCAAACCGCAGTGTGCGCAGAGGCGGGTTATTCGATCAGACTCTTTCGGCTTCTCAAGGGTTTTCAACATCGTCCCCTCGGCAAAAGAGTAGGTCCGTATTTAGTGCCTGTCGAACCATATCCAATGAAGTCTTTGAGGGCACGCGATATCCTGAATTGACTTCGCCGTCCGAATCTGGCAATCTACGCGATGCCTTCGCCGAATGGCTCGTTAGTCCCAAATCAACCACGCTACGCTGTACCAAAATAAAAACGCCAAAGCTAATAATGCAGCCTGCAGCAAAGGGCTGGGCCAGAACTTGCCATCGTGGACTTATGGAGGACCATCCCCAAGCCGCGACGGTCAATAGTGGAAGCGTACCGACCCAAAACGCAACCATCGTCGCAATTGTCATTACGGCATCGGGAGCCGCCGCAGCTGCGAGCACAAAAAGGTAGAGCCATCCGCATGGCAAAAGCGTGCTTGTAAGCCCCCATACGAATGAACCCAGCCAGATCGGTCCACCGGAATACAAACGCCGCAACTTAACAATCGCTCCTGTCCAACGTTGCGACAATATCGAATGCCTGACTGGCATCCGCCATGCGAAAGCTTCTGACATCCGAATTACGCCCATTCCGATCATGATCGTACCGACGCTCCAGCCAAGGACTTGGCCCGTTCGGCTACTACCTGCAAACACCTGGATCGCTGAACTCAGAAACGCGACTCCAATACCCATCAAAAGGTAAGTTGCCAAGCGACCAAGGTGGTACGCACTCATTCGTACGAATCGATTTCGCTGAACGCCGTTTGCTGGCCCCATTGCCAAAATGGCAAATGGCGTACACATCCCGACACAATGCATCGAGCCGACAAGCGACGAGAACAAAGTAGCTGCTATCAATTCCAATGCGATCATTCCACTTTGTCCAAGTCCTTGTTTGAAGCATCAAACCAGTCCAGTGTTCGCTCGACCCAAAAGTTCTGATCGCGATCCGCATGGATTTCCATCTCCAATTGCCAACGGCCAAGCTTGGCGACGTCAACTTTTGCACGATAGCGCCCGGGTTCTATTTCAATTAGGTCGCACACAAACTGTTCCGCGACACGGGTAAAGTGGAACAAACGCAACGATCCTGTGCAGCCAGCAATCGGCTGATTTGAGTCGTCTAATACTCGAATCTCAATTGCATCACGAAGAGGCTCGACTGGCTGCAGTTCAATTTTCCAGCCAAGTTTTTCGGATAGTTCTTTCCTTTTTTGCCGCACATCCCAAGCCACTGCCCGTTCGCCGTAGCCAGGAATCGAACGAAAAGATGGGTCTCCGGCCGCCATAGAAATTGCAATTGCAGCAATCGAAAAATCCATTGAAAAGAACCCGCATATTACGCATACCCAAAAACGTTTGGAGTTGCGTTCTCGAATCGCAAGTTGGACAGCAGATCGGATGGTGGTTTCTTGGTTATTGTTCATTATGTTTTCAAGCTTGGGTGGTTATCTCGGCCCGGACAATCGTACTTTAATCTCTCGGGTTGCGCCACCGGTATCGGTGACCTTCAATTTTGTGTCGAAGTAGCCTTTGCCGGTTGTTTTTTGTAACGGAAAATGCATATCTAGCGGAACCATTACCGATTGTCCCGGTGTCAGACGTATATTGTCTCCACTGCTCCACTTGGCAACGACATCTTCGTCCGAAACGTTCACCAAGTAGTCTTGTTCGAGTTGGCTACGATTGACCAATCGCACTTGGAAATTGTTTTGTACTTGAAGGTCTGACCCAACTGTAAACGGCGCCCCTGGCACCCCCATCACTCTGGCATCGAATGCGAACTTTGTTGATAGGATAGCGAGGAATAGTCCGGCAGCAATCAATACGATAGCCGGATAGATTATGGTTCGCGGCCGAATGATGCTTGCAGGTTTTCCTTCCAATTCATTTTGTGTTGAATAACGGATCAGTCCTGATGGTTTTCCAATTGTCAGCATGACTTGATTGCAGGCGTCGATGCACTGAGCGCAGTGAATACATTCCAATTGCAGTCCGTGGCGGATATCAATTCCCGTTGGGCATACTGCGGTACATCGGCCGCAGTCCACACAATCGCCTAGGTTTTGCACTGCGAGCGAATCGAGCGTTAACACTTCCTCACTTGCTACTTTGGTTGTGGCTTGTGAGGGAGTTGTACGTTTCCCTTTTTTCCTAGGCTCACCACGGTTTGAATCGTATGCAACAATATAGGAAGTTCGATCCAGCATGACCGACTGAAATCGGCCATACGGACAAGCTATCATGCAGAACTGTTCCCTAAAATAGAGAAAATTGAACATCATCCCGGCAGTGGTTACACCCATGACAAGAAATGCGGTCGGATGTTTTGTCGGCGACGACTGAATCCATTTGGCTAAAGTATCTGTAGTAACAAAATAGCTCAAAAACGTGTGGGCTATGAAAAGACAACACGCAAGATAGACCATGAACTTACCTGCGATAGCTAACGCATTCAATGATTTCCTGGACTTCCCACCGCGACCGACCGTGTTAGAAAAGAACCGATCGATCGGACGGAACAAGAACTCAAGGTAGACCGTCTGCGGGCATCCCCAGCCACACCAAACGCGTCCAGCCAGTGTTGTCACCAACATAATAGAGAAAAAAACCACTAGCATTAGGCAGGCGACCAACGGAGTATCCGTTGGATAGAATGTGTGGCCAAAGAATGTGAACTGACGACTTGCGATATCGATCAAAACATACGGCTTCTCTCGGATTCGCAAATGCGGAAGTGTTACGAAGAATGCGATGAGTGCATAGGCTAGCCAACGTCGCCGTTTCCACAAAACTCCTTTGGCAAGGGACGGGATGATCCAGATACGGCTTCCATCGCTATTCAACGTTGGGAGTACGTTTTCCTCTGGGGTTAATAGCGAATTCGAGCGATCATCTATGCTGGCACAGGAACCGTTTCCCGAGCAATTGCCGCACTTGTTTTTGTTATGCGAATGCTTACTCTGATCGAACAGTAAAGGCAATGGATTCGGGAGCTCAGACATTATTCGTTAGGCCAAGCTGGGATTGGACTTCCGTCTGGAGCTTTCGCGATAGCGGGTTTGGAGCCTCGCAAACTCGCTATGTAAACTGACACCAAGACTGCGTCATTCTTACGTGAAAAACGCTTACCCCAGGCTGGCATCGCGCCACCTGCAACCCCTTCGTTCACCACTTTGAGAATATCTGGCAAGGCTTTGACGTGCTTGAAATTTTCGTCGCACAGATTTGGGCCAACGTTGCCGCCACCCTCGGCACCATGGCAAGAGACACAATTGGCTTTGAAGATCGATTGCCCGACTCCAACCCACTTTGGCTCCTTTAGAAACTTGATCATGGTCGGCTGGTCACCGGCCAAATCACCAATCTCAGCGTATTGCTTTCGAGTATTTTCGGTAGCGCTTGCTTGATATTGTTCGTCGACCGATCGCCCAGGCGCACCGGCATGAAAGTACATGAGATAGACCGGGCAGAAGGCTATGCTGGCCCAAAAAAGCCATTTCCACCAGCCAGGCAACGGATTGTCGTACTCCTGAATTCCGTCATAACTATGGCCCAACGATGGCTCGTTGGTTGTCGAATGTGGACTCACTTCTTCGCTCCTTCCCAAGGATCAACTACACCGTCTTCGATTGGAATACTGCCGAATCGTTTGGTTGCATCCGGTTTCAAACGCAGAGCCCCCCAAACGATTGCTAAAAAGCTAAGTCCGAAGATGACCAATGCGATCTCGTCGAAGTTGGAGTAGTCTAATTTGGAGACAACGTCTTTTAACATGCACTATGTCTTTCTGAATTTAGGGGGAATGCTAAGGCACTGCCGGGCGTCGATCACAACATGGGCCGCAAACCGTGGGCTAGCGCCCTTCGGCTAATCAGCCGCAACGCGCTAGCGTCCGGTTCAGCCCGACTTATGATGGACGCCGCACTGCCGCAGGCGTTGGCACTGTTGTAGCGGTCGCGGGTGCTTCCACAGTCGGAGGTACGACAGTTGCTGGCGTATCGACCCGGTACAAATCCTTGCCGACTCGTTGCAGGTACGCAATCAATGCAATTGCCGTTGCGTCTTTGATTAGTTTGCCTTCGAAGGATACCGTTCCACCTTGTGCGACAATCTCCGCCGCAACGGCTTCCGCCTGCTTGTGGGCCATCGCCTCCGCGTCTGTCAACTCTTGATCATAGGGAGCGCCAAGGAAGTGAACTGCATGAATGCGTTTTTGGATTTCGCCGAAGTTCAATCTCTCCACGAGCAAATGGCGATAGCTTGGCATCACGGTTCCTGGTGAGCGCTGTTCTGGATTGTTGAAGTGGTCCCAATGCCAAAAACTGCTTTGCCGACCACCCTCGCGAGCCAAGTCCGGTCCAATTCGACGTGACCCCCATTGGAATGGTCGATCGTAAATAAACTCACCCGCTTTGCTATACTCGCCGTAGCGTTGCGTTTCCGCGATCATTGGACGAATCATTTGTGAATGGCAGTTATAGCAACCTTCGCTCACGTAGATATCGCGACCAGCAAGTTCCAACGGCGTATATGGCTTAACACTGGCGATCGTCGGCACGTTAGCTCGAATCAAGAACGTTGGGATTAATTCAAAAAGGCTTGCGACGATAACCGCTAACGTTGTTAACACGGTAAAAAGCAAAGGCAGCCTCTCCCAACGTCGATGCCAATCCATCTTGCTGAATCGATCGATTGCAACTGCAGCTTCGATGACTGGCAATCCGTCCAGTTTACTCTTAGGGATTGGAGCATCACGATAACCTTGCATTAACCGCGGAGCGGTGAAGACCGGCACATCGTATTTGCTAGGCCGACTTAGCCAAGTCATCGTTGCGTTGATCGCTAACATGGATACACCCGCGACGTAAAGCACGCCGCCAAATACACGAGCCAACCAGAACGGAAACATCGCCTGCACGGTTTCAACGAAGTTGGGGTATTGCATTCTGCCAAGGTCATCCATGGCTCGCCACATCAGACCTTGAGTGATTCCAGCGAAGTAAATAGGCACGATGTAAACAAGAATTCCTAGGGTTCCCAACCAGAAGTGCCACTCAGCCATGGACTTGCTCCACAACTTCGTTTGATATAGTCGAGGAAGCAACCAATAG
>JAYTVL010000509.1:0-3775 GCA_043744075.1 Pirellula sp. | reverse complement strand
ACTTGCGTGGTGGATGTGATTAACAGTGCGTTGGTCGATGTCACTGCACCGAAAATATTCCAGGTCGTACCATCGGTAGAATACTGCCAAGTTCCATTTCCGGTCTTGCCCGTGATCGCGAGTCCGCTGAGCGCGCTGGTATCGACGTCTGCCCAAGTAGAGGACGTCAAGATGACAGAAGCCAACGTACCACTGGAGGTGGTGTCTTCGTTGGTACCGGTAAGGTTATAGGTATACCCACTCGCGACGGTTGGAGCATCATTCACTGCCGCTACTGAAACATCGATCACGTCGGTTGCTGAACTGAATGCGGTAATGCCGCCGTTGCTACTGGTATCGACTTTCGTAGCCACTGTACCGCTCGTCTGATCCCAACCGCGAACGGTCAAAGCCGATGCCGAAGTGCCGTTGTAATTGGATACTGGCGCGAAGTACAATCGCGTGTTTGCGTTATCTGCTAATAACAAGGACGAAGCGGAGCTGACGGTTCCAACTGCCGTCCAGTTGGTACCATTGTTGGTCGTGAAATACCAAGTGCCATTGGTTTCGACGCTAGCGGTAATCGCGATGCCTTTCACGGCGCCGCTATCGACGTCGCTCACGCCACCGGTGAACGCGCTGATCAGCGAGCCAACGACTCCAGACGGTACGCCTGCGTCTTCTGTCACCGAGATACTGAGGGCGGTATCGGCCAGGACAGGAGCGTCGTTCACAGCTGTCACATTTACCGTAATCGAATTGGGCGTCGGATCCACGTCGATACCGCCATCGGTTGTGCCGCCATCGTCCTGAACTTGGAACGTAAAGGTCGTGTAAGCGGTTCCGTTTGCGTTGGCTGCTGCGGTGAAACGAAGAAGTCCGCTGTTGATGTTGGCGAGAGAAATCGTCTGCCCGGCAGTGACTGCTGACCCGTTGTTCGTTAGCGATCCAGCTAACGGCAAGGCGCTGATCTTAACGGCTGTGAGCGTGTTGGCAGGCGAGTTGTTCGGATCCGTAAACCCAAAATCAGTCGCGGCAAACGTGAACAAAGTGTCCTCCAAGGTTGTTACGGTTTTATCCGTTCCTGCCGGAGCGTAGTTCAGCGCAGTTTGTGACGCGAGGGCATAAAACGTACTGGGAGTCGACTGTGAATTGTATTCAGTTGCAAGCCAACCGGCGGTGCGTGTGGACGTTGCAATTCGCGCTTCATCGACTATGCCAGCAAAATAGCCGGAGTTTCCTGAGTCCTGCGAACCGATTGCCCCGACCGCGGAAGCAGTCGATGGAAAAGCTGTGCCAGGGAGATTGATTGTACCCGTTGTTGCCTGTGCGGCGCCGTTTACATAAAGTGTCACAGTATCAGCGTTAACATCAACCACAGCAGACACCCGGTTCCAGCTATTTGCAACCAACGCGCTCGTGGTGGTAGTGATCGAACAGGATGTTGAGTCATCGGATCGAATAACCAAGTTCAAATTGGCACTCGAAATACTAAGATCCAAACGTGATGTATTGGTTGGCGTACCTGAGTTGTTGATGCTGAGCGCGATGAGGTTGCTAGACGAAGTGACATTGTTAGGATTAACCCAAATGGAAAATGTTGCACCACTCGAACCGCTAACGAAGTTGAGGTTATTTCCAAGCGATATGGTGTCATTCGTACCATCGAGGCTTAGGCCGTTGCCAATCTCGCCAGTTGTTGAAGTCGGACCATTGACTGCGGTACCATTGAATCCGTTGCTTGTCGAGTCGGCTATCGTGGTACCTGCGTCGCTCATGTGATAGACGGCGCTAAAGGAGCTCGACCATACGCTAGTAGCATTTTGCTGATTTGACGAAGCGTTATTTCCGTAATACATGTAGAGGACGGTATTAGCGCTAGCTGAAAGAGTTGGTACTTTAACCCATGCGGTCAGACGGCCCGTCGCTGACGTAAAGATTTCAATTTCGTGCGCTAGTTTAGTGGTGCCATCGGAACTGGTAAACAGAATATCGTTGCCACTGGCCAAGGCGCGAGCCGCGAGATCGGAGTCGGTGCCGAGGTCGACAAGCACTGCAAAATTGGACAAGTCGGCACCGCCGCTGACCTTGGTATAGTCGATGGTGATGGCCTTGCGGTATGCCCAACTGGCGTTGTACCAAGCCAGCGTCGCGCCTGAGGCTTCTAATTGGCCGACATCCAACGCAAGCTCTAGTCCATGCGAGAGTTCCTCCTGTGCACCGGTAGACGCAGCTTCGAGGACCCAGTCGCCTCCTTGGCCGGTCACATTCGTCGAAGCGAAGACATCAGCGCCAGTTAAGTGGGCGAGTTGGTCAAGAAGCAATTGGCCATCGCTGCCCGACGCGGCCACATCGCAACCGAACAGGTCGATATTAGCACCAGCGGTCAAGACTTGACTCAACTGATGCCAGTCTTCACCGGTTTGAGACAGCGTGGCGTTGGAGATCCATTGATTGCCTAATTCAAAACTTCCCGCCGTACCGTGAGCCAGTATCGAGAGCGAATCAATCTTGGTGTGCACACTTTCCGCCCAAGTTACTACTCGCGACAAAATATCATGAGCCGAATCGTAACGGCTATCATACACAAACAACTTGTCGCCTGGTAACGCTGCCTTCTCGAGCAACGCGCTATCTTGGAGTTGCGAGTCAATCAGGACGACATTGGTGGTGAGCAAGTCGTTCGTACCAACCAAATTGCCAACCAGAATGTTGTTCTCGCTGTTGGTTTGCACTCCGCCGCGCGCGAAGTGATTGAGGATCAAGCCCTCGATGGTGCTGCCATCGCTGCCTGCACCCAATACCAAGCCAGATGTATCCTCCACGACAGTACCATCGAGTGCAATCGTTTGGACTGAGTTGTTTCCACTGGCAGCGGTGTTGACCTCTGAACCTGCCTGAGTGAAACCGTCGATCACCACTCGATCAGTGATGGTTGGAAGGACCGAGAGTAAATCGATTTTGTGCAGCCCGTTCCCCGCGATATTGAAGACGATCGTGTCGGCACCGGCATTGGCGTTGGCATCGATGATCGCTTGCCGAAGCGATCCGGCCCCGCTGTCATTGGTGTTGGTAACGGTGTACGTGGCAAGCAACCCGCCGTAAGACTCTTGCAAGTGGAGACTGAAGGCGTTGTGATTTTCGATAACAGGCTGGAGGCTGGAGGCTGGAGGTTATCAACATACTCCAAATCCCAGTTACCGCCGCGCGATAGATCGCCTGTCTTGTCGATCGAGGCCGCCACATCGGCATGTGTCAGTTCGGCGATTCTATCGATAAACGCTTGTCCCTCAGCCCCCGCAGCCACATCGCAACCATAGATGAGGATATCGCCGGTATCATTGAGGGCCATGCCCCAGCTTTGCAGTTCGGCCATGTGCTGCTGGATATTGCCGGCTGTCAGCCACGAACCGCCCAGCTGGATCATCCCTTCGGTGCCGTGTGAGACGAAGTGAATCGCACTTAAGTCATGATACTGCGAAAGGATATTGTCGATCTGATCGAAACCGTTTTCAGTACTGTTTAAGAGGACTACTGAAATCGATCGTCCTAGTTCGTTGGCTTGGGATTCGATATCGGCGATGAGTGCGTCGGAGTCTTGTAGACCAGCTTGGACGAAGACGATTTCATTGTGTAGCCCCTCTATTGCAGGGGCGGGAACAGTTGAGGACAACTGTTCTACACTGTCGCTCCCCATAGGGGCGGGAGGAGCAGTGTCGTCCGAAACTAAGTCAAGCAGACGTTCGAGTTGATCGAATCCTTGATCGAGACGGTTTTCAGACACAGGTTCGTCATT
>JAYTVL010000508.1:0-13326 GCA_043744075.1 Pirellula sp. | reverse complement strand
GGTGTCAAGATCGGGCCAAGCCCGCTTTGGTTACAGAAGCGTTTGAATGCGATCGGGGTCAAGCCGATCAACAACGTCGTCGATGCGACGAATTACGTTATGTTCGAGTGTGGACAGCCTTTGCATGCGTTTGACTTTGCCAATATTCGCGGCGGGCGTATTATTGTTCGGCCGGCGCGCGAAAAAGAAGACTTCATTGCGATCGATCATCGCACTTATCAGCTCGACCCGCAAATGGTTGTCATAGCCGACGCTGAACGAGCGGTGGCCTTAGGTGGCGTTATGGGTGGCGTTGAGAGCGAGGTTTCGCCAGTCACTGTCGATATCTTGCTAGAAGCGGCTGAGTTCACGCCGCTTTCGATACGCCGTACCGCGCGCAAGCTAAAACTGCATTCGCCTTCATCCTATCGGTACGAACGAAGAATCGACCAATCCAATATGGACTGGGCATCGCGTCGATGTTGTGAAATCATTTTGGAAACCGCTGGCGGACAACTGCTCGCTGGATTGGTTGACACCGGTGAACGGTTGCCTGAACGATCGCCGATTTCGTTGCGAGAAGACAAAATTACGCGAGTCTTAGGAATCGAAATCCCATGGGAACGCTCGCTTGATATTTTGGTGCGACTCGGATGTCATGTGACGGATGATTCAAGCGACGCGAATGCTCAAGTGCTTTCTCCAAACCATCGATCGGATCTTACCCGTGAAATCGACTTGATCGAAGAGATCGCAAGAATTCATGGATACGATCAGATACCAGAGGATGCAGACGTGCCGCTGGTTTCATCGGCCAAACGCCCAAAAGACGTTGTCATGGAAACTGTCCGACGGGTTGTTTGTGCTTGTGGGTTTGACGAGACCATGACACCAAGTTTGATCGGCAAATCGCAATCGTCCGCAATATCGCCTTGGACGGTTGAGGAACCATTATCAACGCTCATTCCATTATTAGAAGGAGCGAATCAGCTGCGTCGTTCGTTGATTCCGAGCTTGATCGCAGCCAGACTTTACAACCAATCGCAAACGAATCGCGACGTGCAGCTCTTTGAAACCGCAAATGTCTATTTGCCAAGAACAAGCGGTTTGCCTGGGCAGCAATTCAATTTGGGAGTTATCGGATCGTCCGATATCCGAGGCGTGACTGGAGCGTTCGAAGAGATCCTGCATCGCGTGTGCGGCCCCGATTTCTTGAAATCGAAAGTTTCCAAGAGCTTGGTTTCGTGGAACTACTTGGCGCCTCAAAGCGGTATCGCGTGGCAGATTGACGGAGAGATGATCGCATGGATTGGCCAGTTGAATCGGGCTATGGTCGATTCACTGAAACTAGATTGCGCTGCCGTGGTTGGAGAAATGAATCTCGATATGCTACTCGAGCACGCCAGATTGATACCGCAGCTGCAGGCGATTGTTCCTTTCCCAACCATCGAGCGCGACCTGAATTTGATCTTGGACGAAGCGGCGCAATGGCAGTCAATTGCGTTCACGATTCAAAATGCTGCAGGTCCGCTCTGTATCAACATTGTATTTCGCGAAATCTATCGCGATACGAAAAAGGACGGCGAAGGCAAGAAGCGTGTATTGCTGAGCATCCATTTGCGAAGCGCCTCAGAAACTCTGACGGGCGAACAGGCTGACACAGTCATGCAGAAAGTATTGTTAGCTTGCAAAGTCGAGTTTCAAGCAAGCATATTGTATTAAGGTTTTCAGTTTTCAGTTTTCAGTTTTCGGTTGTCGGTTGTCGGTTGTCGGTTGTCGGTTGTCGGTTGTCAGTGGCAAGGCTTGAAGCTCATGTTTAACCGATCGGAGCGATTAGCGGAGATCGCGGGCGCTGGATTGACACCGCATGCTCCAGTGATGCGTTTTTTGCGTGCCCGAGCTGCGGGTCGAGAAATTTCCAAAAAATTGACTCAGAGGTCTCCTCAGTCTCTTTACACGTTCTGAGATCTCAGTTAGACTCTACAATATGGCCTACTTTTGGCCGTTTTCGGGGGCTAGTGAATTTTATACCGGTATTGTTGTTACTTTAGAGGTTTATTAATGATGAGAACAGTTAGTACATTAAAGAAAACAAATTCGCCAAAAAAAGGGTTCACACTTGTCGAACTACTAGTGGTGATCGCGATCATAGGAATCCTGGTCGGCTTGCTTCTCCCTGCTGTTCAAGCGGCTCGCGAAGCCGCTCGGCGAATGCAGTGTCAGAACAATCTCAAGCAGCTTGGGCTTGCGATGCACATGTACAACGACACTTACAAGAAATTCCCTTACTTACGGTCAGGTGGTGGACAGAATCGGCACACTTGGGCGATGGGATTATTGCCTTACATGGAGCAAGGTGCTCTTCTAAATATTTACAAAACCCCGCTCACGGGCACATCTCAAACGGACGGATACAATAACCACACATCCACTGACCCTATTATGGTCGCTGCTCGCCAAGCACAATTGTCTGTCTTCATGTGCCCCAGTCGACGATCACCGCCGTCGCTGAGTCTCATTACACTTGGCAGTACGGTTCTTGGAATGCCATCGGACTATGTCGCTTCTGCTGGTGACACAGCAACCGCACCAACCAATGGTTTTTTCACGCTTGTCAATGCAAATCACATGTTGACATCCGTGAAGCTGGCTGAAGTAACTGACGGAACTAGCAATACGGTGATGCTCGGCGAAAAACACATTCAGCTCGGAAAGCTGAATCAGTACGATCAAGACGGCATGATTTTTAGTGGAAGCGAAGCCTTGACGTATTACCGGATCGCTGGAGCTTCACAACCCTATGCGATAAACAACACTATTGCAGTTACGAGGCAGTTTGGAAGTTGGCACACAGGAGTATGCCAATTCGTTTTTGGCGATGGAAGCGTTCGAACACTTTCGGTATCAACGCCTGGTACCACCGCAGGGCTATTAGCTGTTCGGGATGACGGACAAGTAGTACCGAATCTTGATTGATTATTCGCTGTATTTGTCTTGTGCCCAACTCCCCGATTCATAATCGCTAGCCGGAACCATTGAGGATGCCTTTCAGTCGCCAATTCTTTCTCGTTGCATTTTCAATTGGATTTGCAATGTCAGCTGGATGCAGTTCAGGTCGCTACCCTGTCAATGGAGTCGTTCATTACGCCGACGGGGTTCCTGTCGACGCGGGAACGGTTGTGGCCGAAGCGTTAATAGATGGCGAGCTGGTGGGATTGCAGGCCAACATCGAGAAAGATGGTACCTTTCGATTGGGAGGCATAACGCCTGGGGATGGGGCGTTGCCAGGAAGCTATCGAGTAGCTGTGATGTCCCCTACAATCTCGGACGCTGAACTTTCAACAGGCAAGACCCCTGGGGTGGATGGGAAGTATGCGAGTTTCAAAACATCGGGAATCACTTTTGAAGTGAAGCCCGAAACGAACAAGCTCGATATCGAGGTTTCGAAACCAAAAAAGAAGTAAGCCATTTTGTGTTGCACGCTTGTTTTTCTGCATGCCCCTGGTCTTACCGCTTCACGCCAAGGTTTCTGACGCCTTTTGCGACCGACACGTTGCCTGCTACAATGCGTCGCGATGGCCGCATCTGCGGCGCGCCTGAGCGTACCCAATTTGATAAAGGCTTGAACCGATGAATCTCGCTGGTTTTAAATTAAATGTAGCTTTGCTTTTTGTTTTGTTTTTCCCATCGAATTCGACTAAGGCGGAAATCTATCTTGGCAGTGGAGCCAAGGCGGGAGAGATCACGGATCGTACTGCGATCATTCACGTCCGATTGAGTTCGACGCCGGGACAAAATACCGAGTCGTTGATACCTGGCCTCGCAGGGCAAGCTCGTTTGCTTTACGGTACCGATGATAGTTATAAACAGGTCTCAACAACCAATTGGGAAACGGCTCGAGCAGAAGCGGATTACTCGAACCAGTTTCATCTCAACGACCTGAAGGCCGCACGACGACATTTTTATCGAGTTGAATTCCGTGAGAACTCAGACTCACCTTCTTCGTTCTCGGCAACTCATTCGTTTGTAACTGCTCCGGTCGCTGATCAACGAGCCCCGGTCATGTTTCATCTCACCACATGCCAAGATATTCATGGCGAATCGACCTATCGCCCAATGATTGAGCAACGCCCTGATTTTTGCATATCGGCAGGGGACACCGTCTATTACGATGGTCAGGGATTAGCACGAAACGTTCCGCAAGCGTGGCAGGCCTATCAAAAGATGTTTGGTTTGCCAACGATGAAAGAATACTACCAAAACGTCGGAGGGTACTTCATGAAGGACGATCACGATTACCGCTTCAATGATGCGGACCCTTACATGAAGGGCAAATGGGTTACGGAAAAAAAGGCTGACCCTCAAGCACGATACACTGAAACGAAGGGAAACCAGAAACTCGACGTTGCATGGCTTTCTCACGAGGAAGGCATTCGGGTCTTCAAGCAAGTCTTTCCGATGGGCGAGAAGACTTATCGTACTGTTCGCTGGGGCAAAGGAGTGCAAATTTGGATGGTAGAGAATCGCGATTTTCGTTCGCCCAATAATATGGAGGACGGTCCGGAAAAATCGATCTGGGGCAAAGAGCAGAAAAAATGGCTTATGGACACACTTGTCGCTAGTGACGCGGATTATCGAATCATCATTTCACCGAATCCAATTATTGGCCCAGATCGATTGATGAAGGGAGACAATCACGCAAACTTAAATGGATTTTGGCACGAAGCTCAGGAGTTCCTCAATTGGTTGAAGGACAAGGAGCTAAAGAACGTCATCATCATGAATGGAGATCGGCACTGGCAATATCACTCGATCGACAAACGCAACGGTCGCAGCACGCATGAATTCAGCTGTGGCCCAACCAGCGACGACCACACCCAACAGGTGCCTCCAATCTACGAAGGGGTCGAGCGTCCGTACTCGGCCAGTCGCGGCGGTTTTCTCGGAGTGCGATACAAACCGGAGGACCGGTCGCTGGCGGTGGAGTTTTACTCAATGAAAGGCGAATCATTGAATCGAGAAGCGTTTAAACCTTAGTGCACCTCTTCGAAAACACCGCAGAGCCCTACGAGCTGATACTCTGTTTTGTGCGGACAATACGAACGGCATGTGGAAGTACCATTAAAGTATCGCACCAGTCCTGCTGCTCGTAACAATAACGGATTTGGATCGCCGCTACTTTGCCCAATTGAAGCAATTCATGGGCCTCGGCAAGCGTCCTTTTCGAATTTGCAGCCCCCATTCCAGATGCCATCTTGACTTGGACATGTGTTACTTCTGCGCCTAACTTGAGGTCTGCAAACAAAGCCTCGACTTCAACGGCGCTTAGTTCGCTCTGAAACAACTGGGGCTCGAATGACTCATTCATGCATTGGGTTTCACTTTGCTAAGTTCCGATGTTAGGACGCGCGAAGATGGGCATTAGTAAAATCGCATTTTCTGGTGATGGACAAACGTAACGGCAGACTCCACAACCTGTGCAAGCGTTTTCGTCGACCGTAGGCTTGCCGCTCGATACGCGAATCGCATTGGGCACCGGGCATCGTTCGCTGCAAACAGTACACATTGTACCATTGTAAGCCAAACAAGTCTGTGCGGTGATGCGAGCGGTCCCTATGAGTTTTGGAATGGAATGAGTGAGGACTTGCGGCTCGCAAACCGCAATACATGGGAAATCTACACACATCAAGCAGGGTTGTGTATCAGGATAAAGGATAGGCGTTCCAGCTACCTCGCGCAGTCGGGTTGGAGCAAGAATGATTGAGGTGTGAGGACATGCTTGAACACACCTATTGCAGCGAGTGCAGTTCGCCAGAAATGTCACTTCTTCGATTGCTCCGGGAGGACGGAAAACGGGAATGGTGCGACGGCGTGCCATAGTGGATGAGTCTGGCGCTACCGAACCCGACGCAGGTTTTAGATGCTGCAGGTCTACCGGCTGTTCAGCCTCCAATGCCGTTTCTTGCGGATTCGCTGCGGTGACATCCTCAAGGGACTTAGGATATCGCATGACGAGTGGCTTCTTGTACGCATCTGAGCGCACGACTGCCTCACGCCGAAAGCCAATTGCGCCCCAAAACCGGCCTTGTACGAAGTCGCGTCGGGAAATCTCTGGTCGCTTCAAGGACGACTCACTTCAATAGGAGGCAGGAATACAGATTCTGAGACAGACACTTGGTCCAGTACCGAGGACAATGCATGGCATTGCACGCAGGCAGAACGCCAAGGGTGTGATGACTGCATGCCACTCCATCCAACCTTTCCTCCGTGACAGGAGAGGCATTCATTGCGCATCCAAACCGAATGCGGGATAACTGGCGGTGCGCCAGGATAAGCTCGCGAGCCAGCCAACGGAGCGGCGGTGCCGACAAAAAGATTCTCAACGTTGGAATCTATCGACTCGAATGGCTTGGCTGGCGGAGAAGCATGACACTGCGTGCAATTTGCCAAGAACACATGTGACATCTTTCTTGCGATTCGCTGTTCAATTCGGATCCCCTGACCATGGCAAGCGTAACAGGCTGCATCGTTTGTCTTTTCCACTGCATGCGGGATTACCGGCGGTGCACCGTTGTAAGCGCGACGCGTCGCCCGCTCCGTCAACGATTGAAGCTTGTTTATTTCATTCGGTTTGATTTCGGCCATCATTTCATAAGCAGGCTGAGGTATCTTGGCTAGAGAAGCGGTCCAATGGGCGGTGGGGCCGAATTTGGCTTTGGGGACGTCCGCATAGCTGGTTGCCAAAATCGCAATGCTATTTGGATCACTCTGCCCAGGGTGAGCGGACTGATGAACCAGAGATGAGTCGCCTTGGTCCTGATTGCCGAATTGATGCTTGCCCGCTCCCACAACCACGAAGTAAACTACTATCGCAATCATGATGCAGCATGAAAAGAAGACCGTTTCGGCTCGCGATGCGAGACGACTACTAGAAGATTTGGATTGTTTCATTCCGGATTAGGCTCTGTTTCTAAACATTAAACATGGCATAGGCACCTTGCCTGTGAGATTATGTCAGGGATTCTCAGGCTGGAAGCCTAAGCTACGTTTTACGAATTCGAGCGGAACATTTTTTGTAGTCAGGTTGCTTCGAAAAAGGATCGTGCAATTCCAATGTGCAATTATTTATCATTTTCGTTTCGTCGAAAAAAGGAACGAAAAGCGTACCGCGTGGTGGACTACCCCGCCCGTTGATCCAGACTGGCAAAGTCGTTTTTCCTCGGCGTGATTCAACCACGACGGATTCGCCCTGCCGAAGACCTAATTCATGCGCGTCCTCCGGATGCACTTCTACGTATGCCGATGGCATCGCGCGATTTAATTGCGAAACGCGGCGTGTCATGGTTCCGGAATGCCAATGTTCCAAAACCCGACCTGTACATAGCCAGAATGGATATTCCAAATCTGGAACTTCGGGCGGAGGTGCGTACTCGTGAAACCAGATTTGCGCTCGGCCATCCTTGGTGGTTGAGTGATAAAACTCAATATCCTTTCCCTGCGCCACGAACGGATCATCGAACGCTGCGAAACGGAACTTTGTTTCTCGCCACGAACCATCAGGCTGTTCAACGACTGGCCACCTAAGTCCTCTTGCTTTGACGTACTCGTCGTAGGGTGCAAGGTTCTTGTGCTTCATTGTCGTGAATTGACGATACTCTTCGAACAAATGCCGATCTACATTGGCATCGTAGTAGTGCTTCCATTCCCAGATCGGAATCTCTTTTCCTTGTTCGTTATTTACGCGAAAGATGAAGTTGCCATCTTTATCCTTCATTCCGGGATGTCCGAGTTCCAGAAGTCGATGGGCGACAGCAATGGTCATCCAACAATCATCGCGAGCGTCGCTTGGCGGATCGACCATCTTAAACCATTGTTGAGTTCGGCGTTCAGAATTGCCGAACATTCCGTTTTTCTCGACCCAGAGAGCGGCAGGCAGTATCAGGTCCGCGAGTTGAGTCGTCGCAGTCGGGTAAACATCCGAGACAATCAGAAACTTCCCCTCAAGCCCATTCTTTCTATTAAACAACTTATTCAAATTTGGAAGCGTTTGGCCCGGGTTGGTAACTTGAACCCACAAAGTGTCGATGTCGCCTCCTTCCGCCGTCGGTTTCGTGAACTGTTCAAACATTTTGACCGTGTGATAGCCAGGCTCGGCTTTGATGCGACCCTCGGGCAGGTTCCACATGGCTTCGCATTGCTGTCGATGTTCTGGATTCGCGACGAGGCGACCTCCTGGCAATGCATGGGACAGCGTACCCACCTCTCGCACCGTTCCACAAGCGGAGGGTTGTCCTGTCAGGCTAGTGGGTGCATCCCCTGGCTTACCGAAATGTCCGCTGAGTAAATGGACGCTATGCACCAGACTATTGACAGCAGTCCCCATGGTATGTTGGTTCATCCCCATGCACCAAAGGCTCGTAATTCGAAACTTGCGGTTCCCGAATAACTCCGCCAGCATGCGAATCTTGTCGACTGGAACGCCCGAAAGCTGTTCTACGTATTCGGGCGTGTATTTGGCAATGCGATTTTTGTATTCTTCAAATGTGATCGCTTGGCCGTTAAGAGTCGGTGACTCAGCCTCTGGGCTTCGGAAGTTACAGTTTTTGGCGACGAATTCTTGATCGTAGGTGTTGTTTTGTATCAATAGGTGGCAGATCCCAAGAGCGATCGGGACGTCACCGTGGGGTTTCATCATCAGGAAATCGTCGGACACATCGGTGGTTCGCGTTCGCCGAGTTCCCATATCAATCAAACGAACTACCTCGTTGCGAGATCGCCGATCGATAACACGAGAGAACAGGACAGGGTGCATCTCTGCCGGGTTGTTGCCCCACATGATCAAGACATCGCAAGCATCGAGGTCTGCGTAGCAACCCGCAGGTTCATCGACGCCGTAGGTAGACAAGAATCCAGTGACTGCCGACGCCATGCAGAGTCGAGCATTTGGGTCGATATGATTGTTGCTCAGTCCCCCTTTCAAAAATTTCTGAGCCGCAAATCCCTCGGGAATGGTCCACTGTCCCGACCCATACATGGCGAATCGCTCGGGGGCTCGCTTGATGCGTTGCGCTATGGTTTCAACGGCCTTGTCCCAAGAAATCTCCATGTACGTGCCGCCTTGGCGCAACAGCGGTTTGGTTAATCGGTCTTTTCCATAGAGAATCGCCCCGACGTGGTAGCCCTTCACGCAAAGCAATCCCTTGTTAACATCAGCTTGTTGGTCTCCTGCCACGGCGACAATGCGTCCATCTTCCACGCCAACTTGAACATGACAGCCCGTACCGCAAAAACGGCAAGGCGCCTTGTTCCAAGCAATATTTGCCGCAACTGATGGTGCCGCTGCGCCTTCCGGAAGAGCACTGGGCTGAATAACCGGCAACGCCAGAGCGGATGAATTCCGCAAGGCAGCCGAGGTCGCCGCCGCCATCGCAGCACTCTTTAAAAACAATCGCCGGTCTGCGTCCATCGGTAAACCCATAGTATGTTCAATTGAAATGCCAGTAGGATGGGACCATTGTCCCGTCCAAACGAAGGATCGGGACAATGGTCCCAATCTACTAGTACACCTATATCCTATTTCGGTACGGTTGCCATTTCATTGTCTGCGTTCTCGAATCCAACGAAAACGACATCTACGAATAGAACGCCAGGCAATGCATTAAGCCAATCCCAAAGGGTACGATCCTCCAAACTTGAATCCGTATCAAGTACAATGGCCATGCGTTTTTCCTCCCTTGGACCAATACTGATCTGAAGATTGTTTTCGATAGCTACGAAAGCTTGGTCGCTTATCAATTTATCGTCTGAAAAAGTAACAACAAGTCCGCTGACTGACATTCAAGGAGTCTCCTTTTTAATAGACAAGAACGAAAGGATACCAATTTGTCCAGTTTCTGCAAGAACTCTGGCTGATGGGACTTGTTGCTGCGCACGGATACGTTAAGTTTCTGTTCGGGATATGAACAGCGCTGCTTTCCGTATCATAGTTTGCTAGCCTGTGAGAAAAAGCAGTTTCGCAACAGGCTAGTCTGGATTATTCATTAGCCGAAGGGCGTTAGCCCAGGGTTGTCCACTTAGTCAAAACCGGAGGCTAACGCCTTATGCCACTCACTTTGTAAATTTTGAGCCTCAATGCGCTCGCATGAGGGCGGATTCGCAAGCGATTCTTGGCCCTCCAGCCCGCACGCTAGCGCGTTGCGGCTCAAAGTGAGTGCCATTTGGCTAACGCCTTTCGGCTGATCATTAAATCCCCGGTGGATAAAACGGGCAAGCAGCCTGTAGCTACGAGAAATTATTCATGAAGAGCCAACCAAAAAAAATCAGAGCAGGACTACGGCCCTTTTCGTTGAGAAGTTGGGTTGCTTTTGGACTCGTTACGCTTGCGGTGTCACTTGCCTTTGCGACGGAACGGTCCCGGCTTTGGAGGAGCGAAGATGAAGGTCCTATCGGTGCAACTAGCATCAAGCCGATTGCCGTCGAATCCTCGCCTTTGATTTCTTCGGCTGAAGCGATAAATAAGAAGACAAGGCATGCTGTAACCATAAACCGACCGCTTGGTCCGCCCGTAATACGAATCGATGGTACGGACCCGCATGGCCGACATTCTTCGATCGCTTGTTCTACTTGTCATAGTTTGCGACCGGCAAACTACGCCAATCGTGTACCTGCCGATCTTGACCAATTTCATCAACAAATGAAATTCTCGCATGGGAAGTTGGCTTGCTTTGCTTGTCACAACCCTAGGGATTACGACTCATTGCGATTAGCGGACGAAACTGTCCTGGGCTATCCAGACGTCATGACGCTGTGCTCGCAATGCCATGGGCAGGAAGCTAGGGCTTACGAACATGGCGTGCACGGCGGGATGAACGGTTATTGGGATCTCAGTCGCGGCGCGCGCACTCGAAACAATTGTATCGATTGCCACGATCCACACGTACCCAAATATCCAAGTATGCAAACGACCTTCAAACCTCGAGATCGGTTCCTCAATCCCGACGGCGCACACCAAAAGAGCAATCATGGACCGAACTGAACAACTTCAAAATGCGAAACCGCCTGTGCCTCGCAAGTCGTCCGGGCCATCGTTGCCAATCCTGGGACAGGTCTCTCGGAGAACTGCCGTAAAAGGTGCCTTTGCAACACTTGGAGCATCGGCGTTTGTCGCGGCGATCTCTCCGTTGCGACATGCAATGCAAGAGACCTCCCTGGCTGAGTTCATGCAGCAGCATTATCAGGAGTTGTCTGCAGAGGATAAGCTCACTGTGATCAAAAGACTCGAGGACGATGCATTGGAAAAATATGGAGTGGAGGTCACGATCGGAGACGACCGTCCAATTCCTGGCACCAAGTTCGTTTATGCGATCAATCTGAGCGTTTGCAACGGAAATGGAAAGTGTGTTGAAGCCTGTCACAAAGAGAATAACCATGACCGATCAACAAATCAGTCCTATATTCGTGTCCTGGAGATGCCGATGGGAACTATGGACATGGGGCAAGGGAGTACGACCTACTCTGGTACGGTGCCGGCTGACGGCAAGTTTTATTTGCCGGTGCAATGCCAACAGTGCGATGAGCCACCATGCGTTAATGTCTGCCCGGTTCAAGCCACGTGGAAGGAAGAAGATGGCATCGTTGTCGTGGACTACAATTGGTGTATCGGATGCCGATACTGCGAGGCGGCTTGTCCCTATCATGCTCGACGATTCAATTGGAAGGCGCCTGAGATACCAGCCGATGAAATCAATCCTGACCAAGGCTACTTGAGCAATCGCGTTCGTCCGCAAGGAGTCGTCGAAAAGTGCACCTATTGTTTGCATCGCACCAGACGAGGTCGACTGCCGGCGTGCTTGGAAGCTTGCCCAACTGGTGCTCGTGTTTTCGGTAATATTTTGGATCCGAACTCGGAAATCCGTTGGCTGCTTGAGAACAAGCGAGTCTACGTTCTCAAAGAAGAATTGGGAACGAAACCGGCATTCTTTTACTTCTTTGACAAGTGACATTCGTCAAGGAGTCGAACGCATGAACAGTCCATCCCATATCGAAGCATCGATCTCAAACGGTTCTTCGCATTTATTGAGTTACCCAAGATTCTTGATGCGGTCGATTGCATTGACAACGGATGGTTCGTTGCTCTTTTATGCTTGGATGACAGTTCTGACAGCCATTGCACTGGTCGGGGCTAACGCATGGGCCAATCAGGTAAGTGACGGCATGATTGTCACGAACATGACGGATCACGTAAGTTGGGGCTTGTATATCGCCAACTTTACTTTTTGCGTTGGTTTAGCTGCAGGTGGGGTAATGATGGTTATACCCGCTTATTTGTATGATGACGAAGAGATGCACCATGTAGTCATTATTGGCGAAGCGGTAGCGATCGCTGCAATACTGATGTGTACCTTGAGTGTCGTAGTGGACCTTGGTCGACCGGATCGCTTTTGGCATCTCATTCCAGGGATTGGGCGATTCAATTGGCCGTTATCCATGCTGACCTGGGATGTGATCGTATTAAACGGATACTTGGTGATTAATCTCCACATTGTTGGCTACCTGCTTTACATGCGCTATTTGGGTCGCAAGCCAAACCCTTACTGGTATGTTCCGTTTGTTTTTCTCTCGATTTTCTGGGCAATTAGCATCCATACAGTAACAGCATTTCTATACTGCGGACTCGGCGGGCGACCGTTTTGGAACACGGCATTGTTGGCTCCGCGTTTTTTGGCGTCTGCATTTGTAAGCGGCCCGGCATTTATTATTATTGTGATGCGCATCTTGCGAATAACAACAATTGACTCGGCAACTGCTGGCCCGGCGAAAACGCTGATCCAGATAATTCGCGTTGCCATGACTGTCAATCTAGTCATGTTAGCAAGTGAAATCTTTACTCTTTTCTATGCAGGCGGCGCACATGCCGCTTCGGCACATTATCTCTTCTTCGGAAGCCACGGCAGATATGGTCTGGTACCTTGGATTTGGTCAGCCATCGTTTTTAACGTAATCGGAGCAGCGTTGTTCTTTTTGCCATCTGCTCTTGAACGAGGCTCGGTTCGAATCGTTGCCTGCGTTCTGTGCATCGTTGGAATTTGGATCGAAAAGGGGATGGGTTTGATCATACCTGGTTTTATCCCCTCTACTTTGCATGAAATCGTCGAGTACACCCCGAGCCTGCTAGAGTGGAAAGTCACTGCGGGTATTTGGGCGTTTGGCCTGGCAGTTTTGACTATCCTTCTAAAGATTATTACGTCGGTGTTTTCGGAAAAAACGACACCGAGTGCAGAAGTCTCTTAGCTTCGCATCGTGCGATTAATTAGTGTCGTAGTGGACGAGGCTACGAGTCCAGTCGCC
>JAYTVL010000507.1:0-3798 GCA_043744075.1 Pirellula sp. | reverse complement strand
TTGTCTTCAAGCAGTTCCAGGTAAACCCCGAAGATTTTATCATGAAGGCTGGACGATTGATCAACGAGCAAAAGGCCACCGTCATCGTCGAACACCTCGCCTATGATAAGCTCGAAGACCGCCACGTGGCGGAGATCTTCACCCGGGACAAAACGAAGAAGGATTTTGGCAAGGCAACAAAGGTCGATCGACACATCTATGACTACGTTTTCACCGATTCCAACACGGAGCGAACCTTCGTTCGCGAGTTAGACACCAGTGCGGAAGTTGTGGTCTACGCCAAGCTTCCCAAGTCGTTCTTTATTCCGACACCG
The DNA here is from genome assembly GCA_043744075.1 of Pirellula sp. Classification (GTDB taxonomy): domain Bacteria; phylum Planctomycetota; class Planctomycetia; order Pirellulales; family Pirellulaceae; genus JBKCUI01. The sequence continues at coordinate 3,484 of JAYTVL010000507.1, read as the reverse complement.
GTAGGCAACTACAACCCCGACTGGGCCATCGCCTTCGAAGAAGGCAAGGTAAAGCACATTTACTTCATAGCCGAAACCAAGGGCTCGATGTCATCGATGGAGCTCCGCAAAATCGAAGAATGCAAAATGGACTGTGCCAGAAAGTTCTTTTCCAAGATCACATCGGACCAAGTCAAATACGATATAGTGAATAGCTACGCGAAATTGATGGAGCTGGTTAAATGAGTCCGATGAAAAACGATCTATTTGACGAGTCATTTGAGCAGTTGACCTCATCGCCAATTGTTGAATCGGTGATTCAATGGACCGCGAGGGTGGAAAAGAACGACACCAGTTGGCACAGCCGGTTTGCGCAACTTTTGCCAGAATTTCCTATAGTTCAGCCTCTGCGATGGCAATCGTTCGAAACGATGATCAATTCCGACGGCTCGTCACAGAAGAATGAGAATCGCCCGTGGATTGGGTTGCGTTTGGAGAGCGAAGATAGCAAATGGATCGTGCAAGCCGATTGGCAAGGTGTTGTGCTCAGCCGATTGTGCCCCTACGTTGGCTGGACAGAATTTTCGACTCTTGGAATAAAGGTTTGGCGCTCATTTCTCGAATGCACTCATCCAAAAGAAATCCAAAGGTTAGGATTTCGCTCGATCCATCAAATCGCAATTGAATCCTTCTACGACGTTCGCAACTATCTGAAACATTCTCCAGAGTGCTTAAATGATGCAGAATTGCCAGCACTGGGGTTTATGTATCAAAGTTTGCATCGAATCCCAAACCATCCGTACCAGGTTAACGTAATGCGGACGATCCCTTCCAAGAATTTGGGAACGCCGGTACCGCCGAGCCTCATCGTGGATATTGATGCCATTACGAGCGATGAGCATCTAGTAGTGGATAGCTCCCAGCACCACTTTTCGGCCCTAAAATGGATTCAAGATAAGACGTTCTTCAATTTGATGACCGAACAAGCGATTGAGAAGTTTCGAAAATGACAAGGTTTACCAAGGGATTTAGCAACGCAGCCCAGTTGGCAAGTCGCTCTTTGGATGAGCAATTAGACTGTATGCGTCGATCTCAGACGTTTGGTTTGGACAGCGAGCTCAGGGAAGAATTAGGCGAGGTTTGGAATGTATGCCGGACAGGGAGCTGGGATGGACATAAAGTGTTGCCTGTAACCCAAGACACCTTGAAACAGGTTTATGATCTGCTTGAGGAACTACCGTATGGTTTTTTATCTCCAAGTCTATCCGTTGAACACAATGGCGCATTAAGCCTTACATGGGATACAGGTAGGAACTGGGAAATTACCTTGAGCATTTCAAATGGCATAATCTATTATGGCGCGATATTGGGCTTTAACCATCATCAGGGACGCTATGTGCTGGTCGATGGCTGGCCAAGGCCCTTGTTTTCATTGATCCAGAGAATCGTTGATTGACGAAAGCGATATACCGTCAAACGGTCATATCGCTCAAGACGTACTCACCCAGTAGCCGTTTACACCCTATTCTTCCAAACACAAAGATGTTGCTATGGCCAAGAGATCATCGCAGAAAACACCAGTCATCGGAGGCAACGAGCAGGCTGATTTAATGATGCGAGCTCTGAGTATCAGACAACCTTGGGTTGAGCTAATACTTCGGGGTGAAAAAACCGAAGAGTACCGACCGCGCCCCACGAATATAAGGGAACGAGTTTACTTGTACGCGGGGTTAGGGATCTACAATGCTTCAGCTCGTGCCGAAATTCTAGAAGAGGTAGGTTTCGACTTTGAGGATTTAACTCGTGGACTCATTTTAGGGACAGTCGAAATTGTTGATTGCATTGAGTATGGCAGCCGAGACTATGGCTGGGTATTGGCAAAGCCAAAAAGGCTCAAAGTCTTTTTGAAACCTATCTGTCAGCCACAACCCGCTTGGTTCTATCCGTTTGGCAATCCTAATATCTGAGCAGAAAGACAATGAGAGCTAGTGCGGACTCGAAAATTCGACGAACCTGCACAGGCCATTCGCAAGGCGAATCGATTCTGGTGAGTTACAGCTTGAGGCTAACAACGCAGGAGAGGCTACAACGATAGCAATGCATTTGGCTCGACTTGTAGCCACGTTCATTCGGTTCCTGCTAAACAAGAATGTTATTCCTCGCGGAGCGTCTTCGATAGAAGAGCTTGTCATTGAATAAATGACAACTGGTGCTTCCTGTCCTTGGAACTTGTCTACGGTTCCGACGCGAGCAGAGTCGGGAAGGGCGTCCTTCAACGCTTGTACTTGGACGTTAAAAGGAGCAACAACCAATATGTCTTCAATCACAATTGGAAGCTCTTCGGAATTTTTGTCTTGCCATCGATACTTTCCAGAAAGGAGCTCTTCAAATAATTGCACAATAGCGATGACTTCTTCGTCGCTACGATTTTCGCAACCTGCGTGATCGACTTCGAGAAATCGCAGGCCGGAGCCGGACCATCGCTCGGCCCCGCATATCATCCGTTGCTCCAATCCTACCTGACTTTGTAGTCGATTCTCATAGTATTGTTCGGAAGTGAATCGACAGATATCAGGAGGTAGACGCCACGTACGGTCAAGGAACAAACCCATTTCGGGAGGAATTGTGGCATTCTCGCCGAGGATATGGCCTAAAGCCGCAACTCCGGCTCCTTCTGGGTGGCTACCAAGCTGAGGTTGTTCGAGCTGTTGGGGATCGCCTAGGAGAACGATATTCCTCGCTGATTGTCCAACGGCCAACGCAATCGCAAGCGACATCTGGCCCGCTTCATCGATAAACAAGTAGTCCAGTTGGTTTTCCATCGTTGGATCAGACCAGAGCCATGCCGTTCCACCAACTACGAAGCCTTGATTGAGTAGACTTAGCGATTCTGTTTTATCCTTGGATAGCTTCACTGAGTCTGGAAAGTCCGGCGAGTCTTTTCCTTGGTGTGCGAGTCGTATTGCCGCTCCATCCGTCGACGCCGCAGAAATTCCAACCAGCATATTGAGGATGACTTTATGGCTGAGTGCTGTAACACCTATTCGTTTACCTGCCCTCGCCAAATCTCGAATCATACGACTGCCGACGTATGTTTTTCCGGCCCCAGGCGGTCCTTGAATCGCTAGGTAGCTGTCGTCCATGTCGAAAGCAATTGACGTCGCGACATCAGTGATCTCGCCTGGTAGAGGCAACGCAAGTGTTTTTAATCGGGGAGTGTTCCGTTTCAACAGATCGTATCGGGCTGAATGAAGCGATGTTTTCGATTCCATTGCAGCAATGATCAATCGCCCGAGCTGTCGTAGGGACTCCGGAATGGGGCCGGGCAGTACTGTGTCGAATGCGAATACGAGTGCTGGTTGCTCGTTCATGGTGGCCTCCGTGCGCTTAATCTCAACGCATAGAGTTTCTGCATCGATTTCTGTCACAGAACCAACCGTTTCGCCTTGGTTGTTCCAGAGTCGATCGCCTGCCGAAATTGAGAACTCTTGTTCGGGAAATTTGT
>JAYTVL010000506.1:0-13438 GCA_043744075.1 Pirellula sp. | reverse complement strand
AGTGGACGAGGCGACGAGTCCCTGCGATTTGCGTTGCATACGGGACTCGTTGCCTCGTCCACTACCCCATTTTTAGCTGTGACAGACCATTACCAACGGTGCATTTCAGCGTCGACTTAAACGCCTATTCAATTCAACAGAGACAATTATGAGCAAAATCAAAAAAATCAAAAAGGCGTTGTCGACAGCACAATACGAAGAACTGCTAAAGACACTGAGGGCACGTTTCGAAGAGAACATGAACCGGCATAAAGGTCTTGAATGGGAAAAGGTACAAGCCAATCTGGAGGTCAATCAAGAAAAACTTCCGTCACTCAGCGAAATGGAACGAACGGGCGGAGAACCCGATGTAGTTGGTTACGATAACAAGACTGACGAGTACATTTTCTATGATTGTTCGGCGGAAAGTCCGGATGGCCGCAGAAGTGTTTGTTACGACCGAGAAGGGCTGGAGTCAAGGAAAGAACACAAACCGGAAAACAATGCTGTTGATATGGCAGCCGCCATGGGTATCGATCTTTTGACGGAAGAACAATATCGCGAATTGCAGAACCTTGGAGACTTCGATACGAAAACGTCGAGCTGGGTGAAAACGCCTTCTAATATCAGAAAACTCGGCGGCGCCCTTTTTTGTGATCGCCGCTATGGCAAGGTTTTCACATATCACAACGGCGCCCAATCGTATTATGGAGCCAGGGCGTTCCGAGGCTCGTTAAGAGTTTGAAGTTGAGAGATCCATTCAAATTTCGCCACCTCCGCCGACAAAGCGATCTGTCATGACTTGACCGATCAACTCGGCGATCGTTTCCGTCGGGACGATCGATAGAAATTTTACTTTAACCTTCAAAGGCCTTTGGGGGTCTCCAACGGATTCCAAACTCGCCGAAAGCCCAACCCGTCGAAGTCCTTCACGTTCGCGGTCGCCAGTTCGGTAACGCCTTGGGCGGTCATAGTGAGTGCGGAGCGGGCATCGTAGAGCTTGCGGAAGGCGAACTCTTTGACGCGGGCTTTTTGCCAAAGGGTGTCGTGCAGCGGGCGGCTCTCAGCGGGAAATCCGATGAGACGCCAGCGGGGGTGCGTGCGGTAGGCTTGGATGATTTCTACGGCCTCGTCGGCGGGAAGCGGGTGCTTGAGCACGGCGGAGTTGCGCAGCAATCCGTAGAGTTCGGCGAGGATGAATTCGGAGATGGCCACGTCTTCTTCTCGCTGAATCAAGGTCAGCCAAGCGTAAGCTGATTCATTCCACGGCGAGGCCGTGTTGACGGCGTAGAGCAGGATGTTAGCGTCAATTGAGAGCATGGCGGCTACTTTTTAACGCGACGTTTGAGCCGGATTTCGGTGTTGGTCAATTGCGCCTCCGCTTTGACCTGGGCATGAGTCAACCCTTTGCAGCCGAGATTCCGCGGCGTAGGCGGCTGCCAGTCGAGGTTCGCTTCCGTGTCGGGCGCATATACGCTGAGGATGTATTCGATGCCGCGCCGGGCTAGTTCCGCAAGGGAGATTTCTCGAGCTTCGCACAGCCTCTTGGCGCGGGCGAAGGTGTCGTCGGGGAGTTGAATCTGAGTTCGTATCATGTAGACATTATGATGGCATTGTTTTATGCAGTCAATATGTGGGCATATTTTGTTCTGCTTGAACAGCGAATCGGCTACTCAAATGGATTGACGAGTTTCACGCCGGCCGGAGCAAAGTCCTTCGTGTTTCGGGTCGCAATGGTAAATCCATGTTGCCTTGCGCTGGCTGCGATCAAGCTATCTTTGATTGGCATTGCGTGCCCTTTCCGCTTTAGTTCTGACAAAAGTTGAGCCCACTCTCGGGCCGATTCTGTATCCAATACCAACATCTCTAGATGCTGAATACCAGAAGTCAGCCATTTCAATAGTCGCTCGCGTTTCTTGCCTGGAGGCAAAAGAAAGATTCCATATTGCAGTTCACCCAAAACGATGGGATTGATGGCAAGTACTCTCTCATTCTTGCTCAACCAATTCAGCACCATAGAATTCGGAGTAGGCTTGGTTGCTTCGCTCAGCACATTCGCATCAACCAGGAATTTCATTTAAACGCCGATTTCCGCGAGGGGAATCATGGCCACGGAAATCGGCGTTAAAGCGTGTCCGTCGATTCGGAGGCAATCTCTTGAAACCAATGCTGGTCCGGACAGTCACGCAGCCAATCTAAAAGCCCGGGACTTCCCGGTTCTGGTATCCTCCTAAGGAGATATTCCCCTGCGGAAAGACGATCGACATCGAATTGCTGCCCTGGCTCGATATGATCCAGCTCCCGCAATTGAGCAGGCAATACAATTTGGCCCTTTGAAGAGACGTGCGTTTTCATGCAATGTAAGATACCATCTTACCTGGTCCATGTCAACGAAATAAATTCAATTTTGGTTTCGCAAGCATTATTCGCTTCCCAGCTTATGATCAACAAAATCCCAGCAGTAGTCTTACTCCACCGCTAAATTTTGCAATTTCCAATTCTCATTTTAACTTTTTCAATTCGTCGTCATAGATAAGCCCGGGCTTGCAAGCAACTTCCTGCGATGTTTGCGAGCGGCGTCGATCATAAGGCGGGCAGCCGGATTGCAAGCATTGACAGGCTGGCAAAATCACTTTCCGACGTCAGTTTCGTCAACACACTTTCCTGCCCAAGTTATGATCGACGCCTATAATCAACGCAAGCAATCTATGCGTTTAACTGGGTGGAGCATCAGGGGCAACAGGGGCTTCGGCCGCGAGTGCTGGAAAACGGATGCTGAAGAGAGTGCCCTTGCCCTCCGTGCTTTCGACGCGGACGCGAGCTCGATGTTGGTCGACGATTTCTTTGCAAGCAGCCAGCCCTAAGCCGGTGCCACCCTTACCGCTGCTGTCAGGGCCATTCTTCGTTGTAAAAAATGGTTCAAAAATCTTAGGTAGATTCTCAGGAGAAATTCCCTTGCCAGAGTCGCGGACGGTAAGCACTACAGAATTCGTCTTCTCCTCAAAGGCGATGCGGATGCGGATCGTGCCTACCTCACCGATGGCTTGTCTCGCATTGGTTAGCAAATTGAGCATCAAGCGTTGGATTTGGTTGCCGGCAGCCATCACATTCGGTACTTCGTCAAATTGGGTTTCAATGGCAACGCGGTACTTTTGCATTTCGCGCTCAAGCAGAACGAGAGTGTCGGTGACGATCGGCACTAGGTTCGTAGGTTCCAGATCGCCGCTGCGATTGCGGGCCAGTCCCAGGACCGTATTCGTGATTTTGGCACCTCGGTTGGCGGCATCAAGGATACGTGTGAACGCCTTGTCGCGACTTGCGTCGTCTTTGTTGCGAAGCCCCATCTTGGCATAATTCAATATGGTCATCAGTAGGTTATTGAACTCGTGTGTGGTCGTGCTAGTGAGTTCACCGACAGCCGCGAGCCTTTCCACTTGAGCCAGACGTTGCTGCAGTTGTGCTATGGTGTTCTCGACCGGAAGTGGTTCAGGGGGTGAGTACTGAGTGCCTTTGGAGCGAGTCTTGGGGATGTCCGTGAAAAGTTTTTCCGGCATGAGTGGCATTCAGGTGATATGGCGGTCGAAAGGGTCAAACGCTACCGTGCCGGGAGGTCAACGAGTGCTTATATCGCAACCGCCCGAGAACGGTTAGTACACGAAATGCCGCATGAAAATCAAGTCGGAAACGAGGTAACAAAACATGTTTCATACCTTAGACCGGTTAGAAAAGCTCCTGGAAATCGCTTCAAAAGAGGGGATTAAGGTCCGTTGCGAGTGGTTAGGTGGCGTTTGTGGTGGACTTGCTCGAGTTGGTAGAGTTCCGATATTATTTGTGGACGAATCATTAACGGTGCCTGAGCAGTTAGAGCAGTCCAAAAATGCGTTAAGTCAGCTAGACTGGAGCGAATCCGAATGGTGGGACGAAATGAGTCAACTTTTGGAATTGCGAACCAGATAGTCCGAAGAAAAAAGCCTTTGGGCTATGCAATTTGTGGTAGAAACGTTATCTAAAGAGCCCCAAAAAGCTGTTAGACCAAATTCCCTATTTACAATTTCAAAGAAATATTCGAAAGTCTTTGTTCGAGGAACAATCGAAAATGCAAGTAAGCGAAGAAGTTTTTTCCAAGGTTCAAGCCGCATTGATTGACGCCCTCGGGGTCGACGACGATGAAGTAACTCCAGAAGCAACCATGGTTGGTGACTTAGGGGCAGAATCCATCGACTTCCTGGATATTGTCTTCAAACTCGAAAAGAGTTTCGGCATCAAGGTAGCCACCGAGGACCTGTTTCCGAAGGATATTTTGACAGAAAGCACGTATGTGCAAGGCGGCAAAGTAACCGCGACAGGCATCGCTGAGTTGAAAAAGCGAATGCCTTGGGCGGATTTGAGCAAGTTTGAAAAGAATCCTCGAGTGCAGGACTTTGGCGATTTGCTGACCGTCAGCGACTTGTGCCGTTACGTCGAGTCGAAAATCGCTTAAATGCGTTTGAGTGTCTAAATGCGTTGGTTTTGGATAGATCGGTTTATTGAGTTTGTTCGCGACACGCGAGCAACTACCGTAAAAAATGTCTCCTTCGGCGAAGAGCCAATCGATGATTATTTGCCGGGCCATCCGCATTATCCTCATTCCCTAATTATTGAGGGGATGGCTCAAACGGGTGGTTTGCTCGTTTCCGAAGCCGAGGGTTTCCAAACCAAGACGGTTTTGGCAAAAGTTTCTAAGGCGATTTTTCACGAGTTGATTGTGCCTGGCGATCAGATTTTCTTGACGGCAGTGGTTCAGGATAAGAAACCGTCCGGAGCGATTGTCGAGGGGACAGTCAAATTAAATGGTCAGGTGCGCGCGGAATTAGAGCTTTCTTTTGCATTTCTAGATGATCGATTCGGGGCGACCGGTTTGTTTCCTCCCGAGGATTTGCTGCGAACACTGCGTATTCTAAAGCTGTTCGATGTTGCTGTAGATCAAAACGGGAATAGAATACATCCGCCTGAGCATATGCTTGAGGCTGAACGCCAAGCGGCGCGAGAGTTTGTACTGAATCGCGCGGTCGCGCAATCAAAGTCAAACGGACTTTGATTGGCTATCGTTGGCGATCTAGATATAAACGCCAGTCGCATAGAATGGGTTTGATTTTTTGCAGACACCGTATTTGGGAGTGATTGCGTTGATGCGCCGACGTGTGGTTGTAACCGGTATTGGAATGGTAAATCCTCTGGGGCACGATGTCCCATCGGTCTGGTCTGCGCTCAAGGAAAGCAAAAGCGGAGTAGGTCAAATCACCGTCTTTGACCCAACCGGCTATCCTACAACCATCGCAGCTGAGGTGAAGAACTGGAGTATTTCTCAAGCGGGTGAAGACGCTGCTGTTTGGAAGCATTGTGGGCGACATACACGATTTGCCATAGGCGCGGCTAAACAAGCGATTGCACAATCGGGAATCCTCGAATCCGGCTTAGCACCGACTAGAATCGGCGTCTATATGGGTGCTGGCGAAGGGAATCAAGATTTTCCAAACTTCACGAACATGATGGCGGCTGGCGTGGAAAACGGCGCATTTGACCTGTCTGCTTTTCTTCGACGAGGCCGAGAAATTCTGGACGTAGAAGCGGAGTTGGAACAGGAACCCAACATGCCATCTGCCCACTTGGCTGCACTTTTTGACGCCCAAGGACCCAATAGCAATTGTTTGACCGCGTGTGCGGCTAGCAGCCAAGCCGTTGGCGAAGCGACAGAGCTGATACGTTGTGGTGATGCCGATGCCATGATTGCCGGCGGAGCACATAGCATGATTCATCCTTTCGGCTTGACCGGTTTTAGTTTGCTCACAACACTCTCACAACGGAACAGTGATCCAACGAAAGCATCGCGACCTTTCGACAAAGACCGCGATGGTTTCGTGCTTGGTGAAGGGGCTGCCATCGTCATTCTCGAGGAATATGAGCACGCGAAAAAAAGGGGGGCACAGGTATTCGGTGAAGTGCTCGGCTACGGCAGCACCGCAGACGCCTATCGAATCACGGATATCCATCCTGAGGGGCGTGGAGCCATCGGCTGTATGCGAAATGCTATCGCCGACGCAAAGCTAAATTTGGACGAAATAGGTTACGTCAATGCGCACGGTACCAGCACGTCGGTCAACGATCGGACCGAGACTCTTGCATGCAAGAGTGTGTTTGGTGATCGCGCGCGGCTAACGCCGGTTTCGAGCACCAAGAGCATGATGGGACACTTGATTGCTGCGGCCGGAGTGACTGAAATGATTGTTTGCTTGATGGCTATCCGCGATGGAGTTTTACCCCCCACAATCAATCAAGAGACGCCGGATCCGGATTGCGATTTGGACTATGTTGCAAACGTCGCCAGACCGTCTAAGATCCAAGTAGCGCTGAACAACAGTTTCGGCTTTGGCGGACAGAATGTGACGCTCGCCATCGGTACATTGAGAAACAGCTAATGCAGAAGATCAACGATTCAACTTTGCTAGCGTACATCGAGGAGTCCTTACCTGCGGACGAAATGGCTCGAATTGAGGCTGCGTTGCGAAGCGATGAGTCCTTGCGAAAACAGCTCGGCCACGTCATCTCTCGACGCGATAGCGGAGTTCATTCCGTGGGCGATATTTGGCGACGGCATCGATTGAGTTGTCCAAGTCGTGAAGAGCTTGGCAGCTATTTGTTAGGCGCGATGATGGATGATCAAGCCGACTATATCAAATTTCACCTGGAAAGGATTGGCTGTCGTTTCTGCCAGTCGAATCTGGACGACTTGTCGGAAAGTCATCATCGAGACGCTGTCGTTGCGAGACGGAAAAAGTATTTCCAAAGCAGTGTGGGGCGTTTGCGTCCTGAGGGGCGAGGCTAAACGATGCGGGTCGGACACATTATCAAAATCATACCGGATCGCAAATTCGGATTTATCAAAACGGACCATTTTCGCGAAGATGTTTTCTTTCACTTCTCTGCCTTGCGAGGTGGGCTCCAGGGCTGTTTTCTTGAGGAAAACCAAGAAGTCGAATTTGAAATCAATGAGATATTAAGGCTGGACGAGCAAAAACTTGAAGCGACGATCGTGCAAACACCTGCTCGTCCGCTTTCGAAGACTTTTGACGAAAAATTGATACCTGAGTTGCAGGCGTCGCACCATCCGCGTGCTAGACAACGCAAGCCGACTTGGCGTGAGAAAAAGGCGACCATCGACGTTATTGAAAATAAGAACTCTGATCCCAAGTCTGCACCGGAGTGATTTGACTGCAGTCATGGTGGTTGCCACCCAATTTACAGGTTGGTTTCTATCTGCCTCTCGCCCACAAGGTATTTTTCTGGTATAGTCGTGAAAATCCTGGGCGGAAAATGGACTGTTTCATTGCGGGTTGGACTGATAGGGCAGGGAGAGGCACATGACGTCGCGAAAAAATAAAGGTTCCGCGTCTCGAAAAGCAGAATTGGAAAAACGCCAAAACCAGCGATTGGAGAAACGAAATGTCCATCTGGTAACTGCGCCACGCAGTACGATCTCGCTTGATATCAAACCCAAAGTGGGACCAAACGAGCGTGATGAAGATGCTGCGGTCTATAACAAAGATTATCGCCTAAAGCTAGCAAACGAACTGCAAATCGAAGCGGCCAGAGTCAACGAATCTCTCGAATTGACTTATCAAGGAAAATTCGACGATGCAATTGAGAGGTTAAGGGATATTCCAAGAAGTAGTCCATTTGCGGATTGGCGGTTATTTGTTCGCGGGTTGCACTCATACTACACTGGCGATATCGAGACTGCGCGCCAGAACTGGAATAGGTTAGACGGCGATCATCGTCCCGCCAGAATCGCGTCGACTCTACTGCACGCAGAGTTTGATCAACCGTTGGCAGGCGAACTCCCAACCCCATCGTTGGTACAGATCAATCATGCAAAAGCTTTGCGGTTTCGCAAGGAGGCAGTCGTGGCGGCGGAAACCATTGCCAAGGTTAGGCATCGCGATACCGAAATCACCTTTTCGATTTCTCAAGTTGCCATGCTGGCCAATTTTTTCAATGGGTATCGAAAACTAGATAATGAATTCGTATCGAACGTAGGACGTGCATGTGTCGAACTCGCTTTAGCACAAGGAGACATGGATGTTTTTGATCGGGTAATCAAAATAGTTCCTGGACCGTCAAGCGATCCGAAATGGAATCGAACGCGACTGGTTTATGCCCTTTCGTTTGAAGACGCGCAAGACGATATTGAAGAGGCTTCAAAGGCGTATATTAATCACGACTTGCCAAGACTAACCCATTTGCCGGAACAGGTCAGGGACGCGCTCGCTTGTAAGATCTATCTCCTCTGCGCTGAGGAAGCACGAAGCTCGGATGATGGTGAGTCAAAGTTTTCTTTTTCGTTCTCAGATTCGGTGCCTGACTTCGATCGCATCGATGGGCTACTGCGCAAAGCAATTCAAAAATGTCCAACGTATTTGCCCGCTCATGAAAAGCTAATTAGCTCGTTGGAATCACAAGTCGACGATAATGACGTTTCCGACGCGGAAGAAGAGGAGTTGGAGAGAGAAATCATTGTTGCGAAAGAGGACTTAGTTCGATACATACCCAGTGAAGTTGAAACGTCGCTTGAACTGATCGATTTCTATTTGGACGAGGACCAACTGGATAAAGCAAATGCCTTGGTCCAAAATCTGAGCGGTCAACGATTGGAAGATCCGCTTGCTAAAGCGTTGCCCTGGAAGTTAAAACTGCGAGAAGCGATGCGACTAAGTCGTCGAAAGTCAGACTTAGAATTGGCAAATAGGGCGCTAGACGAAGCGGAATCGTTATGGCCAACTTGGCTGAATCGTAATTGGCTAGCGTTTTTGAGAGCTGGTCTCGCTTTGCGAAGTGGCGACCGTGCGAGATTCTCACAGCTTACTATGGCCGCTCGGGAAGAGCAGAAGTGTAGCGACTTTGTTTTCGACGTTATGACTTTTGCCGCGTTGCAACAATTGAATATTCCCAGCTCCGAATTGAAACCGTTCCGTGCTGGCGTAGAAGGCCAGTTAGAAAAAGCAAGCAAAATTGGGTTGGCGGATCTTTTTTCCCTGGGTTCGTTCTTTTGGGATCTCGTGAGGACAGGATTGAAGCACAAAGGCTATCGACTTCAGGCAAGTAAGCTTGGAAGGGCCTTTGCGGACCAAATTAAGTCGTATGATAACAAGAGCCTATCTGCGACCCAGATCGACGCATTTTCCTGGGGTGCTCACCATCAATTTTGGCCGTTGGGAAATGACTACTTGCCGACGCCATCGATCAAGAGGCTTGCGTTGCAGGAGCCGAGGTTGGCTGCGGCTGTATTGGAATGGCTTGTCGAATCGGACCGTTTTCCAGACTATCTCATGATCGATTATCAACCGATGGTCACGCTCGTGAAGGAAGCGGCTCGCAACGAAAAGGACCCGTTCTATCGATACCAATTCGACCATATAGCAGATGTGGCCAGCGAGATCATCGCGGAAGCGAAAGCCGAGGATGCAGATCGAAAGTCATTTGGGTCGTCTAGGTACGACGAATACGACGACGACGAATACGACGACGACGACGACGACGAAGGTGACGACGAAGGTGACGATGCAATATGCGATTGTCCAAATTGCCGAGCAAAAAGAGCCAGAATGAGTGGGCTTGTAGATGACGATGATGATGATGATGATGAGGACGGCCAAGGCAAAGTGAGCTTGCGAGACTTGCCTCTCATCATGAACAAAGTCACTTCAAAGCTTGGCTTCAAGGGAGTGGCTGAGTTAAAAAACATCACTGAATTGCAGAATAAAAAAGCGTCGCCAGAGCAATTCATTAAAAAAATTGGATCGCTCTTTTTTAAATATGGATTATCCATGCAGGACACCATTGACTTTTTTGTAGCAACGCAACAAGTAGATTTGAGTAACGGGGGTTTTTCAAACGCAGCCTATCCAGATGAAGAAAATGTCTCGAAGCCGATTGCTGGGTTAACTGCCGAAGAGCGAAAAGCTGACAGGAAGCAACGAGAGAAAGAACTTGAAAAGAAAAAACGCGAAGTAAGTCAAAGTAGGTCCCGACGATGAGTGTCTCCGCTAGCAACGCACATCAGATTCTCGAACTGAAATCGGACGCAACCGCCGAAGAAATCCGCAAGGCATACTTGAGTTTGGTGCGGCAACATCCACCGGACCGGGACCCAGACAAGTTTCGGGATATTCACGCTGCTTACCAAATGCTCAATGATCCAATGGTTCAGGCAGCAGCGCTTTTGACTCGAAATCGCGATAAACCAGACCTTTTAGCGATTATTGCAGCAGCTGAGAAAGTACGTCCCAGACTCTCGACGCTCAACCTGCTCGCCTTAGGGAATCAGGAATAGTTTTCGATGAATGAAAGAGCTCACAATAGTATGGAAATTGGTCACACTGCGGGAATAGCATCGGTTGACGAAGCAATGGGGTCTTCAATGGAACCGGCGTTCGAACTTTTGGGCGCTGTGGATATCGTGGAGGCCTTTACGACGTTGCGGCATGAACTCAAACTCCAAGTACGAGGAGGGCGCGAGCTGCAACAATCGTTGAATGACACGCTTCAACGACTAGAGCAACGAATAGCTGCGCTCCCTACCAATACGAGCGCTTCCAATACGAGCGCTTCCAATACTTCAGAAAGTCGCAAGATGGCCGAGGCCATTGCTGAAATAGAAGAGAGCTTACAAAGAGCCATTGAATCGATCGTGCAAGAATCCGAAAGTGCTCGCTCTGATGTCAATGTTTTGAATCGCTACGATGCCATGGTGTCGAAAGCTCCATGGATTGCGAAGACGTTTGCCGGCAAATGGCTTGAGGATCTCCGTGCCGGTATTGCGCACTCGATCGCTACGGCGAGGCGAGCTAATTCAACGCAAAATGTGACCCATCGAGGACTTGAACTGCTTCTTGCTCGCGTTCATCGATTAATGAAGCAATGCGAAATTGAGCGTGTCGACGTGTTGTACAAACCCTTTGATGCCGATTCCATGAACGCGATTGATATGATCGTCGACCCTCAAGTTCCCAGCGCCCACGTTGCGCAGCAGCTACGTCCGCTTTATCGTTGGCGGAGCAGTACGTTGCGATGTGCCGAAGTTCGAATCGCGACATAATTCCAGAGTAGCCCCGACTAACCTAGAGTAACCCAGAGCAGGCTGTCAGCCCGCCATCACACACTACTACGACAGGCTCACGGCCTGATTCAAATCAAATGGAAGATCAACAGTCAACAATCGTAGGTATCGATCTTGGAACTACCAACAGCGTAGTGGCCGTTTACGTGAATGGTAAGGTGCAAGTAATCGAAGAGGAGGGCACTTCGTTACTCCCGTCGGTCGTCGGAATGGCGCTTGACGGCAAATTGATCGTAGGCAATGCCGCAAAAAACCAATTGTCGGCTTTTCCGGATCGGACCGTTGCTTCGGTGAAACGCCGCATGGGACAAGCGGTTCAGATCAAGATGGCCGGACAGGAGTTTTCCCCTCAGGAAATCAGCGCGATGATATTGCGCCGACTAAAGCAAAGAGCCGAATCGTTTTTGGGAAGAACGGTGAGTCGAGCCGTAATAACAGTCCCAGCTTTTTTTGACGAAAACCAACGTCAAGCGACTCGCGAAGCGGGGCAATTGGCTGGCTTCGTAGTTGAACGCATTATTAACGAACCAACTGCCGCAAGCCTAGTATATCACTCCAATACGGCCGATCGGCGTCACTTGATTGTCTATGATTTAGGTGGTGGAACATTTGACGTCTCAATTGTAAGAGTCGAGGATGGCGTAGTCGAAGTGCTTAGTAGCAAGGGGGACACGCACCTTGGCGGAGATGACTTTGATGAGTTGCTAAGCAAGCATGTATCAGATGCGTTTTTCAATCAATACAATTTCGATTTGATGGGGCAAAGCACGACTAGATGGCGATTGATACAAGCCTGCGAACGGGCGAAGTGTGAGCTTTCTTCGACAGGTGCAGTTCGTATTGCCGAGGAGTTCATCGCGACGATTGATGGCAAGCCTGTCAATCTGGACATAGAGGTTTCCAGGTTTGAGTACGAAGACCTAATTGCGGCACTAGTGGAACGGACTATTACGTGTGTGGATGATGCGATCCGAGATTCAGGATTATCTACGAGCCATTTGGACGAATTGATCTTAGTGGGTGGTTCGACTAGAACACCTTTGGTACAACGTCGATTGAAAGAAGAGTTTCAACGCGATCCAAAATGGTCGGTGAATCCCGACTTGGCTGTTGCGTTGGGAGCTGCCACGCAGGCGGCCATGCAGGATGGTTTTTCGGTTGGTCCCGTGCTGATCGACGTCGCGACACACACACTGGGTGTTTCAGCACTTGAGGGTTCGATCTACAATCCAGAACTTGTTTTTGTGCCGATCATTCGAAGGAATTCGCCGCTGCCGGCCAAGTACGAAGACCTCTTCGTAACGACGTCGTCAAACCAAAAGATTGTAGATGTGCATATCTTTCAAGGCGAAAGTTCGCAATTGAGTCGCAATCAATCGATAGGTCGGTTCAAGCTCGAGGGGCTTAACTCAGTCGAGGATTCCGACGGCGAAATTCTCGTTCGATTCGATTTGACATTGGATGGCACGTTGACCGTTACTGCGATTGAACGCAGGACAAACATTTCCAAAGCTTTGAAAATTGACAATGCGCTATCGCAGATGGGAGAGAGCGGACGGCAAGCGACTGAAGAACGTTTGGAGTCTCTCTTTCAGGATTCCGACGGATTCAATTCCATGGCGGTCGAATCCAGTTTGACCGACGAGGACGAAGAAGCGAGTCGTAGCGAATGGGTCGAGACTATTGAGACCGATGCAAAGCATAGGATCGATGGTGCCGCGACGAATGGACTAATTCATAATCCTATTGTGCAAAGAGCAAAGTCCATTCGCAGTTCCGTATCGGGAGACGATGCGGAAGACATCGATCGCTTGATTGGCTTGATTCAGAGTGCCGAACAAGAGAACGACGCAACGTTGTTGGATGGGTTGTATGCAGAGTTAGAGGATTTGTTGTTTTACATAGCATGACCATCGATCCAATTTATTATGCAGCTAGAAGTACGGGACCGACGGGACCGAATGATAGTCCCGTTCGGCAACTGGGGCCTGAAGTAATACAGGATTTTGCCTGTCCTGTTTGTCGCGCAAAACAAGCCGCACAGCCAGAATGCAGACGTTGTAGCGCTGATTTGTCTTTGTACTTGAAAGCTTTGCGAAGCGTGAAAGAGTCACGAACGCAATTGGAATTGGCAAGCATCAACGGCAATTCCCAACTGACTGAACAGACGCTTAACTACTTGAAGTGGTTGTCACCGGGCTAAGGATCGCGAGAGGTCTGGGACAGCTAAAGATTAACGTAGTGGACGAGGCAACGAGTCCTGTATGCGACGCAAATCGCAGGGACTCGTACCTCGTCCACTACTAT